>NZ_CALHWC010000083.1 GCF_938036805.1 uncultured Streptococcus sp.
AACTCTTCTACCTGAGCTTTGGAGTTGTCTTCACTGCTAGAATAGAGGGCACCGATTGTTTTCACATTTGGCGTCAATTTTTTAATCAGCTCTAGCTGTTGCTTGGCTGGATTGTGGTCAGAAACACCTGTGATATTACCACCTGGCTTTTCCAGATTTTTCACTAGGTTTGCTCCGACTGGATCTGTGATAGCTCCCATGACAATAGGCTTGTCCTTAGTAGCCGCAGCCAAGCCTTGCGCAGACGGAGTCGCAATCCCAATCAGCACATCATTGTCATTGGACACCAGCTGCTTGCTCATAGTAGAGACCTTACTCTGATCGCCCTCAGCATTCATAAAGTCAATCTTGATCTTGTCACCCTTGTAGCCTTCCTCAGCTAGACCGTCCTGAATCCCCTTGTAAATCAAATCAAGGGAAGGGTGGCTAACATACTGCAAGACACCAACCTTGACTGTCTTACTATCGTCGCCAGTCTTAGATCCGTTGCTCTTTCCACTCAAGCTGGAATAAGCCATCCCACCAATTACCAAAATAGCCAAGAGGCCCAAAATAGTCATTAAACGTTTATTTTTCATATTTTTTCTCCATTTCTTTATTTCATTTTTTCTATTCAATCCCTAGGGACGCCATCGTTTAAACATGGACATTTCTCCTTATTCTTATAATAAGCAACAAAAAACCTCACACAGGTATTCTGTGTGAGGGCGTAAATCGCGGTGCCACCTCAATAATGGAAAATAGCTAATATTCCCCATATCTCTGTCTTGTCATCAAACAAGCTGCACTGTAAGGTGTGCCTACCGAATTCTTATTGTTTCAAATTCATTTTATCAATTAGCCCAATTTCGTAAAGATTTGCTGCTCATTTCCACCAACCACAAGCTCGCTAAAAACAAATGCATCTACTACTTTTCTAATTTCCTATATTGTAAATTTTTCCTGAAAGGATGTCAAGACCTTTTTGAAAATTTTTATAAAATGTTCGGTTTTTGTTTATATCGATAATCATTGACAAAAAATAAATTTCTTTTTGATGAGACTTTAGAAGCTTTTGGCTTGGTTTTTTGTTATAATCTTCTGTAGCAACTTCCAAGGAGAAAAACATGTCTTTCGACGGATTTTTTTTACACCACATGACAGAGGAGCTCCGCCGCGAATTGCTGGGCGGCCGCATCCAAAAGATTAATCAACCTTTTGAACAGGAGCTGGTCTTGCAGATTCGCAGCAATCGAAAAAGTCACAAATTGCTCCTGTCAGCCCACTCGGTCTTTGGACGCGTCCAGCTGACTAAGACCACGTTTGAAAATCCTGCTGTTCCCAATACCTTTATCATGGTCATGCGCAAATACCTACAAGGCGCCGTCATTGAAGCGATTCAGCAAGTTGAGAATGACCGAATTTTGGAAATCAGCGTCTCCAATAAGAACGAAATCGGCGATAGCGTGGCTGTGACTCTGGTCATCGAAATCATGGGCAAGCACAGCAATATCATACTCTTGGATAAGGCTAGTGGGAAGATTATTGAAGCCATCAAACATGTCGGATTTTCTCAGAATAGCTATCGAACCATCCTGCCGGGCTCAACTTATATCGCTCCGCCTCAGACTGGCAGTCTCAATCCTTTCACTGTGGGTGATGAAAAGCTCTTCCAAATCCTGCATACTGAAGACTTAGAGCCCAAACGCTTGCAACAAATGTTTCAGGGATTGGGTCGGGATACAGCTACTGAACTCAGTGGTTGTCTGACCGCTGACAAGCTCAAAACTTTCCGAGCCTTCTTTGCCGGTCCGACTCAGCCAAGCCTGACCGAAAAATCCTTCTCTGCTCTGCTATTTTCCGACAGTAAGACCCAAATGTCCACGTTATCCGAGCTTTTAGATACTTTCTATAAGGACAAGGCTGAGCGCGATCGGGTCAACCAGCAGGCCAGCGAACTGATTCGCCGAGTAGAAAGTGAGTTGGAAAAGAACCGGAAAAAGCTGGGCAAGCAAGAGGAAGAGCTCCTAGCAACGGAGAATGCAGAAGAATTCCGCCAAAAAGGGGAACTCTTGACCACCTTTCTCCATCAGGTGCCCAATGATCAGGATCGGGTAGAGCTGGACAATTACTACACGGGTGAGAAGATTATCATCGCACTTGACAAGGCTTTGACCCCCAATCAAAATGCCCAGCGCTATTTCAAACGTTACCAGAAGCTCAAGGAAGCCGTCAAACACCTGACCAGCTTAATTGAGGAGACAAGGAATACGATTCTCTACCTAGAGAGCGTGGAAACTGCCCTTGCTCAGGCCAGCCTGACTGAGATTGCAGAAATTCGGGAGGAACTAATCCAGACTGGCTTTATCCGCCGACGCCAAAGAGAGAAAATCCAGAAAAGGCAGAAACCGGAGAAATATTTGGCAAC
>NZ_CALHWC010000084.1 GCF_938036805.1 uncultured Streptococcus sp.
TCGTTGCAGAAGCTGTGAAACTCAACAAAGAAGGTAAAACTGTTGTTATCGATGCTCACATCACTCCACATCGTCCACTTCCAGTAGAAGTACTTGAGTTGGATCCAAAACAACACTCAGAAGAAGCTATTAAAGCCTTCAAAGAAAAATACGAAGCTGAAGAGCTTGTACCATTCCGCCTCTTCTTGGAAGAAGAAGGGTTGCAATCACGCGCTATTAAATAATTCCTCTCGTCGAAAATCAAATTTGAAGTTTGTAGATTTCATTCTATGGTTTTCTAAGAGTTGAACTTGAAAAGATCGGAGCAATCCGGTCTTTTTCTTTGTCCTCTTACTTATCACAAGATTGTGATAGTTTACATCTTCATAACAAAGGGATAAAAGGGCTTGATTGTTTTGGACTATCATTATAAAATATAACCGAAAAATGAAAGAGGTATCGAAAATGTCTGAAAAACAAATGAAAATTTTGGGATGGGTTGCAACCTTTATGTCCGTAATGATGTATGTGTCCTATTTTCCACAAATCATGAACAATCTAGCGGGGCAAAAAGGGAATTTTATCCAACCGCTCGTCGCAGCAATCAACTGTAGCCTTTGGGTCTACTACGGATTGTTCAAAAAAGAAAGAGATATTCCGCTTGCAGCAGCAAATGCACCAGGAATTATTTTTGGCCTAGTGACGGCCATTACGGCTTTGATTTAAGAGGAATAATAGAAGACTGGTTTTCGGTCTTCTTTTTTGTTTCAGGAGAGGCTAATTGCCTTTTTCTTAGAAGACGATTCTTTTAAAGAACCAGACTCTGAAAATCTGTCGGATTAAATGAAATAGTAGAATAGTATCAGTATTTCGCAGTTTTTTATAAGAAAAGGTTTAAAGAATGAGCTATAATATGAGTAAATAAACCAGCAAATAAGAAAGCGAGTAGAATTATGACTGAAAAACTGACTTTTCCGGATGGTTTCTTGTGGGGCGGAGCGACAGCTGCCAACCAGTGCGAGGGCGCTTATG
>NZ_CALHWC010000085.1 GCF_938036805.1 uncultured Streptococcus sp.
TGGCAATAGAGATAAAGAGAAAATGCCAACACAGAGTATAGTTGACCTAGGAAAATTTCTGATATGTACTGACTGAGTAAGTAAAAACCTTTGCAGATAAGGATAAACACAGGTAACTGACATATCATCGTCATTATTAAGCTTATTGGAGCTGCAAAAAAAGAGGATTTCCCCGTTTTCAACGAATTTCTTAGTGATTTAAACCACATTACAAAGTAAAAAATTCCATAAATACAAATCAAAACTAAAAAAAGAAAACCTATTAGTATACCAGACTCTAAAGAAGAAGTTTGGCCTGTACTAAATGCTTGGCCAAAACCGAAAGCAAGTAGGAATAAGGCAAAAATACTTAAGAGAGGGGCTATTAGTAAAACTAACCAACTATAAATGTAGCATAAAGCAAAATAATCCTTTTGTTTCTTTAAAAATTTCATGTAAGTCCTTTTATTTTAAATCTCTCTATCCTTCCTTAACCAAAGATGTTGAAAGGCAGCTATGTCTCGATAAGGCAATTGGTTGCAGACAGCCAGCTCCATCTCAAGCATCTTTTCAGCCCAGTCAGGGGCCGTTTTATAGTCATTGGATTGCAGCCCGTAAAAAATCCGTACTCCCTGATAATCCTCAACTTCTAATGGCAGACCTGAGATAACTTCCTGAACCTGATAGACCTTTGCAGCTCCCATGCTGTGGGTTTGATATGCCTGACCCGCCAAAAGCTGCTGGGCCTTTTCTGGGTCATTTTCAAAAACCACCGTATGCATAATCCGCCCGACCTCGTGATGCTTGACCAGAGAAATTTTGCCGTCCTTTTTTAAGAGGCGGGAAAATTCTGTCAAATAGAGGGTCGGTTCTGACACATACTCTAAGACATTATGACAGATGATGACATCAAAAGACTGGTCTGGCAATGTTTGTAGAACTTCTAGACTGCCTTGCAATTGCTCATAGGAAAAGTCCTGCTTGCGCTCGGAAATCATTTCTGAGTTCGGCTCGATGGCGGTCACTTGGTTCTTTTCTGCTAAAAAATCAGCCACAAGTCCAAAACCGCTACCGAAATCAAGAATTTTCTGGCCTTTCAGCGACTCAAGAAAGGCAAAAATAATATCATACTGAAGCTTGCCCCAAGGCGCCTGAAGATGAGCCTTGTAGGCTTGTAGATTAGCTGTCATAAAACCTCACTTATAGTTAAACATATTGGCTGCCATCTTGTCGGCAATTCTTGGAAAAAGGGTATAAAGCTTGTGCGCTAGATTGAGAATCCCAGGTAGATTCATTTCCCGTTTCTTTTTGCCAAAAGATTTGACAATTTTGCCTGCTACAAAGTCTGGCTCAAGCATATATTTATCGACTGCTTTCACATAGGAACCGTCAGGATCCGCTTGATCGAAAAAGGCTGTTTTGATAGGCCCGGGATTAACTGTCGTAACATAGACTCCAAAAGGCAGAAGCTCCAAACGCAGGGCATTGGAAAAGCCGATCGCTGCAAACTTGGTCGCTGAGTAAAGACTGGACTTGCTACTGGCAATGAGGCCGGCCATACTAACGATATTGACGATATGTCCTCGGCCTGCCTGCTTCATCCGAGTCCCAAAGATACGGGACAGATTCATCAAGGCAAAGGTATTGACTTCAAACATAGCCTCGATATCGCTTGAGCTGATTTTGTCAAATTCTTCAAAAATTCCATAGCCAGCGTTATTGACTAGGACATCGACGTGCCCGTACTGGCTGTCAATCCACACAGCAAATCTTTCCAAAGCTGAGCTATCTGTGATATCCAGCTCCACTAGGTCAAGATTTTCCCTTTCTCCATATAGTTTTTCCAGCTTAGCCTTGCTCCGTCCGACCAAAATCAGTCGGTCATGGGGCAAGAGCTTAACCATTTCCTGAGCCAGCCCACCGCTGGCCCCTGTGATGATGATGGTGCGCATTGTTCTGCCTTTCATGTTGTTAATTTAATGAAATCTTTTTCCAGCTAAATAGTCAGCATAAGCTTGATCAATGACAGGAGCAAAAAGATGATAATCCTCCCAGCTACCTAAAAATTCCAAAGGTAGGTCGTACAAGTCATTGACTACAAATTCAGAATAATCCTTCATGTATTGATGTTCGTAGTAGTTGTTCACAAAATCCTGAAGATCCCTTTTGACATCCATTGTTCCCAATTTTCCGTCACACCAGTCTAGAACATAATCCACACCCAAAGTTTGCTCGTCTTTGACACTCTGGAGTACAGTTTCTTCATCAGGAGTCATCATTTCCTTTGCATCATGCTGGATGAGCCAAGTCACGAAGAAACCAATATGATTCGCAGCCCAACGATGAATCTCTCGGTAATCATCTTGTGTCAATTCCTCATTTTGTAATTGGTAGCTGTAAAGATAGTTAGTTAATGCATCCTCAAAATACCAATCAGCTTTATCAAATAAACGATTTTCAACCGTCATCTTATTTCCCTCTCAACGAAACTGTCTGAAACTGTAGAATTATAACTCAACCTCTTCCAAATCCTTGACTACATGGACATTTTCAAAGACAGCACTGGCATCACGACGCATTTGGCTAATGTCTTTCGATAAGAAACGCGCGCTGACATGATTGAGCAGGAGGCGTTTGACACCAGCTTCTTTGGCTACCTCTGCGGCTTGCATATTGGTCGAATGACCATGCTTGCGGGCCATCTTTTCATCTCCCTTGCCATAGGTCGCTTCATGAACCAGCACATCTGCCGCCACAGCCAAGCGAACACTTGAATCGGTCTTTCTGGTGTCACCCAAAATGGTAATGGTCTTACCCGGGCGAGGAGCTGAGATATAATCGGCTGCGATGATTTTGGTCCCATCTTCTAGGACGATGTCCTGACCATTCTTGACTTCTCCAAAGAGAGGACCAAAAGGAACGCCCGCCTCGCGCAGCTTGTCCGCATCCAGCGTTCCTTCCAAATCTTTCTGCATCACCCGATAACCCACGCAGAAAATCGTGTGGTCTAGCTTATCCGCATAAACAGTGAACTTGTCTGTTTCCAGAAGCTTACCCAGACTGTTTTCATCAAACTCATGAAAATCAATCCGATAAGGCAGGCGAGAACCAGACACGCGCAAGCTTGTCATCACAAAGCTTTTGATACCGACTGGTCCATAAATTTCCAAATCCGTCTGCTCTTCATTGGCCTGAAAAGCTCGACTAGAGAGGAAACCCGGCAAGCCAAAAATATGGTCACCATGCAGATGCGTGATGAAAATCTTTGAAATTTTACGAGGTTTGATGGTAGTTTCCAAGATTTGATTCTGGGTACCTTCACCGCAATCAAACATCCAGACTTCATTGATTTCTTCCAAAAGCTTGAGGACAAGACTAGACACATTGCGGGCCTTGGACGGCTGACCGGCTCCTGTTCCTAAAAATTGTAATTGCATGTTTTTCTTTCTAAATGATATAAATCATGGCAGAGCGATTCTGCGAGTGATAGTATTTT
>NZ_CALHWC010000086.1 GCF_938036805.1 uncultured Streptococcus sp.
ATTGCTGCAGATGCAGTAATTTTCCCTTGAGTCATAATGATAACTCTCCTTCAAAATTAAATTATTTATCGAAAACTTTCAGATAATATAATGAAAACGTTTCAATAAACTTACTCTACAAATTTATCACTTTTTCCACCGCTTGTATAAGAATATGCTCAGGAACGCTTTAGAACTATTACATAACAATTATGAGATTTTTCTGACTTTTGAAATGTATATTATAATAGATTTCAGAAAAAGCGGAAACTGACTCTCGCTGACCTTTGAAACTGTCAAAAATTTTAATTCAGAGCAAGCTAGGAATTTAAGGGCTAAACATGCTATAATATTGCTAGGTAAACGAAAATATTCCAAATAGTAGGTGAAAAGATGATCAGAGAAGCCAGTCTCAACGACCTAGATGAATTACTCCATTTGTACCTCTCCTTGCACGAGACGGCCATTCCAGAAAAAAGCCCAATCTTACAAAAAGTCTGGCAGCGGATGGTAGAAGATCCAGACCACCATATTATTGTCAAAGTGCTTGACGGAAAGATTGTTTCTTCTTGTATTTGTGTCGTCATTCCCAATCTCACGAGAGGGCTACGCCCCTACGCCTTGATCGAAAATGTCGTTACTCATCATGACTTTAGAGGCAAGGGTTATGCCAGTGAATGCCTTGATTTTGCTAAGAAATTAGCGACCGAAGCCAATTGCTACAAAATGATGCTGCTGACGGGCTCCAAGAAGGAAAGCACCTGGAATTTTTATAAGCGGGCAGGTTACAATCATCATGATAAAACTGCCTTTATCCAGTGGTTAGACTAAAGCAAGCAAAAATCTTTAATGAATATAGAATAGATAAAGTCGAAATCAACCTCTGCTTCCAATTGTCGAAGAAAGTGATCTTTGGGAACCAATTCGTCTATCGTATAGAAGCCATATTGGCAGCGATTATAATCTGGTTTTTCTTTGTGAAACATAGCGAGCACCTCATAACTTTTCTTATCATTATTATACGACTTTACAAAAAAAGTCCTTAGAAACTTCTGTTCTGAGGACTTTGTCTTCAATCTGAAGCCAGCGTTTTACTACGCTGGCTTTTTGTAATACAGACCTTGCTTATTTCAATTATCAGTTCTTTCCTCAATTATCCCTCTAAAATGTGATATAATAAGGGTGAATTGGAAATAGGTAAACTATTTTCATTATTTTTTCAAAAAATCTATTAAAAAATAGCTAAAGACAGATTAGAAAGTGTAAAATTCCGATGTCTTCTTACAAAAAAGTCTCTCTTTCTGAAATCAATCAATCGATTGAAACTCCGAATAACAACCATTTTTGGCAAAATCTAAAAGCATTTTTGGGACCTGGCGCTCTTGTAGCAGTTGGCTATATGGATCCTGGAAACTGGATTACCAGCGTGGTTGGTGGTGCTTCCTACAAGTATAGCCTTTTATTTGTTATTTTGATTTCATCCATCATTGCTATGCAGTTACAACAAATGGCTGGAAAGCTTGGTATCGTGACGAGGATGGACTTAGCGCAGGCAACAGCTCATCATGCTCCCAAGTGGCTCCGTTATAGTCTGTGGGTGATTTTAGAATTAGCTTTAATGGCGACAGACTTAGCTGAGGTTTTAGGTTCAGCGATTGCCTTAAATCTTTTGTTTAAAATACCGATTATGGTTGCTATCCTCCTAACCGTTTTAGATGTATTTCTTTTGTTGTTATTGATGAAATTTGGCTTCAAAAAAATTGAAGCCATCGTTACGACTCTTATCTTAACCATATTAGGTATCTTTGCTTATCTAGTGGCTTTATCCAATCCAAGTATTCAGGGGATATTTGGTGGTTATTTACCGACTTCAACTTTATTTGAAAGTCCCCTGCCAGGACATGAGAGTCAGCTGACCTTGGCTCTAGGGATTGTAGGTGCGACAGTCATGCCCCATAATCTCTATCTTCATTCCTCCCTATCCCAAACAAGGAAAATCAATCACAAAGATAAGAAGGATGTTCGGAAAGCTGTGCGTTTTATGACTTGGGATTCAAATCTTCAGTTGTCCCTAGCTTTTATTGTCAATTCCTTACTTCTCATTTTAGGTGCCTCCCTCTTTTTTGGTCATGCATCTGAAATTTCAGCTTTCTCCCAAATGTACAATGCTTTACAGGATTCGACAATAGCAGGAGCGATAGCTAGTTCAACTCTGTCAACTTTATTTGCTCTAGCTCTCTTAGCAAGTGGTCAAAATTCGACCATTACAGGTACTTTGACAGGACAGATTGTTATGGAAGGTTTCTTGCATCTGAGATTACCTCAGTGGATTATCCGTATCGGTACACGGATTTTTGCCTTGCTCCCTGTGATTATAGTCGCCGTCTTGTTTGGGCATCAAGAAAAAACCTTGGATCAGTTATTGGTCTATTCACAGGTCTTTCTTTCAATCGCTCTTCCGTTTTCAATCTTCCCCTTGATTTATCTGACCTCTAAGAAGTCACTGATGGGAGAATTTACCAATGCCAAGTGGAATACAATCCTAGGCTACGCAGTTTCAATTATCTTAACAATTCTCAATATCAAGCTTCTTTTCGATATTTTTTAAGAGTGGTTTTGAAGTCAAGTCTCGGTATCGGCGTGAAGATTGGTAAAGAGAAAGTAGTCGTAGTTGATTCATAAAAAGAAACAAAAGAGAACAGTTGAAACTGTTCTTTCAGATTGAAGACAAAGCCCTTAGCAACTTCTGTTCTAAGAACTTTGTCTTCAGTCTGAAACGAGTGTGATAACAAAGTCACACTCGTTTTGAAATGTCAGTTTTAACTGTTTGATTAAGCTGGCCAAGAAAAATATTTTCTCAGAGATACGGCTGCAGTGCCTTTGACAGCATCGCATAGCCAGCAATAGTCAAGTGCAAGCCATCCGTAGTAAAATCCTCCCGCAGCTGACCGCCCTCGTCCAAGAAGTTATCATAAAGATCGATAAAATGGACATTGGTATAGATGCTTGCCAGGGCTCGGTAGGCACGATTAAGGGCTTGGATTTTCTCGTTCGTCCGAATATACACCGTTCCTTTGTACTGCTCCTGCTCATTCACAGGCAGGACGGACAGCAACTGGATCTGAGCTAGAGGATAGTCACGGGAAATCTCCTGAACAACTGCTTCCAGATTGGCCAGCGTTTCAGCCTGAGCCATCTCCTTGCCAATGTCGTTGGTTCCAATCAGGAGAAAAACCTTGTCCAGAGCCTGCCCAAAGAGATGGGCATCCAAGTTCTCTAAAAGCAAATCAGTCTTGTAGCCACGAATGCCACGATTGACCAAGGTTTTAGGGCTTTGCAATAGCTCATGCAGCGGGAAATATTCCACAATCGAATCACCGATAAAAATAATCGCTGGCTCTTTTACTGCAAGCTGATTCAGATCCCGATAATTTTTCTGGATCTTTGCCTGCTCATTTAAAAGCCACTGTTCTAATAGTTGAACTGCCATTTAGACTCCTTTTTCTAAGTATTGCTCAATCACCTGCAAAACGCCGGCCTCTGCATTGGCTGGTGCCAAGCGACTGGCAATGCGCTTAATCTTCTCATCCCCATTTTCCATAGCATAGGAGAAATCCGCTAGTTCCAGCATTTCCAAGTCGTTTTCACTGTCGCCAAAAGCCATGATTTCCTTGCTTTTAATTTGCCACCGATCCATGAGCTGACGAAGCCCCCAAGCCTTGTGAAGGCCTTCTTGGATAATGTCAATCGCGCCATAGCCGCTGGTCACAGCACTCAATCTTCCAGCAAATGCTGTATTGATCTGCTGCGTAATCTCTGCCGCTTGCGCTTCATCTACCATAACGCTCATCTTCAGCACTTCTTCAAACGGATGGTCTTGCAGATTAGGCACGAAATTCATTCGCTTGTAGAAATGAACCGCCATTTCTTCTGTCATAATCTTGCTAATCATCGGAAAATCCGTACCGTCCTGAACAAAGCCGCCTTTAGTGGAAGTAACCACCAGATGCACCTCTCGTTCTTGACCCTGAAAATAAGCCAGCGTATCTGCAATCAAATCAGGCTGCCAGAAGGTACCCAGCAACATTTCATTCTTTTCAAAGATTCTAGCGCCGTTGGCGACGATCAGGGTCATACGCTCTGTCAAATCGCCCAACAATAAACGCATTCTCTGAATTTCATTGCCCGTCGCAATGACAAACTTGATGTCCCGCTCTTCCAGCTGGTCTAAAACTGCTGTCAGGCGTGGCAAATCCAGCTCGCCTCGCGGATCCAAAAGGGTACCGTCCATATCCGTAGCGATCATTTTAATTGGCATCTTCCCACCTCATTTCTATAGCCTCAGATATTTATTTTTTACTTTATTCCATAAATATTTGAGATACTCTTTTCCTTTTAACTTTTCGACTAATGATTTTTCAAAGTTTTTTACTTGGGCATCAACTTGACTTTTAGCGCTTTTCCCCGCAATTGCATAGCAACCCTTAGCCGTATGGTAACCAGCCAAGCCGCGATTATTCTGAGGAGCTTTGAAAGCTTGCCCGCCATTCCGAATCGCCAGCCTGCGAAACTGGGGATCCCACTGGGATGGACTTTTGACATCGTAGTAATAATGGGAACTATGATTGAACAGGGAGGGCTTCTCCCCGTAATTAAAACTAGCTCCATTGACTAGCCCATTTTGGCTGCTCTTTTCTGGATCTAGGAGATTGAGAAACTGCCCTTCCCTATCCAGAATAAACTCGGTATGGAAACGATGGAGAATCTTGATATTGGCCTGATAGGGCTGATGGTCTGGGTAGGTCACCTGGCCCTTATCGACAAAGACTTTATTGTGCAACCGCGAAGATTCCCAAAGCTGGCAGTCCAGGTCAGGATGCGCCTGAAAATAGGCTAGGAGAGCCTGGCCATCTGTCATCCCCGGCTTACGAAAATGCTCTCTAACCCACTGGGCTTGCTGACTGGAAATAAGGTAGCGAAACTGGTGCAACTGACCTTTTAACCTTTGATTACCACTGTCTGCAATAAAGTCTGCTGGAGAAAAAGCCTGCCGAATCGTTTGAGAAAACTGACGCCAAAAGGGAGTGTGAGGCGATAAGTCCGAATGCATGCGCGAGAGCAGTTTGGTGATTTCTGCTGCTTCCCCGCTCAATTCGTCAGGCATGTCCATATAGAACATAGCTAGCTCTAACAACTTCTCAGCTTGCTGGGGCTGGACTGCTCGACATTCAAAAGACCATAGCTTCTGAAAGAGCGGACTGCCAAATATAAGGGCCTCCTCAAAAAGACCTTGGCGAGCTGATTCATGCGGCAATGACGCCATTTCTGCTAGAAAAACTTTATCAAGAGCAGCTTGAGACCAGCCGAGTGCTTGTAATTCTGTATAGCATTGCTTTATTTCTACTTTCATCACCATCCACATCCATCATATGAAATTTCTTCAGCACCGTTCGGGGCTTCGCTAGCAGGCTCATGCAGCCTTCGATAGCTCTCCTATTTACCTCTAAATATGCCAAAATTTCAGCTAAAAGTCAACGTACAATGGAACTTTCGACCTCAAATTGTATTCTTCCAGCATTTTTTGCTATACTAGTCTTAGGAAAACAACGAGGACAAAAGATGACGCCAAATAAAGAAGACTATTTAAAATGTATTTACGAGATTGGCACGCGCCAGGGAAAAATCACCAATAAAGAAATCGCCCAACACATGCAGGTTTCTCCGCCGGCCGTGACGGAGATGATGAAGAAAATGCTGGCTGAAGAACTCCTAATCAAGGACAAAAAGGCCGGCTACCTGCTGACCGACCTAGGCCTGCAACTGGTCTCTGACCTCTACCGCAAGCACCGATTGATTGAGGTGTTCTTGGTCCAAAAGCTGGGCTACACCACGGACGAAATCCATCAGGAAGCCGAAATTCTGGAACATACCGTTTCTGAGCGCTTTGTCGCAGGCTTGGAAAAAATGCTGGATTTCCCTGAGACCTGCCCTCATGGTGGTACAATCCCAGCCAAACACCAGCTGCTGAAAGAAAAATACCATCAAACTTTAGCATCCGCTCAAGAGCCCGGTAGCTACCTCATCCGCCGTGTCCACGATGACTTTGAGCTTTTGGCCTATCTGGAAAAACACAATCTGAACATAAACCAAGAAGTCAATTTCCTCCAGTATGACGACTACAGCCAGCTCTATCAACTAGAAGTAGACGGCCGAGCAATCCAGGTTAGTCCTATGATTGCCCAACAGATTTATGTAGAAAAACTATAAACAGAACCCAGTTCAGACTTTTTAGTCTAAACTGGGTTTTTATTGACAAAAATAAGATGTTAGAATATAATAAGTGTACTTATAAATATCCAGAGGGAAAGCTAATGGAAACATCACAGTTTAACTCCATCTACAAGGATGAATATAGAAAATCAACCGGTCTGCTCTTTATCCGCACCTACCACAAGTGGCATGGGCTGATTAAAAATGAGCTGAAAACCATTGATTTAACCCATCCCCAGTTTGTCGTTCTGACCACTCTTGCTGCACTCCTGCGTCAGCAAGAATGGGTGA
>NZ_CALHWC010000087.1 GCF_938036805.1 uncultured Streptococcus sp.
CCGCCGCCTGTACCGGCTAGTTTCTTGCCCAGTCGTTTATTTTTCTCGAGGAGCAAGGTCTTCTGTCCGTAGAAAGAACTGGAAATGGCAGCCATCATGCCAGCTGGTCCTCCGCCGATGATGATTGTGTCGAAATAGTTCATGTATCTTTTCCTTTCGTGAAATAGGAATTTTATGTGCTAGTTCATCTTGTGCAAGATGATTTTGCCCTTTAAGGCTTACAGTGGGCATGCTCTGGACAGCTTTTCAACAGTCCGTTAGCCAGCATCTTGGTAGAAAATTAATTGGATTTTAGGCTCATTTTTTAAGGAAGATCTTTTCCAGAGGCCCAATAGATTTCGTACCATTCTTTTCTAGTTAGTTCAATATCTGCTGCCTTGGCTGATTCGATGATGCGGCTAGCCTTGGTCGTGCCGATGACCGCTTGCATGTGGGCTGGATAGCGTAGCACCCAAGCAATAGCCACTGCCGATGCTGATATTTGGTATTTGTCGACCAGTCGGTTGAGGACGGTATTGAGCTTGGGGTATTTATCCGAACCGACAAAAACGCCTTCAAAATAGCCATGTTGGAGGACAGACCAGGCTTGAATCACGACGTCGTTCAGGCGGCAGTATTCGAAAATACTACCGTCGCGCATATTTGCGGTGGCTCCCTCCATGTTGACATGGAAGCCAGCTTCAAAAGCAGGTGAGAAAGCTGCGCTTAGTTGGAGCTGATTTGCTACCAAGGGCTGCTTGACCTCTGTTTTTAGTAGCTCCATCATCATAGGATTCTGGTTGGACACTCCAAAATCAAGGACTTTCCCTTGTGATTTGAGCAGATCAAAAGCTTCAGCGATTTCACTAGGCTCCATCAGGGCATCTGGTCGATGCAAGAGCAGAGAGTCCAAATGCTCCACGCCTAAGCGCTGTAAAATACCGTCTGTTGCCTCTAGGATATAGTCTTTGGAAAAGTCGAAGTAGGTGAATTCTTCTATGCGGATCCCCACCTTGGACTGAATCCACATCTTAGCCCGCAGGTCAGGTCGATTTTTGAGCACTTGTCCCAGAATTTCTTCACACTTGCCTCTACCGTAAATATCGGCTAAGTCAAAAGCATTAATTCCGACTGACAAGGCTGTTTCGATCAGTTCTTCCACCTCTTTGGGTGTCATTTGGGCAATTCGCATCAGCCCTATGATAATCTGGGAAATTTCTCTCTTGCTTTCTCCGAATTCAAGATATTTCATAAGCTCTTCTCCTCGTGTCATCTTAATCCCAGTATAAGCTAAACCTGCTCCAAAGTCAAAAAGCGACTAGCTAGATCGAGCCTTGGAGCAAATGTGTAGAAAATCCTCGTTTTGGCTAATGAAATTTGGCTGACTTTGTCGGAGAATTAGAAGATTTGACAAAAACTTGGCTTCCTGATAGAATAAGAATGTCTTAAAGACAAATAACTTCTTCTTGGTTGCAGGAATTGCCAAGCCTGTCACTCGGATGAAGCGTAAAGAAAAGGAGCTTATCATGGCAATCTCAAAAGAGAAAAAAAATGAAATCATCGCACAATATGCACGTCACGAAGGTGATACAGGTTCAGTAGAGGTTCAAGTTGCTGTCCTTACTT
>NZ_CALHWC010000088.1 GCF_938036805.1 uncultured Streptococcus sp.
TGTCAGTAGGCTACTGGAAAGACTTAGACGAACTCCGCACTCTCAATGAAACTGGAGAACTCTTTGAACCATCTATGAATGAATCCCGCAAGGAACAACTCTACAAAGGATGGAAAAAAGCCGTTAAGGCAACTCAAGCCTTTGCAGAAATCGACGACTGATACTGATTTATTTTTGATAAAAAAGTCAGTAGAAGCAGGAAACGACTAAGTTAGAAAGTGTGTAATTATGGAATTTTCAAAGAAAACACGTGAATTATCGATAAAAAAAATGCAGGAACGCACCTTGGACCTCCTGATTATCGGTGGTGGGATTACCGGTGCTGGGGTAGCCTTGCAAGCGGCAGCTAGTGGACTGGAGACCGGTCTGATTGAAATGCAGGACTTTGCAGAAGGAACTTCTAGTCGCTCTACGAAACTGGTTCATGGAGGTCTTCGTTACCTCAAGCAATTCGACGTAGAGGTGGTCTCAGATACAGTTTCAGAGCGTGCTGTGGTACAGCAAATTGCCCCTCATATTCCAAAACCAGACCCTATGCTCCTTCCAGTCTATGAAGAAGATGGCGCTACTTTCAGCCTCTTCCGCCTCAAAGTGGCTATGGACCTCTACGACCTCTTGGCTGGTGTTAACAACACTCCTGCTGCCAACAAGGTCTTGAGCAAGGAAGAAGTCTTAAAACGGGAACCTGAACTCAAGAAGGAAGGCCTGGTCGGCGGCGGTGTCTATCTTGACTTCCGCAACAACGACGCGCGTCTCGTGATTGAGAATATCAAACGCGCCAACCAAGACGGTGCCCTGATTGCCAACCATGTCAAAGCAGAAGGCTTCCTCTTTAATGAATCTGGAAAGATTACAGGCGTCGTTGCGCGTGAACTCTTAACAGATGAAGTCTTTGAAATCAAGGCTCGCTTGGTCATCAACACAACTGGACCTTGGAGCGACAAGGTACGCAATCTGTCAAATGACGGTGAGCAATATTCACAAATGCGTCCAACCAAGGGTGTTCACTTGGTAGTTGACTCTAGCAAGATCAAGGTTTCTCAGCCAGTCTACTTTGATACAGGCTTGGGAGACGGCCGGATGGTCTTTGTTCTTCCACGAGAAAATAAAACCTACTTTGGTACGACTGACACTGACTACACTGGCGACCTAGAGCATCCAAAAGTAACACAAGAAGATGTGGATTACCTCTTGGGCATTGTCAATAATCGCTTCCCAGAAGCAAACATCACGATTGACGATATCGAAAGTAGCTGGGCAGGTCTGCGTCCTCTGATTGCAGGAAACAG
>NZ_CALHWC010000089.1 GCF_938036805.1 uncultured Streptococcus sp.
GCAGGCGTCCTATTGGAAGCTATTGACAATAGCCAGTGCCCGTCTGCATGGGAGCAGCTCTATGCAAATCATAGCTTTGAAAGCCTAGAAAGTCTGGGCCGTGGCCAATCCTTTGGCGTCTGCTCTGATGTCAAAGAAAGCGAAATCATCAACTATATGGCTGCTTATGATGCGACGGATAAAGCGAAAGCAGAAGCCCTAGGCCTTTCTATCAAGGAAATCCCAGCAGCTGAATATGCCATCGTACCAGTCAAGGGGGCTATACCTGCCAGCATCCACCATGCTTGGGAATATGTTTTGGAAGTCTTCTTCCCAGAAACAGGTTATCGCCACTCAGGAGCACCAGACTTTGAAGTTTACGCCGAGGGAGACATGTCCTCGCCAGACTATCAAATGGAACTCTGGATACCAGTGGTGAAATAAAATGGTGATTGTAAGTCATTTTTTAGCTGTCGATTATAGAGGAGGATGATGCTATGCAGATGTATTTTGGGGACGTTTCTCTTTGTTATACATATTCACTTGCGATGGCGCTGCATTCGTATGGTTATGATGTTCGCCCTGAGTTTTTGGAAGCTATTATGGTGATGGGAAATGGTGCTAGTATTATAAAGGAAGATGAAAAACACCCCTTAGTCTTCTTTGATAATGGGATGCCAGATAGTTCTATCAGCCATTCTTTAAACATTTTGGGTTTTACATATGATGAATACTATATAAAGGATTCAAATGCGGTGGATCTTCTCTCTATCAGAGAAATGCTAAGCAAGTTCTTGCTCAGCGGGCCAGTTGTTCTTGGCCCTTTGGACATGGGTTATCTGACTTATAATCCCAATCATATTCATTTGTATGGGGTGGACCATTTTGTTTCAGTTTATGATCTAGATGATGAGTTTATCTATTTCCATGATCCAGCAGGCTTTGCTTGTATGAAAATGACTTTCTCAGAATTTTCGAAAGCCTGGGAAGCTAAAAATATCGACTATAAAAGAGGTTCTTTCTCCATGTGGGGAAACTTCAAAAAAATCAAATCTCCAACTTTCAAAGAAATTTACCAGAAAACATCTATGCTGATGAAGCAACAATATGAAGATGGCGAGGAGAATGTGATAGCAAGATATGCTAAGTCGGTGGCGGACAATGGCTTGAATGAAGAACAAAAGCATCTTCATCAATACTTTAGCTTCAAATTAGCTTCTATCAGAAATCTATACATGAGCAACTTCTTAAAAGACCACGATACGGTTAGATCTGAACTAAAAGAAAATTTAGCAAAATTGTTTGGCCAAGCTCATCTATTTTGTATCGAGGAAGATTATCAGAAACTATCAGAAGTCTTGTATGATATTGCAGCGCTAGATAATAGATTTAGAGATTTGTGTATTCGCTATAAAGAAGAGTAGAAAAAGTGAGAAAAACGAAGACGCTGTTTGGTAATGCAGTAGAATCGAAACCAGGGGCACCAGACTATCAAATAAATCTCTGGATACCAGTGGTGAAATAGATTAGAAATCAGCCGTTTATTTTTGAGCGGCTGTTTTTTTATGCATTGTGGTATAATGAAGCTATTACAGTTGCAGAAAGGTTTTTGACTTTATCATACAACTAAAGAATAGTAAAAATTAAATAATACAAATAAACGCTTATAATCTGTCCTATATAAATAATTTCTGGGGATTGTGTATTTGCTATCATATTTGCAATTTGATTAGTAAGAAAGCTTTTATTTTATTATAAATGTAAATAGAAAAGCGTTAAATAGTATTTAATGTTTCATAAAAATAATTCAATATTAGTTTATGATAAATCTTTTTAAAAGATTATTTAAAGTAGATAATAAAAATAGCTAAATTACTCTCTTTTGTTTACGGTTACATGTCCTTAGGTACTGGTTTTTTAATAATATATTTATATTGTAGTAGCAAACAGAATATGATATAATACGCATACAGAAAAAATAATTTTATGGTTTAAGAGGTACGTCTATGTCTATTGATTTATTTAATAAGGAACTTCGAAAAAATGCAATAAATGATTTTAATGAGGCTGTTAACCGTTATGAGGGTGTCGCAAAGACTTTGGGAAATAATGCAAATTCTCTTTACTCCAAGCGCATCAAAGGAGTAGATTTAGTTAAAGTTGTTGAAGAACGTATTAATCAACTAGCTAATACACCTAAAGAATTTGACATAAACTTGAAAAAAATAGAGATTGAGATGGAAAACTTTGCGGTAAAGCAACGCGAAATAAAGAAAGCAGAGCTAGAAGCAAAGGCTGCTTCCGGTGGAACAGGAGTAGGTGCGACATTGAGTGCGCTTGGAGTAGCGGTTGCTACTATGGGGCCAACTGCTGCAATGAGTATTGCCACTACATTTGGAGTGGCATCTACAGGTACTGCTATTTCAACATTATCTGGTGCAGCAGCAACTAATGCTGCCTTAGCTTGGCTTGGTGGAGGAGCTTTAGCAGCTGGTGGCGGCGGGATGACTGCTGGAAGCGCATTATTAGCTTTGGCTGGACCAGTTGGCTGGAGTTTAGCTGGTGTTATGTTTGCAGGTTCTATAGGCACAGGTTTCTTTGCAAGAAATAAAAATAGAGAAACTGCTGATAGTGTTACCAAAGATAGAGAAAAACTAGAAATAGTAATTCGAAGATTTAACAATAAGAATTCTGAAGTCATATCATTGATTAAATTGACTGAAATTCAAATTAATGGTATTAAGAATGCCCTATCTTCTCTAAAAGGGAATGATTATAGCTTATTTTCCCATGATGAAAAAAATCAAGCTGGCTTATTAGTTAATTCAACATTGACATTGGCTCAGCTAATTAATAAGGAACTTAAGTTAGATGCTTGATGAACAGAGCCGTGACAATGTATTGGAACAAAGCATTGCAGCATATGTTGATTATCTGAATAGTATAAGATTATCAGATTTATTACATTCATTAGATATGATTCTAGTAAATGAAACGAATAAGCTTTCAGATTTAGCTACGAGAACAGCCAATGCATTATCAAATCTTGATTTAGCCAAACTAGAAATTGAAAATCTTATAAGTAATAATCGAGGTGGTGACACAGGAGCACATGGTTTTATAGCTGAATTTGCTGAAACTGGCATTAGAAACGCAAGAGATGTTTTTGAAGGATTGCAAAAAAGTATCATTTTGTTGAATGATAATGGGGCAGCTGATATATTACTTCAGGGTAATGAAGTTCAGATGAAATTTTATTCTAATATCTTAGAGGAGATTAAACAGGCTTCTAGATATGAAAATATGATTATGATGTTTCCTAAAGACCATGTAGAGGTTATTGAAAAAATTATGAGTGGAGCAAAAACTGTTGAATATAATGGTAACAGGTTATCACTCTCACAAATTAATAAAATTAAACAGGCTATTGAAAATGAAAGTAATCTACGTGGATCTCGATATAATGAGTGGTTAAGACCCTCTTTATTACGATACAGAGATGTTCAAAAAGGTACTATTAATCAAACATTATCTGGTGAAGTTGATGCTATTAATAAACAAGCATTTCAACAAGAGCTGGATATAAAAAATAAGGCAAACAAGGAGAAATCAGTTGCTTATCAAAAATCACAACCCACTTTTGCTGAGGCTTCAAAAGTTGCTGGTGTTGGCGCAGCAGTTCAAGGTGGACTGAACTTAGCTATTTTTATTTATAGAAAACATAACGATGGAAAAGATATTTGGGATTTTGATGCTAATGATTGGCAACAATGTGGTATCAGTACAGCAAACGGTGCTATAAAAGGTGGAGTATCAGGGTTTGCTATTTATGGACTTACAAATGTTTGTCATTTAGCTGCGCCCAGTGCAGGAGCAATTGTTTCTGGCACATTTGGATTAAGTACAGCTATTGTTAAGTACAGAAATGGAGATATCGATACTGATGATTTTATCAATTTAGTAACATTGAATTCCCTTGATGCTACAGGGGCAGCGATTGGGGCAGCAATAGGGCAATCGTTGATTCCAATACCTGTTATAGGAGCTCTAATTGGTTCAATTGTTGCAACTACAGCCCTTAGTTTAGGGAAGGACATGCTAAATAAGCATGAGCGAAGTGTAATCCTTAGTTATCAAAGAGATGTAAATGATTATATAAATCGTTTAGATATTAAGTTTAAAAAACAACTAGATAAACTAATGAGCCTATATCATGAACTTGGTGAACTTCAAGAATATGCTTTTGACTACAATTTGAATTTATCATTGAGATTTATATCTTCCATTGACATGGCTAAGAAGATAGGAGTTCCCGAAACTAAAATTCTAAAAAATATTGATGAGATAGATGATTATTTTTTATCTTGATATTCCTCTTATCTAAATAATTATTTGAGGTACATTTTTCCATATATTATAGTGACTCTATTTTAGCACGAGTTTCCTTAAGTCAGGAGCAGAGCACCAGATTTTGAAGTCTACACTGAGGGTGATATGTACTCCCCAGATTATCAAATGAAAGTCTGGATTCCAGTTGTGAAATAGATTAGAAATCAGCCGTTCATTTTTGAGCGGCTGGTTTTTGGTGCATTGTGGTATAATGAAGCTACTACTGTTACAGAAAGGATTCCTACCTTGTCATACAAATTTCTACTTTTCGACCTTGACCATACGCTGTTGGATTTTGATACGGCAGAAGACATCGCGCTGACTCAGTTTTTGGAAGAGCAGGGCGTGACAGAGATTCAGACCTATAAAGATTATTATATTCCCATGAATAAGGGGCTTTGGCGGGAACTGGAGCAGGGGAAAATTACCAAGTCGGAGCTGGTCAACACTCGCTTTTCACGCTTGTTTGCTCATTTTGGTATTGAGAAGGATGGAGCCGAGTTGGCCCTTCTCTATCAGCAGCATATTGCTCAGCAAGGACAAACATATGCTGGTGCTAGTGAGCTTTTGGACAGTCTGACAGCAGCTGATTATGAGATTTACGGAGCCACCAATGGTATTACGGCTATTCAGACCGGTCGCATGGCCAATTCCGACATTTCTCCTTATTTTAATCACATTTTCATCTCAGAAAAGATGGGGACTCAGAAGCCTGAAGCTTTGTTTTATGAAAAAATAGCAGAGCAGATACCAGATTTTGACCTGTCCCAGACTTTGATGATTGGAGATTCCTTGACAGCAGATATTGCTGGCGCCAATAATGCAGGAATGGACTCTATCTGGTACAATCCCAAGAAGTTGATGAACAATAGCAGTGCGCAGCCGACTTATACGGTATCTTCCTATGAAGAAATTAAAAAATTACTGCTTTGAAAAAATTTT
>NZ_CALHWC010000090.1 GCF_938036805.1 uncultured Streptococcus sp.
CCGACTGTTTCCGCTTTATCAGTGAAAAGTGGTAGGAAAAGAAGCAAAAAGGAGAAAAGAAATGCATGTAGAATTTTTAAGTCATTGGAGCGGTCATTTGAACCGTGAAATGTATGTCAATCGTTACGGTCATGCTGGTGTTCCAGTAGTAGTCTTTGCTTCGTCAGGTGGTTCTCACAATGAATATGCTGATTTCGGCATGATTGAAGCCTGCTCTTGGTTCATCGAGACAGGGAAGGTGCAATTTTTCACCTTGAGCAGCGTAGATAGCGAAAGCTGGCTGGCTGACTGGAAACATCCCCATGACCGTGCTGAGATGCACCGTGCTTATGAGCGTTATGTTATTGAAGAAGCGATTCCCTTTATCAAACACAAGACAGGCTGGTTTGACTCAATGATGACGACAGGCTGCTCTATGGGGGCTTATCATGCTGTCAATTTCTTCCTCCAGCATCCAGATGTTTTCAATAAAGTGATTGCCCTCAGTGGTGTCTATGACGCACGCTTCTTTGTTGGTGACAATTTGAACGATGAAGCTATTTATCAAAACTCGCCAGCTGACTATATCTGGAACCAAAATGATGGCTGGTTTATTGACCGCTATCGACAGGCTGATATTATTGTTTGTACCGGTTTGGGCGACTGGGAGCAGGATGGTCTTCCTTCATTCTATACACTGAAAGAAGCCTGCGAGCACAAAAATATTCCAGCTTGGTTTGCTGAATGGGGCCATGATGTTTCCCATGATTGGATTTGGTGGCGCAAGCAGATGCCTTATTTCTTGAGCCAGTTAAATCTCTAAAATGTTAAGTAGAAAGGAAGTCTTGCTATGAATTATATTGTTATTTCACCTTATTATCCGGAAAATTTCCAGCAGTTTACGATTGAGCTGGCTAACAAGGGCATTAGAGTGCTTGGTATCGGACAGGAGCCCTATGAGCAGTTAGGTCCAGGCCTCCAGAACGCATTGACCGAGTATTTCCGTGTTGACAATTTGGAAAATCTGGACGAAGTGAAACGTGCGGTAGCCTTCCTTTTCTACAAACATGGACCGATTGACCGCATTGAATCCCACAATGAATACTGGCTGGAGCAAGATGCCCAATTGCGTGAACAATTCAACGTTTTTGGAGCCAAACCGAATGATCTGAAAAAGACCAAGTTCAAATCAGAGATGAAGAAACTCTTTAAAAAAGCTGGTGTGCCAGTCGTTCCAGGCCAGGTTGTTAAAAAACTATCAGATGTGGATCAGGCTGTCAAAGAAATCGGTCTGCCTCTGATTGCCAAGCCAGATAATGGAGTAGGAGCTGCAGCCACGTTTAAGATTGAAACAGCTGCGGATGTTGAGCATTTCAAGGCTGAGTGGGATCAGGAAACCGTCTATTTCTTTGAAAAATTTGTGACTTCTAGTGAGATTTGTACGTTTGATGGGCTGATTGATTCTGAGGGAAATATAGTCTTTTCAACGACTTTTGACTACGCCTATACCCCGCTAGACCTCATGCTTTATAAAATGGATAATTCTTACTATATCCTCAAGAAGATGGATCCAAAACTTCGTGCTTATGGCGAGGCCATCGTCCAAGCATTTGGCATGAGAGAGCGCTTTTTCCATATCGAGTTTTTCCGTCAAGACGGTGATTATATAGCTATCGAATACAATAATCGTCCAGCAGGTGGCTTTACCATCGATGTTTATAACTATGCTCATTCGATTGATCTCTATCGTGGATACGCGAATATTGTGGTGGGTGAGCCTTTTCCTGAGTCAGACGTAGAGCCATTATTCTGCTTGGCAACGTCTCGTCGCGCAAGCTCACATTATGCTTATTCAGAGGCGGATTTGCTAGAGAAATATCGGGATAATTTTAAAGTCAAAAAAGACATGCCAGCGGCCTTTGCAGAGTTGCAAGGAGACTATCTCTACATGCTGACCACTCCAAGTCGGGAGCAGATGGAAGAAATGATTGCTGACTTTGGAAAGAAAGCAGAATAGAAGCATTCAAAAAATCTAGGAATAATAGTTTGTGAAATTGTTATTTTTGTTTCATCAATCAGCGTATCCATGCGATATGCTGATTTTTTCTTTGTGAAAAAATCTGAGCAAAACTTTTGACAGTGCTTTCAACATTGGTTAGAATAGAAGGGAAATAAATAATGCTTATACCCTGTATCATTCGGAATTATAGTACAATTCGAGCGCGTGGGATATTCATGAAAGCCCAGTACGACTTGGTTAGCTACCAACGATTGTCTTAATTCACGATTGAACAGCGTTTTAGAAAGGCAAAGAAATGTCAACTTTAGATAAATCTCTCTTATTAGAGATGTTCCGTAAGATGGAAGAAATCCGTCGCATGGACTTGAAAATTGCGCAACTTGTAAAAAAAGGAAAAGTTCCAGGCATGACTCACTTTTCAGTTGGTGAGGAAGCAGCAAACGTTGGTGCAATGTTAGCTTTGAACCCGGATGATTTAATCACTTCTAATCACCGTGGACACGGTCAAGCCATTGCTAAAGGCATTGACCTGAATGGTATGATGGCTGAAATCCTTGGTAAGTATAATGGTACTTGTAAAGGAAAAGGCGGCTCTATGCATATTGCCGATCTGGATGCTGGAAACCTTGGTGCCAATGGTATTGTAGGTGGCGGTATGGGAATCGCTGTCGGAGCAGCTCTGACCCAGCAAATGCATAAGACAGGTAAGATTGTTGTCT
>NZ_CALHWC010000091.1 GCF_938036805.1 uncultured Streptococcus sp.
AAATCTTTCAGCTGGCTAGAGGAAAGCAAGCCAGACTGCTGCAGCCACTTGGCTAGCTGAGGCGCTACCTTGCCGATTGTTGCGCTCAACTGATTGACCGCTGTGGTCAGAGTCGGCACGACGATGGAGACAATCCCCGTCATAATGAGAGCTAAAATCAGCACCTCCAAAACCAAGGCCAAACCGCGCTGCAACTTTTGTGGGACTCGGCATTTATCCAAGAAGTCTTCCAGCTTTTTCATCGGGACATTAAAGATAAAGGCTAGGACTCCACCCAGTATAATAGGCGAAAAAACCGAAGTCAGACTCTGCAGGCCAGACCAGATATTTCCAATGTAGAGAACCAGAGCCAGAGCAAGCGCCGCAAAGACGATGAGTTTATAGGATTCATTGATTTTTTTCATAAGACTTCCTTTACAGTTTTGTCATTTCCTTATTTTATCATAATTTTCAAGGCCTTTCGAGCAGGAGGAAACATGGGTCAGTCAACTTTGCCATCACTCTTAAATTTTTAAAAATCTTGAAGATAGAGAACCCCAGCTCCTATGGATAGAAAGCCTGCAAATATAGCTAGAAAAGGAATAAAGCCCATGATAGAGGCGCAGAATAGAAGCTCATGACTCGTCTTATTGACTCTTGGGTCGTTGCTATAGTGATACATTCCGACGATAGAAAGTCCCAAAAGCAGCCAGCTGGTCAATATAACCATATCACCCCAGCCAGGGTTTTCGATTAGTTTAGGAACCAAATAAATAATTTCCCAGTGCCATCTATTTAAAGAAGCGTAAATGATCAGAAGGCCTCCTAAAATGCCAACAATTCCATTTATCCATAGCAATTTGTTTGATTTCATAAGCATCTCACTCTTTCTTTTTTAAATTAGTATACCGACACACTTACTAATCTGTCAACTATTATAAAATAAACAGTGTCTCATCTGATAAATCCGTTTTCATTCAAATTATCTTATGATACAATAAACTCATGCACAAGAAAACAGTTATTGATTTTAAAGAACTGGGTCGGCGCTTGATTTTCAGCCAGCCCATCAAAGAGCTCAAAACACGCGAGTTGGCCGAAGTCAGAGCGATTCTGCAAGAGGTTGAGGACTGGCAGAAAAAGGGATTTTATGCAGTCGGCTATGTCAGCTACGAAGCTGCTCCCGCTTTTGAGGAAAAACTACAGGTCCACAAAGCCCCTCTTCTGGGCGAGTACCTGATTTACTTTACCATTCATGATAGGGCCGATGAAGCACCATTCCCTTTGGCTTACGACGAGGTAGAAATGCCGGCGCAATGGCAGAGCCTAACGACCGAGCAAGAGTATGAAAAGGCCATCAGAACCATTCACCATCATATCCGTCAAGGCGATACCTATCAGGTCAACTACACCCTGCAGCTAGGCGCAGAGCTTAATCTACAGGACAGCTGGGCTATTTACAATCGTCTGGTCGTCGAGCAAAATGCCGCCTACAATGCCTATGTAGAGCACGATAATCAGGCAATCTTATCCATCAGTCCTGAGCTCTTTTTCGAGGAGCATCGAGGTGAGCTGACAACACGGCCGATGAAAGGCACTACCAATCGCGGTCTGACAGTCACTGCAGACTTGGAGCAGGCGGACTGGCTGCGCCAGGATCCTAAAAACCGAGCGGAAAATATGATGATCGTTGATCTGCTTCGCAACGACATGAACCGCATTTCAGAGATTGGCAGCGAGCGAGTCGAGCAGCTGTGTCAGGTCGAGCAGTATTCCACTGTCTGGCAAATGACCTCCACCATCAAGAGCCAGCTGCGACCTGAGATTGGCTTAGGAGAAATTTTTGATGCGCTCTTTCCGTGTGGCTCTATCACAGGCGCTCCAAAGATTTCGACTATGGCTATCATCAAGGCGACAGAAAAAGCAGCTCGCGGTGTCTACTGCGGCACTGTTGGTATCTGCCTGCCAGACCAGAGGCGGATTTTCAATGTGGCCATCCGCACCATTCAGCTTGAGGCTGGCAAGGCGATTTACGGTGTCGGTGGCGGCATCACTTGGGATAGCACATGGGAAGCCGAGTACATCGAAACCCAGCAAAAATCTGCCGTCCTCTATCGGAAAAATCCCCAGTTTGACCTGATTACGACAGGGAAGATTGAGCAAGGCAGCCTGATCTTCCAAGACCAACATCTGAAGCGTTTACAGGAAGCCGCCCGTTACTTTGCTTATCCATTTGATGAGGGAAAACTGAAGGCAGAGTTGAACCAAAGTCTAGCAGAACTGGATCCAAGTACGGACTACCGCCTGCGGATCTCCATCGCCAAATCTGGAAAAGTCACCTGCCAGCTAGAAAAGCTACAAGCACTCCCAGAAACTTTCTGCAAGGCTATTCTCGTCCCACAAAATGCCAACTTACAGCAGCCTTTCACCTATTTCAAAACCAGCTATCGGCCACATTTAGACCTAGGCCAGCAGGAACAGATTTACCACAATGCCCAAGGTCAGTTGCTGGAAAGCTCCATCGGTAACCTAGTCCTCCAGCTGGATGGTCACCTCTACACGCCACCAGTCGAGCTAGGCCTTTTAAATGGCATCTACCGCCAGCATCTCTTGGCAACAGGTCAGGCCACAGAAAAAATCCTCAGCCTAGACGACTTGAAATCAGCAGAAAGAATCTACGCCTGCAACGCACTGAGAGGCCTTTATGAATTGGAAATAGATAATTGAGGCTGGGACAAAAGTCCTAGCCTCTCAATTGTCTTTGGATTGTCGAGCAAGACGCAATAGTTGAGTGGGCTCTACTAGGCTTATTTCATCAGCTTTTACAGCCCTACTCAACTGTGCGGAGGTGGGACGACGAAATCGAATTCTAACGAATTACCGATTTCTGTCCCACTCTCTTTTCTATAGGCCTCAGTCCGCTTAAACAAGAATTATAATTTCTATTTCAAGATTTTAGAAATATTTTAGAAATGCTTGATGAATACTTAATAAGTGTCCGATATACTGGATAGTGAGGAAAGGATTTCCAAGAATAAATCAAAAAGGAGAAGTAAAACCATGGAAAATATTTTAGTTTTACAAGGGGTCAGCAAAAAGTTCGGCCAGCAGCAAGCTCTGAGCGATGTCAACCTGACCATCAAAAAAGGAGATATCTACGGTCTCATCGGTAAAAACGGGGCTGGTAAAACCACTCTGATCAAAATCATGACCCAGCTGATGCATGCCAGCAACGGAACCGTGTCTCTCTTTGGTTCCAGCAATCAGGCCGAATGGACACAAGCCCTCAAGCGGGTCGGCTCGGTCATTGAAACGCCCGTTGCCCACAACCACTTGACCGCCTACGAAAATCTCAGCTACTACTGCAAACTGCGCCAGATTCCTAATGCCGATAAGGCCATCCGAGAAACACTCAACTATGTAGACCTAACGGACACTGGCAAAAAGAAATTTCGTGACTTCTCCCTCGGGATGAAGCAACGCTTGGGCATCGCTATCGCCCTCCTATCCAAGCCAGATCTGATGATTTTAGATGAGCCTATCAACGGACTAGATCCTGTCGGCATCAAGGAATTTCGTCAGCTTGTCCAAAAGCTCAATGAAGAGCTGGGCATGACCTTTGTTATCTCCAGTCATATCCTATCCGAGCTCTATCTAGTCGCTACGCGCTTTGGCATCATCGACCAAGGTCATATGATCAAGGAAATTTCCAAGGCTGAATTTGAAGAGCAAAGCGAAGATTATATCGTCTTGAAAACGGATCATTTGGAGGAAGCCAGCCAGCTGCTCCAAGATCAATTAGGCTACCGCATCAAGGTGGTCAATGCTCTCAATGAAATCCATGTCTTTACCCATTCGCACAACATCAACAATATCGTAAAAGAGCTAGCCACAGCTGACTTAGTCATTCAAGAAATCTACTATGCACGGCAAAATCTAGAAAATTTCTTTACAGATTTACTTGATCAAAACCAGGGAGGTCTATCATGATTCAAACCATTCGCGCTGACTTTTACCGTCTCTTCCACTCCAAGGGCTTTTGGATCACTGAGCTCGTTTTACTAGCCAATATCCTGCTCGGCGTCCTCTATAAGGTTACCAGCAGATTTGGAACATCCATTGAGACGGATGGACAAAACGTCGCTCAGCAAGCACCAGTAAAAATGACGGGTATCAATGCTCTTGCCCATTTCTCTGGAAATTCTGACAATGTTATATTTTTCACTCTCATTGTCGTCTGCCTCTTATTAGGTGTGGACTTGTCCCGTAAGCTTTATAAAAACAGCCTTGCTCACGGTATTTCACGGACAGAGTTCTTCCTATCTAAAACTTTGGTCTCCTTTGTTGTCGCCATCTTCCAATTCATCCTCTTGCTAGGCATCTCCTTCATCATCGCTAGCTCTATCAATGGAATTGGGACAGTTCCGACAGGCTTCTTTGGCCAATTTTTCATAACTATTCTCGTCCAGCTCATGATAACCATAGCTTGGATTGGCATCGTGTCTTTCGTCCTCTATCTCAGTCATTCTATTGCCGCGGTCTTTATTACCTATTTTGTCGGAAGCGCCCTGCTCGCCTTTCCAGTCTTACTCTATCCCCATATAGAGTTGTTCCGCTATTTAACCTTACGATTTGGAATAGAGTTGGCTGCGGATCCTGCAGTTGTTTTGCAAGCTAGCTTGGTAGCGATTGGCATAGCAGTCTTCTTCCTAGGCAACAGCCTCCTCATTTTCAAGAAAAAAGATCTCTAAAAGCAAAGAATCAGCTAATCTTCTGACTAGCTGATTCTTTTTTATAAGGCCACAATCAGTTCAAACCAATCGTCCTCTGCTTGCATGCTCAAATCACCACCTAAGATTTCGACCAACTGCTGGGTGATATAAAGCCCCAGACCAGAGGATTCCTCACTGCTGGAGAGATTTTCAGAATAAAAACGATTGGTTAGTTTATCCAGATGCAAAATGGGCTTCTGAACCTTATTTTTGACCTGGAAAATGACCTTTTGCCCTTCATTTTTCAGACTGATGCTGGCTGCTTCTCGGCCATGTTTGAGGACATTGCTGAGCATGTTCTGGACGATTCGATCAAAGATATCACTGTCCGTTTCCAGAAGCAGATTTTCAGACAAAGCCACCTCTAAATCAATCCCTGCTCGCTGAAAGGCATCATAGTAGGCAAAGAGTTGCTGAGTGACCAGCTGGGATAGATCTACTCGCTGCAACTTCGGTCGAATGGCTCCTTCCATCAACCGACGGTATTCCATCAAAGCCTCCAAGCGTCTGGATACCATACTTAGATTATCTGCAATCTTTTGCAGTTGCTGATCCATCTGCTCCTTATCAGCGTCTTTGAGTAGCTGTTGGGTATAGCCACTAGCAATGGTCAGCGGTGTTCGGATATCGTGGGCAATATTGCTGATGGCCATGTCTAAGGTTTTCTTTTCCTGCTGGGTCACAAAGGACATCTTATCAATTTCCTGAAAAAGCTGCTCCACCTCGTCAGTCAGAGCCACCAGACTCGGAGATTGATCTCTCAAAGTCAAGCGAACCTGACTTCCTGTACGACGTTTGTCACGGATCTGGCTGGTCAGACTACGAATCGTCAGATGATAGCGAACCAGCATGATTGACAAGAAGAGTATAAGCACAAAGGCTAAAATCAACCACATAGCTAATCCTCCTTGAGCCGCACACCCAGACCCCAAATGGTCTCGATATAGTCTGTCGAATTATCCAGCTGGGCTAATTTCTTACGAAGATTGCTGAGATGGGCATTGAGCGTATTATCGCCTGGCAGATAGGTCTCCTCCCAGACCGACTCATACAGCTCCTCCTTGGTAAAAATCTTTTTAGGATGAGCCAGCAAGGTCTGGAAAATCTGAAATTCCTTTTTCCCCAGCCGCATGGACTGGTCCCCAGAAGCAATTTCAAAGGTATCTGGCAGAAGGCGAATGTTTTTGATCAAGGTCTCCCCAGCAGGCTTAGACTGGGCCTGCTGACTGCCTCGCAGTTGGACAGTGACACGCGCTGCCACTTCGTCTAGATTAAAGGGCTTGACGATATAATCATTGGCACCTGCAAGGAGATACTGGCTAATGAGGTGTTTGTCACCAAGAGCTGTCATCATGATGACCGGTACCTGACTCTGCAAACGGATTTCCTCAAGGACCTGATCCCCATTTTTCCCAGGAAGCATGATATCGAGAAGGACCAAATCAATGCTTTCTTGCTGGAAGAGTCGCAGCCCTTCTGTACCTGAAAAAGCCTGAAGCACCTCATGGTCTTCGCTTAAGAGACTATACAAAATTTCTTGGATATCATTATTATCCTCAATTAATAAGATACGTGCCACTTGCCTCACTCCTCTTTTCTATGCTTACGAAATCATTTCTATTCCCCTAGCCTATCAAATAAAGGGACCTTCGTCAATGAAAATCTGATAAAATCCTATAGTCCCCAGGTAGATCTGCATGGTAGGTCATCACAAGATGAACTTGACTATCCTTTCTTTCAAATGGTATAATAGGACCGATGACACAATAGGGAGAATCATCTATGAAAAAAAATGCCAAAACTCAAATCAGCCTTGTATCCATTCTCGTCATCCTGGGCGTTGGTGCAAGAATGATGCGAGTCATCCACCGCCAGCAAATTAGGGAGCAAAACAGACAAACCGTCCAAACGGCTAAAAAGGTTTCAGAGTTTCAGAAAACACTAGACGAAGAAGAAACGAAGAAACGGAATGAAACCTTCAACAAGATTTTTAATGATTCCCTAATTCAGAAAAATTTTGAAAATTGGCAAAAAGTCGATGAACTTCATGGTTTGGGACAAAGAACTGGGCAATTTTATATCTATAACTTTGAAAAAAAAGAAGAGATACTCTTAGAGAATACAGATCAAGCATTTGTTCTACCCATTCGGGACAAGAGTGATAACGTCACATTTCAGGCTATCTTTGCCCACAAGGACGGTCAGTGGCACATCATGAAACCAGACGGAAGTTCACAGTTGCAACTAGGAGAAGCCAACATTTCCGCTGAATCTAAGTTTGTCATCGAAAACAATGTCTTAGACTACGACCAGTAAATCAATAAGGACTTGCCTTAATGACATACAAAAAGCTTAGGACCCCAGCTTGCAGTTGGGATTCTAAGCTTTTTAGTTTGCTGTCAGAGAGTCATCCAGAAGTTGGCGAAGCTCTACAGGAGACGTTTATTTAACAGAGGCCCCATTGGTCGCAATGACTTCTTTGTACCAATAGAAGGATTTCTTGCGCGAACGGGCTAGAGTTCCTTTTCCTTCATTGTCCCGATCGACATAGATAAAGCCATAGCGCTTCTTCATTTCTCCTGTTCCGGCAGAGACCAGGTCAATACAACCCCAAGTCGTATAGCCCCAGAGGACGATGCCGTCTTCATGGATGGCATCTCGCATAGCCTTGATGTGGGCAGCCAGGTAGTCAATCCGATAATCATCCTCGATTTCCCCCGCTTCATTAGGTGTATCCACTGCCCCTAATCCATTTTCCACGATAAACATAGGCTTTTGATAACGATCCCAGATGGTATTGAGGGTAATGCGGAGACCAAGAGGGTCAATCTGCCAACCCCATTCTGAGCTTTCTAAGTAGGGATTCTTCAGAGAAGCAAAGATATTGCCCGCTGTTTTCTCCCTTTCAGCTGGATCGCCTGAAGCGACCCGACTGGCATAGTAGGAGAAGGAAATAAAGTCCACCGTATAGTCTTTCAACAATTGAAGGTCCTGCTCGGTCATCTCAACCGTGATTCCCTGACGTTCCCACTCTTTTTTAGCATAATTAGGGTATTCCCCACGCGCCTGCACATCGATAAAGAAATAGTTCTTGCGGTCTTCTTCTAGACCCGCCCAAACATCTCGTGGAGCACAAGTATGTGGGTAGTTTTGCCCTGCTGCCAGCATACAGCCGACCTTGTTGTTTGGATCAATCTCATGGGCAAGCTTGGTGGCAATGGCTGAAGCCACCAACTCATGGTGGGCTGCTTGGTATTTGACCTGCTCCTCATTCTCCCCTTCCTCGAAGCAGAGACCCGCTCCCATAAATGGCGCATGGAGGATCATATTGATTTCATTGAAGGTCAGCCAGTATTTGACCAAGCCCTTGTAGCGGGTAAAGAGAGTGCGACAGAGACGCTCGTAAAATTCCAGCATCTTACGGCTCCGCCAACCACCATATTGCT
>NZ_CALHWC010000092.1 GCF_938036805.1 uncultured Streptococcus sp.
TTGATGATACTATAATAGCACGTTAAAACTGTCATGCACTGTCAAATACTTTTTTTACTGTCATTTACTGTCAAATGCTGTCACCGCATCTAACTCCTTTGTTGCTATACGCAACAATCGAAAGTAGGTGCTCTCACTACAATTCAACTCATCCATGACTTGCCATCTCGTCATCTTATCGATATAAACCAAACTCAATATAGCCTGACTATCCGTGTTATCCAGAGAGTCAATCAACCCCTGCAGCTCTCTTTGCTTTCTGATCGCTTCAGCGGTCTTCTGCTCTATTTCTTCCTTGGCCGTCAACAGCTCGACATAGATATCATCTTGCTTACGTTTAACGCCTCCCGAAACTTTATCGGCCGAAAATTTCTGACTAGACAAGAGCGAGGCTTCAACCTTGGCTCTTCGTCTAATCAAACTTGCAATATATAGATCAAGGTTTCTTAAATCCTTTAAAATAGCCTTCGCTTTGCTCACTCTCTGTCTCCTTTTTGTGATATAATAATCTTATTGTGATTTTAGCTGAGGAAGAGAGTGCCTTGGCTTTTTTATTTAGTCTTTTTTCGTTACTTTAAACGGGATAATACTTTCAGGCATGTAGTTGACCTCATATTTGTACTGATCTACTTCAGCGCCTTCAAGGTCTTCTACGACATACATATTCCAACTTGTTAGATTTACCATGTGTTTCTTGTAAACGCCCTTTGCAGTCTCAACTAAGATTTCAAGACGTTTGCCTTCGTTTGCTTCCGTCTCTACAGAAATGCGTCCAATGACCTCAAACTCAACTTTATCTGTTTGAGTGTTAATAACTGCCACGCGACGGACAATGTTGAAATTATCTGCTTCTTGACTGACGTTGTAAGAAACCTTTTTGCTTTCACGGCAAGCAGTCAATAATAACAATACACTTAATACTGAAATAACTGCTACAATTTTTTTGATTTTCATTTTTTCTTCCTCCAAAATATCTTTATTTTCGTAGATGTTGCCCACAACTTCATTTTCCTCAATTTTATCTTTCATATATATATATTTATCTTACCAAGTTCGATCATCAATGAATAGCGTCTTGCAGTCTAGACATAGCATGATGCTGACAGGCTTTTGTAAGCCAGTCGAATTATCAATATGATTCCAATCAGTGTGATGATGCATTGAAGATGTCGAATAACAGTTCGGACAAATAAGTTGATTCATTCTTCCACCTTCTTAACTTCCACACCCTCGCAAGAGAAAACCCAGCCGAAGCCCGCTTCTTCGAGTTCTTTTTTTGTAAAACAGCTTTTGTATGCTAGAGAAAAATATATTTTCCGATTTCCATCTTTAGCAAAGTAGTGTTTTGTCGCTCTAATCTTCACCAAATATCGCTTCTCTTTCTCGACCTCGTAGCCATAAACAAACGCTAAATGCAACTTTCTGAGATTATCTTTTGTAGCATATACCCAATCATAAATTTCACTTGGTACTGAGTCGTAATTTAACCCAAACAGGCCACTTTTTAGGTTGCTCAACCAATCCGCAACAAATTGAGGAATTGTAACTTTCTCATATCCAAGCATGCCCTCAAACTTACCTTGTTCATATCCTTCACGCCATATCGCATGGCTGAAATCCCGTTCAAATTCGCTCATGATAGCTTTCAACCAAACTTCTCTGTCATGTAATGGCAATTCTCGCAATCGAGCTAGTACGTTCTTGACATAGCGTGGCGCTTCTTCAGCATGCCCGGAAGATGGTTCGTCAAGTTGATTAACGATTTCTAAAACCAATCCCAAGTCAACCACTTGTGTACATCCTTCTTTGTAACATTCTTTTTCTCCGCAATGATAAATTGCGTGTTTCTTGATTTCTTCAACTAATTCCTGCTTATTCATTTTCCTGTTCCTCCCGCTTGTTTTTCTAGCCAGCTAAAGAGCAGACCGAATTGCTCAGTCACCAGCTCATCATCATTGTATTGTTTACAAATTTCTCCGATTGACGACACTGCCCATAGCCAATAAGCATCTGATCCAAAACCGACCTCTTGACTCTTCTGATTGCTGCGCGCCATCCATTCTGGAATAACCCTGCTAAAGAAATCAATATAATTGATTTTCATGGCAATTCCTCAATCTTGATATAGATCCCGACTGTGTCTGCCCAGAACTTTTCTGCTATTTCGCTGGCCACTTGTGCATCGTCTTGCCAATATCCAAGTTGTGTCATGCAATCCTTGAGCAACTTCTGCAGATTGTCCGTATCTGGCTTTGTGGTCTTGTACTGGCCGTCGTAGCTTTTCTTGATACGAGGAAAGCACCACTTAACCGTCAGTCGAACGGCTCCTTTAATTTTATCAGGAGGCACATGCTGCGCAAGCAAGCTTTCAAATTTCGCTCTGGCATTTTTCAGATCCTCTGGCTCATAAAAGATTGGCTTCCCAAATTGGACATTTACCTTTTTTTGTTGGTGGGTTGTTGTCGGGATTTTTTGCATCGGTAAAAAGAACTCAATAAACATTTTTAAAAATGCACTCCTTTTCTTTTTTTAATTTCGCTTTTAGTCCATGACCCTTGTATATGACAGGGTGCGTTTTAAGCAACCCTGTCTATACAGGTATGGACATGATGGACGACAGGACATTATCTATATATATAATATATAGTTGTCTGTCGCACGACACCACCGTATTTTGCGGTTCTGTCGCGACAACGACACTACCGTATTTTTATAGTGTTGTCGTTATTAGGACACGACCAGAAATTTACGGTTCTGTCGCTGATTTTATTACAGGGATAATATTGCCTGTATTTTTATCTATTTGATATTTTTTAGATGTTTTTATTCGTCTCTCGACAGTTCTAACTGTTATACCTAAATAATCAGCTACATCTTCTTTTGATGGTGGTTCACCATAATTTGCATTTTCGATAGCTTCGTCAAACTCTATCAGCTTTTGCTTTTTATCTTCCTTCGCATTCTTTTTGCGAGTTTCTTTAGCTCTTTGCCAGCTCGGTTTATCATCTTCCAGCTTAATATCCGCAAGCACGCCAGTTTCATCAAGCGCATGCACTGGATAATTGAACCACATATTGACTGGCTTGAACTTGGCAAACTCTCGAAGCGTGCCTTCAACTCGCCACGCAGTCGCTATCTGGATCTTATTGCGAGCTTCTTCGAGCTTGTCTGTGTACGGCGCCCGAGCCATGACATCAGGAATACCTTTTTCAAAGTGCGTTCGCATTTGCGCGGGGCTCAGAAGGTCATCTAAGCCCACATTTTGCTGGTAATAGGCATTGTTTCGCTCTTGCAAGGCCTGTTTGTAAACCTCGCACGCTGCTTGATTCAGGCGCTGAGTCAGTAATTCCTCAGATACTTCCAGCTCGACTAAGTCGATAAGTGCGTCAGGATCCCTAGCAAATACACCTGAACCACTGGCACGGTCCATGGACTTCTTGCCACCTTGAGAACCTTTAGAGTGGTGGTGACAGTAGATAACACTAGAGCCTAGCTCTGTAGCAACCTTATCGAATTGATTGGTGAAGTGCGCCATTTGGTCTGCGCTGTTCTCGTCACCAGTAAGCACCTTGTAAATCGGGTCAATGATGACTGCGATATAATTCTTTTTCAAAGCTCGACGAATGAGCTTAGGTGCTAGCTTGTCCATCGGTACAGTCTTCCCACGAAGGTTCCAGATGTCGATATTCTGGATATTCTGCGGTGCCAATCCCATAGCCTGATAGACATCACGGAAGCGATGCAAGGCAGATGGACGGTCTAGTTCCAGATTGACATAGAAAACACGCCCCTGCGTACAATCCCAGCCTAGCCACTTCTTACCTTCTGCGATTGCGATTGACATTTCAATTAAAGCAAATGACTTACCGGCTTTAGAAGGACCGGCAATCAGCATCTTGTGACCTTGACGAAGGACACCTTTAATCAGCTCAGGAGCCAACTCTGGCAAGTTATCCCAACTGTCAGCTAACCCTTCCGGATCAGACAGGTCGTCATTCAAGTCCTCGATGTACTGGTACCATTCATCCCAATCGGCCTTACCAATGTTAGTATCCACCAAGAATTGCTTCTGCCCATTTCGGATAAATCCCGGCATGCGTGATAGTCTACTTGGATTTCGGTTTTGGGTATCAACTACGATACCGTTTTTTTGGCAGACCTTGTAAAGATAATCAACCCGCTTGCGATATTCCTCGTAATTACCAGCATCTACTTTCACGATAGCGTGCAGGGATTTGTTCCCACTATGGACCAAAGCAACAATCGGCAATTCAAGTTCTTTGTAGATGGCATTTTGCTTGTCGATTGGCATGCTGTCCGATTCAACCAGCGCATAGCGAAAATCTGTCACATTTTCGTTTTTAGCGCCCTTGCCATCCATTGGGTTGAAACGAACCCATGCGCCAGCTTCTTCGTGGTAGTCACCTAGCACTGCACCGATATCGCCATTGCACTGGCTCAATTCTTTAATAAGCTGTCCAGCTGTACGGTCGTACGCTCCCTTTGTAGGTAACCACTTGATGATCTCGCCTGTTTCATCATCAGTCTTTGGATAACACTCAGTCACATAGCCTACATTTTCGCTAGCTTCGAAAAGCGTTTCAAGGTATTTGATGATTTCCTGTACCGGATTCCAAACAGTCGGCTCGTGGATCTCCTTGCCTTCTATCCAATTCTTGTCAATGACCTTATAGTCGCGGTCAATAGTATCGTTCCAGTCTAATTCATGCGCATTCTCGCTATCGTAGCTAGATTGAGACACCCAGCCATTTTCTTTTGCTAGCTGAGTAATAGTCGCACCAGTCACGATCGTTCCTGCTTCTTCGTTGAAGGTATCCCATTTTTTAAAACACTCAAATTTCTTGTACCGGCTATCGTTTTGTGACCAATTATCCCAGTCAGATGCTGTATATCCCTCGTGCTTCAAGGCCATACCCACATTCACCCAAGTATGGTAGTCTACCGTGGCAGGATTGATATAATCCAGCAACGGCAATAAGTTAAAATCATTCTCTGCCACTTTTTTCTCCTTGTCTAAAATAATGTCATCTGCGACACATGACTGTTGATTCTATCTATGGCTTTGCGATAGTATTCTTCATCAATTTCAAAACCGATATAGTTGCGATTAGTGTTAATGCAGGCTATCGCAGTAGTTCCGCTGCCCATGCAGTTGTCCAGCACTACCCCCTCATCATTGGTATATGTCTTTATCAAGTACTCAAACAATTCAACCGGCTTCTGCGTCGGGTGAAAATTGTCTTTTTCGTTGTTGAAAAATAATACACTTCTAGGGAAACGATAGCCATCATTCACAGTTTCGATATCATCCTTTTGCTTTCCATAGTTGCTGCTATGCGTACTATAGGTTGCCTTGTACGGTTTTCCGTAAGTAAACTGCGGATTGTATACTGGCAATTTTTTATAGAACACAAGAATGTTCTCATGCGACTTTAACGGCATTCGATTGGCGTTAAAGTGTCCTGTTGCATTGGATTTTTCCCAAATCCATTCATAACGCAACCATTCTGGCTTGCTCGCTCCTAGCGCTTTATCAAACGGAGTTTGTGCAGTCAGTACAATCGCGCCATTATCTTTGATAATTCGGTCATATTGTTCCCAAAGCTTATTAAACGGCAGTACACTGTCCCAGCTGTTTCGAGTCGTACCATAAGGCAAATCACACAATATCATGTCGATTGACTTGTCAGGGATTTTTTGCATACCGACTAAGCAATCTTCGTTGTAGATTGTATTTAGTTCCATACATCACCCCGGCACATATTCAGCTGGTCGCACGCCTGCTGGCAATCGCCAGCCGTTTGCAGCAATGCGATCAATCATATTTCTGGCTTGGTCAAACTGCCACATGCCGACATCTTTAAAACCACGGCCTTCCAAAAATCGAATTTGCTTTGGCGTAGTCAAGCCTTCAGATTGGCGTTTGTGCAATCTATCCAGCAAGAGATTAGCTTTACCGGCATTGCCGATTTCGTCTGTAAAGATTCCATATTTCTCAAGCGCTTTAATTTGTTTATCGCTAGCGGGCGCCATCTCCCACCCAAAATTTGGAACGTAATTTGATAAATCCTCAGCGTGGATAGACATTTCAAATTGCAATGGATCTACTAGCTTGCGTTTGCGTTTGCGCATTTCTTCCAATTGTTTGGCCAAGGCTTCTTCACGTTGAGCGACAACATCCTCAGCTGCCTTAACTTCCATATCTTCAAGGTCAAGCATGACGCCTGTTTGCTCTTCCATATTCTCAACCATTTTCTGAGCGACTTCTGGAGTCTCACAGATCAAGTGCGCTGGTCGACATAGCTCGTGGCGTTCCGTGTGCCAGAGGAAGTCTAATAAAAGCAGTTCTTCCTTGCCTGGATGCAAGCGAGTCCCACGCCCCACCATCTGACTATACAGCGCCCGCACTTTAGTAGGTCGTAATACGACTACGCAATCTACAGACGGACAGTCCCAGCCTTCAGTCAGTAACATCGAATTACAAAGCACATTGTAGCGGTCATTCTCGAAGTCTTCTAAGACTTCTGCACGATCCTTGGACTCTCCATTTACTTCAGCAGCACGAAAGCCTTTTGCGTTTAGGATGTCGCGAAACTTCTGCGAGGTCTTTACTAGTGGCAAAAATACGACTGTTTTACGATCAGCACATTGCTTGACCATTTCGTCAGCTATCTGCTCCAGATATGGGTCTAGTGCAGTCCCTACGTCACTGGCTTTAAAGTCGCCCGCTGACATGCTGACGTTTGATAAATCTAAGCTAAGCGGAATTGTCAGAGCTTTAATTTTTGACAGATAGCCTTCTTTAATAGCTTGAACTAGTGAATACTCGTAGGCCAAGCTTTCAAAGTAAGAACCAAGATTCTTCATATCTCCACGGTCTGGGGTCGCTGTTACCCCGAGGACATTGGACTGTTCGAAGTATCCAAGGACGCGCTGATAACCATCTGAGATAGCGTGATGGGCTTCATCGACTACGATTGTATCGAACCAGTCAGGAGGAAATTGACTAAGTCTTTTCTCTCTCTGCATGGTCTGAACAGAACCGACCACAACCCGATACCATGAGCCGATAGAGGTATTTCCCGCTTTTTCCAAGGCTGTACCGAGCCCGGTCGCAGTCTTTAGCTTGTCGCTAGCCTGCTCTAACAATTCGGACCTATGAGCAAGGACAAGCACACGCTTGCCCTCTTTCACTTGGTCTTCGATGATTTTGGAAAAGACGATCGTCTTCCCGCATCCTGTCGGTAATACTAAGAGCGTGCGCTTGCGACCTTTAGCCCATTCAGCCTGTACAGCTTCCCGTGCTTCCTGTTGATAAGGTCTTAATTGCATCCCTTACCTCCTAGAATTGCCCGGCTTGGTATCCAGCTTGTGCTTGCGGTTGTTGCGCAAAGTTTGGCTGCTGCGGTTGTTGGTAGCTTGGTTGTGTAGTTTGTCCTTGCGGTTGCTGGTTCAACACTTTTGTATAGTCCACGTCTTCAGGATAGAGCATAGACTTAACTTCGTTGTAATTGTTGTTATTGTATTGTCGAGTTCCGACTTTACATACACCAGTTGCGCCAATGATGGTATTCCAGTTCATGCGAAGTGGTTCGCCTTTTTTCTTTTGGCCAATTGCAGCAAAGAAAGCAGATAACATTCCTTCAGTTGTGCTATGCAAGAATAGGTTGTGGCGCAGTTCGGTTTCGCCTTCGTTAGCGACGATTTTGATGCTAACGATAGCCTTGTTACATGCTGGCAATTTGCCGGGATTTTGTGGATTTGGTGTGTGGCGTGTACGTTCCATGCCAATGACCGTGAAGTGGTACAATCCGTCAGGCAATAGGACGAAATCCGAGTCTTTTTCAATCGTGTCTTCCCATCCAATTTCGTGATCAAAATTATTGTATTGTTGTTGTGTCATGTTGTTTTCTCCTTATGCTAAAATTGTGATTTTGTCGTTTCCTGCAAGTTCTTTCGTCAAATAATCTGCAATATTACTGATAGCTTCCAGCTGCCACTTGCCTCCATCTGCTTCAAAGAGCGCCAGATTTGCCGATTTGTTGATGCGGAAAACGAATTGACTAGCAGGCTGTTCTACTTCGTTGAAAGTACGATATGGCCGCAAAGTTACTGGATTCGGAGTCTTAGCTTGTGCTAGGCTTGCTACACCGTCCCGTACAGTCGCTATTTGGCTAACACCGTTGTCTTGGACTTCAGCACCTTTTTCGATTTTCAAGTGGCTAGCAAAGTCAAGCACAATGCTACGATCTGTGTCGTCAATAAACATAGATTGTAGCATGATATTAAATTCTTCCTGATCGTGCCAGTTGTCAAAAGGAATTCGTGGTACGGCAGCCTGAATACAAACAAGTTGATTGCGTTGTCCGTATTCAAAGTCTACTTGGTCATATACAGATACCTTCTGCGAGCTTTCGATAACTACAACAACTCGCTTTTGATTGATAAGATCATTGTCAGACTTGAGGTAGTCTACCAGACTGCGCAGTGTTCGCAAATTAAGCACCGGCGCATATTGCCGCGGCTGCAGCTCACGCAAACTATGACGGCTGCTGTCGTAGTATTCCCGGCCTGTTTCAGACTTGATGATTTTGTTTTCGCGATCTGCCAATTCGACTGTATAGGATAATGCTTCTTTGAGATTTTCTGTCATGGTTAGTTACCTGCCTTCTTTTGATTGTAATCAATGATTTTAGATTTTTCCTGCTGTTCCACTTTTTCGATTAGTTCGCCAGTGTCCGTTCGCATATCCCCGTTATCGTCAAAGTAAGTCTGACCAGGGATGCCACTCTTGAGCTCATTTGCGTGAATTTTACCAGTATCATCACGGCCGACAATGACAGTCGTTGCGACACCTTTCTGAGGTGCCAGGGTGGACTTGACTTCCATACCTGTTTTAACGACAGTACGCTCATCATCTGTTGACATAGTCAGTGTGATAGTGACCTTACGAGTCGCCTTGGCTTCTGTATTGAGATCCAGAATGTTCTCAAGAACTTTCTCAAGTTCTTTGTCAACCTTTTCTTGTAAGGCAGTATTTGCGATTTTCGACAAATCGATTTTAATAGTTTTATCTTTCATAGATACTCCTTGTTGTATTTCGCTATGATTTCTAATTCCCAGAATCTACACCGTGAAGGGCAAATCTGGCTCAGCTCGTACTTGGTTTTGAATAACTTCCATGGTTGCCTGCCAGTGTGCGACAATCATATCCCAATAATCAGGAGGGAAGTTTTCGATTGGTGTGCCCAGCGGGAAATGACCGCGAATGTATGCCACTTTCTGCAGTTCTTCTTCTGTCACGTTGCCTTGCTCCATGAGGTCTGTCAGACCAGTTGGCAAACTTGCATGATATTGCGCTGATTGTGTTGGTTCAGCTTGAGCTTGTGGCTCCTCAGGGACGCTATTTTGCGGTTTAGCTGCTACTTGCGACATGTCAATTGGTAATTCCGTTTGTGTCGGCTGTGGCTGTGGCTCTGGCGTGGATTGTTGAGGTGCCGGAACGACTGCTTGAGGTTGCGGCGGGATAGGTTGCACTTGTTGACTTGCAAAGATATGAGCAATACCGCTGTAATTAAATGGCAATTCATCAGGCAATCCATGACGATTTTTGGCATCCCAAGCTGGGCGATGGTTAGTGTACATCACGCGCTCGCCACCTTGTGCCTTCTTCTTGCCGTTCTCGGCTGTCATGACCAAGGTTTTGTAGTTGGCGAATAGGACCATATCTGCCCATTCTTTTACGAGCGGTGCGGTTTTAGACCCTGTTTTTTGGCCAAGCTTCAACTCGTAACGGTCGTAAGACCCCATCTCGTCAGGTTGCTCAAATTTTTTAATCTGAGCGTGCGCAGTCAGGACCACGTTGATACCCATATCAACCAAGTCAGACAAGCTATTCAAGAAACGTCCCATTTCTTCTTGGACATAAGTATAACCCTTACCCCAGCCAAAGTCTTCAATTCCTTTCTTTCCATGTTGCGCGCAGACATCAGCTACTGCCATGGACTCCGCCCAGTCGATCGTATCAATGACAAGTGTTCCACATTCTGTCGGATTAGCCTTGATAAAAGCGATCTCATTGACGAGCATAGTCCAGCTTGTCGGCTTGTCTAATCGGGCTACGTCCATGTTATCGGTTGAGCCCTCTGTGTCGATAAAGACTGGATTTGGAAATTCAGCAGCAAACGTAGACTTGCCAATTCCTTCAGGACCATAGATAACTACCTTTTGAGCTCGCGCCCGTTTTCCTCTTGTGATTTGCATGTTTTAAAATCCTCCTTGCCATGTTTTGGGTGCTTGTGCCACCTCTGGCTTAACGCTATACCCGTCTTCAATCAGGATGCTACATTCATCTCCAGTTGATACTCGTGTCGCGATTGCTTGCAGTCCTTCTTGCTCAAGCCATGCCCCAAATTCTTGCAAGGTCTGCTGATCCATTTGTTCCAGCTTATCGATTAGCACGAATCCACATTCTGGCTTCAATTTGCGCACAATAGCAGTCGCCACTTGTAATTGCTGGCTACCAGACATGTTATCCCAGCGCTGGCCAAGATAGAGCAATTCTCCATCATCCACGGACAAGCCTGGCAATGGTAAGTCTGCGTTTGTGAGCAAGTCTGTTTTCTGCTTGCGGATGTCAGCAATCACATTGTCAAGTTCCTTGTATTGCTCGCGATAACCCTTGGCATCTTCTTCTACCTTATCTTTGTCCAAATTAGCTCGAACTTTACGATTGATTTCGTCAATCTCTGCAATGTTCTTTTCGATTTCTTCAGTTGATTCATCGAGAAGATCCATAGCGTCGGTATTTGCGATAGCCAAGTCTTGTGCTAGCTGCTCTTCTTTCGCTTTTGCATCAGCCAGCAATTGTTCCAGTCGTTCAACTTCTGCAACTGCTGAAGCATGCTGATTTTGGATAACTACCAAATTCTGGCGCTTGCGGGCGTTCTCGCCATTTTTTGCAAGAATAGCTTGTTGTTGCTGAATGAGTTCAGCGATAGAGACTAGCTCTTTCGGTGCATCTGGATAGTACGGCTGTTCTTTAGCAAACTTTTCCTTCTGGTCAGCAATCACACCGATTGCATGGCGTTCGTCATACTTGGCTTTTTCTTGCATTTCAAGTTCAGCCAACTGCGGACCTACTCCGATGATTTGCAACAAAGTTTTAGCCTTTTCTTTGCTGGTCTGCTCCATAAACTTCGGCAAGTTGATGGCCAACTCCTCTACAAAGCTGTCTAGCAAGTTTTGACCCGCTTTATTTCCGCTAGGGTCAATGACCTTGAGAGTGCTATTCTTTCCGCTACGCTCCACAATTAGGCCGTTTGAGAGCGTGATTTTAAGACTCGGCGGTATCATGCTGCCTTCACGCTGCGCTTTGCTAGGTTTGTACTTATTACCACCCAACGCCCAAGCAATCGCGTCCAGCACGCTTGTTTTACCTTGATTGTTATTTCCTCCGACGATTGTCAAGCCAGTTGCAGACGGCTCTAGCTTGACTGCTTTCACGCGCTTGACGTTTTCAATTTCGAGTTTATTGATTGTGACCATTGTTATTCTCCAGTCTTCATTTTTTGGTTTCGCAAAGCTAATTCTTGCTCAAACATTTCCAAGCGATATTTCGCGCTACGATAATAATTATTTTTTTCTTTCAGGCGATTGATGATCGCTGTACTAATTGTCATATTCATTACTAGCAGACCAACGCTGACTAGTAAGCCAATCCCTAATATCATTTCAATGTTCATTTCTTACCCTCCCGGAAAATCCGTTTCTCCTGTTGCTTTCCAATGTTGGAACTCGTAATACATCTGATTATGTTTGTTAATCATCATGTCCTGTCGTTTGTTAGTATCAGCCTGCACGCGAATACTTTCGCGATTATCGGCAATCTGTTCCTGCAGCTCGTGGATTTGCCGATTCTGCTTGTCAATCGTCTGCACGCCAGCGATGACCAGTAGTACGATTGCGACTACTTGCAACAGGACCAGTCTTTTTAGATCTTTTAGACTCATTTATCTTCACCCCACGAAATTTCGAAACAAATTCCTGATGGGATACATTTCTTGCTGCCTGAGTATCCTGCTAACCAATACCGCGTAATCGTTTTTGCGATAACATCATCCAAACTAAAATAGTGTTTTTTAATATTATCATCCACAGCGTTTCTAATTTCGTTGTGGCTAAATCTAATGCTTTTCCCTCCTAAATTCGCCTCTTTGCGAATCCAAGTGTTGATGATTTTGATTGCTTCGTCAGAAGCCATCCGACCGATTTGATCACGCGCTTCAGCAGTTAATTGTTTTGCTGTTTCAATTTTTATGATTTTGCTCATTTTCTTCATCCTTTCTTAAACGTTACAATCTTGTCGCCACCGATCAGCTTACCGCCTCGTGGCACAACTTCAAAAGACACGCCTTCTGCTGACTTCTTAAGCTCAGCTAGCTCGTTTTTAACGACTTCAACCGGCTTCTTAGCTAGATTGTTCTTGTAGATATTGCCCAACATCCAATTATCACGCTCCCAATCTAAAATTAGGCGTCTTTGTTCAATATTTTGCATCTAATCACTCCTTTTGCTATAATTAAGTAAATATTTTGGTTTGCTGCCGACAATCTTGTCGGTAGCTTTTTTTATTCAAAATCTTTGCCAATTGTCGTTGTACCAAACTCGTACTGCATCTCGCGGGTACCTCAATTGTGTGCCTCTGCCTCTGTCAATGACCGGGAAATCACTAAAACACGTGTATCGCTCAAAAGTTGTCGTTGAGCAGCCTAGCATCTTCATACATTGTTGCTGGGTTAATTCCAACGGCAGAGCATTCTCAATGTCAAATTGTTGTGTGATTTCCAGAAGCGCTGATCGCACGCCGTCTTTTATTTTATTGACGAAAGACAGGATAATTCCGTCATCCATGCTACTCCTTTCTGTTTAAAATATACTAATTTTCGTACATTTGGGTAAAAAAATTAAGCCGGTGTCTGATGCTCGCTGAAAAGGTATTCTAATTCGTATTCCGGGAAGAATGTTTTTTTGATTACAACAGTCTCTCCGAAAGTGAAGTCAGAATCCCCGTTGATTTTGCTTCGGACAGTTTGGTATCTAACGCCAAGAAGATCAGCGATGTCGACAAGACTTACATTCTTTTCTTTTCTGACCAATTCGATATTTTTCATTTCGGCCCCTTTCTTTATTTGATGATTTTAGTATATACTAATTTTCGTACATTGTCAACAAAAAAATACGATTTTTTTAACTTTTTTTATTTACATATACAATTTATTGTAGTATCATATAGTAAACAAAACAAAAACGGAGGTGTTTCTCTTGGAAATTGAAGAAAAATTAAAAGAGATGATAGAAGAAAAATCCGGAAACGTGAGAAATTTTTCAATCGAAAATGAAATCCCGTATACAACAGTTCGTTCAATTCTTGAACGGGGGGTGTTGAATGCAAAAGCTGAGACGGTATTTGCGATTTGCAGGGCTTTAAACATAAGTCCAGAAACCTTAGTTGATGGGGATTTTAACAAATCAAACAACATAATATTAGGCGACAATCACGGTGTGAATGGTCTGTCGGGTGGAAGTGGAAATACAAACACTTATAATTTTGGTGGAGATTGCAAAAAGCAAGATAACCACAACGATAGCATGAAAGCTCTTAGTGTAGCTGACGTGAAAATGTCGCGCTCGTTGCTGAATGCCCAAATAGAAACGGTTAATAAATTAGATAAAATCATTGAATTACTGGAAGAGCAAAATAAAATTTTGTCAAACACGAAAGGAGGTGGATATCGTGAGAGATGTTGAAGTTCCTTGGTACATTTCAGGGCAAATGCTAGTCGGAGTCGGAGTTGGAAGCTTCGTTCTAGGTTTTTTGTTCCCACCCTTGTTTCTAGGATTGTTAGTGGAGATTGTATTGTTACTTATTCGGTTAGTCTTTGAGATTCGTCATCCATTGCCTAAGGAGGTCAGAGAAGAAGCTAGACAGCAATTAAAAGAGATTGTGGCGGATATTGGGGTTGTCAAGTGTCCTTACTGCCGTTCTAAAGAGGTCCAATTCATGCAGCAACAACGCAAAGGATTTTCGTTTGGTAAAGCCGTGGGCGGTACCTTGTTAGCTGGCGGGGTTGGGAGTTTGGCAGGATTCGCAGGCAAAAAAGGCAGGTTACAATGGCATTGCAAAAATTGCGGACGCACCTTCACTACAAATAAATAAACGTAAGCAGGCTTTTATGTCTGCTAAAATTTTAAGGAATACACAATGGCAAGTTTTAGAAAAAGAGACGGCTCTTGGGAATACCGCATATCCTACAAGGCCCTAGATGGCTCATATAAGCAGAAATCAAAGCGGGGGTATCGTACTAAGGCTGACGCTCAAAGAGCGGCCGCAGAAGTCGAAAGAGAGCTATCGGACGGCTTGTTTATCAATCGGGACCAGTCGCTAGAAGAGTATTACCAAAAGTGGTCAGAGGTACATAAGAAGCCTAATGTATCAGCCGTGACCTGGAAGAAATATCTCTATACTGCAGCCAAGATTAAACTATACTTTGGCCAGGCTAAACTAACCAGCATCACAGCCACACATTACCAGCAAGTCATCAATGACTTTGCGGCTACGCATTCCCAGGAGACTGTTGAAAAATTCCATGCCCACGTCAAAGCCTGCGCTAAAATGGCGGTACACGAAGGAATCATCAAAAGGAATTTCTGTGAGTTCGCCCTGGTCAAGTCTGAAAATAAGGGTTATGATCCGGAGACCAAGCTACTGACCATGGAAGAGTATCAGCATGTCCTGGAAGCGACCAAGGCCAAGCGAGATATCAAGACCTATTTCTGCATCTACCTTATCGCAGTTACTGGCATGCGCTTTGCAGAAGCCCAGGGACTGACCCTGAATGATGTAGACTACGAACAATTAGAAATAAGCATAAATAAGACTTTCAACTCGGTCCAGAGTTCCGATTTTATGCCGACCAAAAACCCAAGCTCGGTCCGGACAGTGCCAATTAGTCGGCAAACAGCCAGCTACATAAAAGATTATATCGCTACAACCTACGAACCAAACCAATCACAGCGCTTGTTTTTCGGGGTTTCAAATACAATTGCAAACAAGATTTTAAAAAAGATAGTCGGTCGCAATGTCCATATCCACGCCTTGCGGCATACATTTGCCAGCTACCTGATAGCCCAGGGGATTGAATTAATTTCCATTTCCCAGCTGCTTGGTCACAAAGACCTGACGACCACACTCAAGGTCTACGCTCACCAGCTGGACGCCGTCAAAGACCGCTCAGAGGATAAAGTAAGAAGCTTGTTTTAAAATTTATTTTGGGCGAGTTTTGGGAGAATATAACAAAAACCCTTGATTTACAAGGGTTTCTTCTGTGTATTTATGCTAATTGCCGGGATCGAACCGGCGACCTCATCCTTACCATGGATGCGCTCTGCCTACTGAGCTAAATCAGCATTACCTATCTACTATATCATGTAGATAGATACTTGTCAATATTCTTTCTCATTTTTTTGCAAAATATTGGTCCCTAGTCAGATAATAATGCACCCGCGTCACTATGCGCCCTTCCTCATGCTCGTCCATGGCTGCGTAGGGCTCTTCGTGCGAAAAAATCATACCTGACTTTTGCATGACACGACCAGATGCTGGATTATCCGCATCGTGCAGCGCTACAATTTTATTCATCCCGATTTCCTCAAAAGCCAACTCAAGCACCGCCCGATTGGCCTCCGTCGTATAGCCCTGATTCCAGTATTTTTTATTGATAATATAGCCGATAGCTGCCGTTTTCAAATCCAAGCGGATCTTATGCAGGTCAATCGTCCCGATAAAGTCGCCAGTCTCCTTCAGCTCGATGCCCCAGCGTCCCAAAGGATTAGCTAGGTAAAACAAGGCAATATTATTGCGGGTTTCTTCTAGATTTTTGTTAGCCTCAAAGGTATAGCGAACATTTTCCTCATCCGAAGCATATTCAAACATGGCTGGTGCGTCATCCAAAGTCACTGGGCGCAAGATTAATCGTTCCGTCTCAAATCTGGAATGTTGGCTCAGTTTAACATAGATATTTTCCATCTCTTCCTCCTGATTTTTCTTAACAGAATAGCATAATTCCCTGACTAAAACAATCCTTTTTTTCTTGCTTTTTGCGACAGTTTCCTTTAAAATGAAAACATCACAATAATTGACCTAGGTTCCTTTGTAGTCCTGTATTCGGAGATCCTAGCGTCAGAAAAAGGAGTAAAGCTATATGTTAATCGGAATTCCAAGAGAAATTAAAAATAATGAAAATCGCGTTGCCCTGACGCCAGCTGGTGTGCACAGCCTTGTAGGAAAAGGCCATCAGGTTCTGATCGAGACAAATGCTGGACTTGGATCTGGCTTTGCAGATGCAGACTATGAAAAGCAAGGTGCAAAAATCGTTGCCACTGCTGCTGAAGCTTGGGCAGCTGAGTTGGTTGTTAAGGTTAAAGAACCGTTGGAAACTGAATATCAGTACTTGCGTGAGGACCTCCTACTCTTCACTTACCTGCACATGGCCGCTGCTCCCGAATTAGCCCAAGCTATGGTAACTGCTAAAACTACCGGGGTAGCCTACGAGACTGTACGTGACGGACAAGGACAACTACCACTCTTAGTACCTATGAGTGAGGTTGCTGGTCGTATGGCGGTTCAAATCGGAGCTCATTTCCTAACCAAGCAAACAGGCGGATCTGGCGTTCTCCTTGGCGGTGTCCCCGGAGTGCCAAAAGGTAAAGTCACCATTATCGGAGGCGGTGTTGTAGGAACTCATGCAGCCCGTATCGCTCTGGGACTAGGCGCTCAAGTTACGATTCTCGATATTAGTGCCAAACGTTTATCCGTACTAGAAGAAGTCTTTGGCAACCAAATCCAAACCCTCATGTCCAATCCATTTAACATCGAGGCAAGCGTCCGTGAAGCAGATGTCGTGATTGGAGCTGTGCTCATTCCTGGTGCTAAGGCTCCAAAACTGGTGACTGACGATATGGTGAAGCAAATGCGCCCCGGTTCTGTTATTGTTGACGTGGCCGTTGACCAAGGTGGCGTTATCGAGACTGCTGACCGCGTGACAACCCACGATGAGCCAGTCTATGAGAAACACGGTGTTCTCCACTATGCAGTAGCCAATATCCCTGGTGCCGTGGCTCGCACTTCTACCATCGCCCTGACCAATGTCACCCTTCCTTATATCGAAGCCTTGGCTGGCAAAGGCTTCAAACAAGCTATTGCAGACGACGCTGGATTGCGGGAAGGTGTCACAACTTATCATGGCCACATCACTAGCCAACCTGTTGCAGAAGGCTTGAACCTCGATTACACCTCTATTGACGAACTTGTCTAATCTTTTTTCCTCTTATATACAAAACCCGAAGGAACTTCTAGTCCTTCGGGTTTCATTTGTTTTAAATTTGAATTTGGTATCACACTGCCATCCATTTAGGCAAAATCAACATTGCTCCAAATCTTTAAATTATCAAATATATTACTCTTTAATAGTTATTTCACAAGAAGTATATAATACCAGTGATTCCTATTCCTGACTAGGCTCTTCTTTCTGGTAAAGATTCATCCCGACCTCCGTATCCTCGACCAGAATATCATCAGTCTGCCCCAACAACAGCAAAGCGATGTAAAAGTCACCAACACAGCCTGCTGCATGAAGACTAGCTAAAGGCATGTAGAGAGTTGAACTGAGCAAGCCCAGCATGGCCAACAAGGTCAGAAGCAAGCTAATCAAAACAAAGGGAGCCAAACCAATGACCAAGAAGTCCTTACGATGGTAGAAGGTTCCTGGACTAGTCGCATAGGCCATCCCATTTTTAAAACCAAACTTAACCTTGGCTTTCCCTTTACTAAAAAACCTGAAGAAGAAACCGTGGATGTACTCATGGATGATGACAAGGATAAAGGTAAAAACTAACAAATAGGCCAGATCTAGACCCGAAAAATCATAATGATCAGCTCGGAATATTAACTGGGTCAATTTCGCAAAAAGCATGGAGAAAGGAAAAATCAGCAAGAGCCCCGCTACATTTAGACCGATTACATATTTCTTTTCTTCCATAAAGTTGATTTTTTTGATTAATTTCATGATGAACTCCTTTTGAGCCGACAAACAGCTTATTTGAAATATCTTTTAACTGCTTGATAAGACTCCGCATTGATATAGACAAAAATAATGGTTAAAACAATCATACCAGAAGCGACCTGCATTGGTGTCCCAGCTCCAAGAATAAAGAGCAAGACATAAAGGCCTGGAATGAGGCGCTGATTGAGGTTGAAGAGGGTCAAAAAGCTTTGTTCATAATGAGCCTGCAACTCCCCTTCATCATAGGACAGCGCATAGTCCTTCATCTCCTCAATGGTTGGCATAGCAGATAATTTATATTGACGAACCTTCTGAGTGGTTTTCAATACAAGAATTTGACCTAAAATCAAAGCAAGAAACAGTGCAATATCATAAAATGGAATGTGAATCGCCGTTTCTGACCTTAGTAGCGGACCTAGGTAGCTCACTCCTACAAAGAGGGTGAATAGAGTCAGAGCAGACGAAATATTATATAAAATCGTCGCATATTCTAGGGTTTTAAAAGTTTGACGATAGAGCTCATAGCTTTTATCATCATCTTCTTCTCTCTGGTAAGCCCCGTGAACTTTATGCGTCTGATAGAGCAAGAAAAAGGTTACGGGATAGAGAATGATCAAACTCGCTCGACCAATGTTCTTCAGCAGTTCAACATTTAAGACGGTCGGCCAAGAGAAATGCTCAAAATGAGTCATTATAAAACCGACTACTCCTCCTCCTAATATAGCAGCAAGAATGAAGATGCCGATATTTCTCAATATTCTTTTCTTTGTTGACATTGTTTTCTCCTATACTTAAATAAGCGCAGTCAGCCAAGCCATGACTTGACTAATAAAGTCAGAGGCAGGTTCCAGTATTTCACGGCCAAATAAAGGTAAAATAATCAGCACTGTCATCAGAAAAATAAAGTGATTTCTGACTTTTTTGCTCATTTTATTCCACAAATAATCCTTTTGGAACCATCCTGCCAGATAGGCATAGCCCAAGGCTACAAAAATCCCTAACTCAGTTGATGCCAGCACTACAACTGCGAAGATCAGACGAATATAAGCTACCTTTATCCCAAAATAATCCGCCAAACCTGCACAGACACCAGCAATTTTTGCTTGTTCTTCGTTAACTTTAAAATTTTCCATAAATTCTTGCATTGTTTTTCTCCTTGTTTTACTTTCCGTCACTTGCGGAAAAGCACTAATATACTTACACAGCTTATCAGGATTAGCTCAAGTACTACTCTGATACAGAACTCGCTTACTAGTCTTCAAGACAAGATGGCTAGCATAAAATTTCTCCAGCAACTGATTACTCCTAACGGCCTACTCTTCCTCCACTAGGCGAAAGACATTTTCGACACTTTCGTTGAAAATCTGAGCAATTTTGAGAGCAATGACCACGGAGGGCGTGTATTCATCCCGCTCCAGCAAGCTAATCGTTTGCCGCGACACGCCGGCCTTCTTGGCTAAGTCAGTTTGATTCAGCCCATCTCTAGCCCTCAGCTCTTTGAGTCGATTTTTCAGCTTCATGACAACACCTCTCAGTTTTCTTTCAGTTCAACAGACTTGATATCGTCGATGCGCATGAGCTTGATTCTTGCTTGACCCTTTTTATTAGTATTCCTCAGCTTAACCCAATCGTCATCGGCATCAACTACCTCCCAGCAATCTGTCCCGAAAAGTTCACCGACTATGATCGGTTTTTTCCCAATCATTTCTTTAAAAAAACGTGACATTTCTCCACTCCTTTCCTTATTTCTCTCTAAACGTTTCAACTTCCTTTTCACCTTGTTCAATTCACTGGATGATATCAGCCACAAACCAGAAAATATCGGAAGTAGACACCAAAACAGTATCTCCATTAGTCCCTCCTTTTATCTTTTCTTCTTAACTTAAATACATTGTAACAGATTCTTTTCTTTTTGACAAGTATATTTGTCAAAAAAATAAATATTTTTGTCAGAAAGACTTGGATCCTTTACAAAAAAAGAAGTGAAAAAGACCAGGACTGAATCCTGATCTTAAAAAACATACTACAATTTACCTGCTACGGCATCCAACAAGTCTTGGATTTTCGCTTGGTTGCTTCCTCCTGCCATGGCCATGTCTGGTTTACCAC
>NZ_CALHWC010000093.1 GCF_938036805.1 uncultured Streptococcus sp.
CTTTAAGCCGCAGTCTGTATACTTTCTACAAATCATCTAAGAAAGAGGTATGGATATGGATTATCTAGTGATTCCGGCCTATGAGCCTGATTATAATTTGATTAAACTGATTCAAAAAATTCAGAGCAAGAGCGATTTTCATATCATTGTCATCGATGACGGTAGCTCAGCCAAGCGCCAGACAGTCTTTGAAAAGGCTGAACAATATGCGACTGTCCTCCATCACGAGAACAATCAAGGCAAGGGGCAAGCGCTGAAAACTGCCTTCACCTACATCCAGTCTCTGGGTCAATACGGAACGGTCATCACAGCAGATGCGGATGGCCAGCACAAGGTCTGGGATATTTTCCGCGTGGCAACCAAGGCTGCTAAAAATCCCAATCAGCTGATTCTGGGCGTACGCGCCTTTACTGGCAAGGTACCTCTGCGCAGTCGCTTTGGCAACAGCCTGACTCGGAGTCTCTTCAAGCTCCAGACTGGGGTGGGGGTCTCCGATACGCAGACCGGTTTGCGGGCCTTTACGACTAACATGATTCCCTTTATGCTTAAGGTAGAAGGTCAGCGCTATGAGTACGAAATGAACATGCTCCTAGAAGCCAGCAAGGAATATCCCATTTTGGAAGTGCCCATTGAGACAGTCTATATCAATGACAATCAAGGCTCGCACTTCCGGCCGATTCGGGATGGACTCATGATTTATAAAAATATATTCAAATTTGCCCTGACTTCTCTCAGCAGTTTCGTCGTGGACTACATGGTCTACGCCCTGGCTCTCTTGTTTTTAGCTGCTGCGCCGACCAGCCTGAGAATTCTTTTAGCTAACGGGATTGCCCGCGTGACCAGTTCGGTCTTCAACTACTCGACCAATAAAAAACTGGTCTTTAAGAACGACGACAGCATTCTCAAGACAGGGACTGGCTATTTCAGCCTAGCTCTGGTGCTCTTTATCCTCGACACACTGCTGATTCGTCTCTTCTATGCTGTCTTTGAACTCAATCTTCTGCTTGTCAAGATCATCGTCGGACTGCTGCTTTTCACCGTCTCTTGGATGGTACAAAAGAGATTTATTTTTAAGGAAAGGACACACACTGCATCATGAAATTTTTAAAGAAAGGCTATGCCTACGCCTCGATTTTCGGGCTACTTCTGACAGCTTC
>NZ_CALHWC010000094.1 GCF_938036805.1 uncultured Streptococcus sp.
TCCGTTTATCTATTAGACAACTTTCAAAATTTCTTGATAAATTTCATCGGCTAGAGCGCAACCTTTTTGTAGGAGCTCTTCACCCTTGCTGCGGTAGTCTGCGACGAATGCTTCATCCTTGACGCCTGACAGGTTGATGAGAACATTGAGCCAAGCCCCTTGCAGACCAGCCTTAAGGTTGAGAGCTGCTACACCTAGGTCACTGGCAGCGTTGGTATTGGACTTGCCGACAGCTTTTTGAGTTGTTTGCATGGCAGCCAAGATGTCTTCCATCATGCCATAAGGTGACTTGGTCGCTTCCTTGAGGGCTTGTTGCATCGCTTCCCGACGGGCAGCCTTGTCTTCCTCTGTCTCCTTAGGCATATCAAAGACGGCGGAGACTAGATTGAAGGCTTCAGTGTCCTTGTCAATAGCTGCGAGAAGGCTTTCTTGCAAGCGTGCACTTTCTGTGTGCACTTGAGCAATTTCTGCTTCAAATTCTGCGTATTTTTTCTTGCCAAGGGTCAATTCACAGACCATCTTAGTCAGGGAAATACCGTTCGCTGCTGAAAGAGCAGCGGCAGAGCCGCCTCCTGGTGCAGGAGCATCTGAGCCTAGGACTTGGGCAAATTCTGTCAAACTTAAATCTACTAATTTCATAGGTTTCTGTCCTCCTAGCCCAGCAAATGGTTTTCCAGAACTTGCTTGCCGTAGTCAAAGTCTTCGATTTGCAGATAGTATTCTGCTGCATCAATCAAAGCCTTAGCTGGAGCCAAACCGATGACTTCTGAGCCGAGGATTCCAACTCCGTAACGTTTGGCTTCAAAGCGAACAGTTTCAAAGACACGATAGAGTGGGAATTTTTCCAGATTGACCATGTTGATAGAAACCTGAGCAATGTTGCGGTCTTCCAGCATAACGCCAATCGCTTTACAGTATTTGTAGCCACCGCTTGAACCACGGATGATTTTGGCAATATTGTTGGCAATTTCCAAATTATCTGTATCCAAGTTGATGTTGTAGGCGATGAGCGGCATTCTAGCACCAACAGCAGTAACACCAGCAGTTGGGTGAATCTTTCTTTCACCGTAGTCAGGTGCCCAGTCAGGTTCTAAGAGTTTTTCTGGCATGCCTTCGAACTGCCCTTTACGAACCTTAGCCAAGTTCTTGCGCTCAGGACGAGTCGCTGCATCTTCATAGAGGAAGATTGGAATACCGAGCTCACAGTTGATCCGCTCAGATACAGTCTTCGCAATTTCTACGCATTCCTCACTTGTGATGTCTTTGATAGGTACAAAAGGCAGGACATCAGTTGCGCCCATACGAGGGTGTTCCCCCTGGTGCTTGGTCAAGTCAATATTTTCAGAAGCGTATTTAACCAAACGGAAAGCAACTTCCTGAATGTTTTGATCATCACCGACCAAGGTAAAGACGCTGCGGTTGTGGCTGGTATCAGAAGAGTGGTCCAGAAGTGTTACACCTGGCACGCTCTTAGCTACTTCTACTAGACCGTCAATGACCGCTTGGTTGCGGCCTTCAGAAAAGTTAGGAATACATTCAACAATTTTTGCCATAAGATATTACCTCGTGTTATATGTTATTAAAATTTACAAAGTAGATAAAGTGGAACTTCCGTCTGAGCTAGGTGTGAGGCCTAGCTCAGTTTAGAAGTTGGGGGACAAGTTTTTCCTATTCGAACAATTTCTTAACAGATTCTTTGACCAAATCTTCGTCAGTTAAGTATGGAATAGTGATGTGATCTGTTCCTTGGTGGAGACGGTTGTACTCGATAGCTGTCTCAATAGCATGCTCATTACGTGCCCAGTTACGACGAGCAACTCCGCCGATCGTATCCCAAGCGATAGCAGATTTGATGATTTCATCAATGCGTTCGCTGCCGTCTAATACCAAGCCAAAGCCACCGTTGATTGCTTTCCCTATACCAGTTCCACCACCGTTGTGGAGAGCTACTAGACTCATACCGCGAGCTGCGTTACCAGCGTAACATTGCACAGCCATGTCGCAGGTAACATTAGAACCGTCCTTAATATTGGAAGTTTCACGGAATGGAGAGTCAGTACCAGATACGTCGTGGTGGTCACGGCCGATCATGACAGGGCCAATCTTGCCTTCGCGTACTAATTCATTGAATTTGAGGGCGATATTGACGCGACCCATACAGTCTTGGTAGAGAATTCGAGCCTGAGTTCCAACAACCAGCTGGTTCTTTTCTGCATCGCGGATCCAGTTGTAGTTGTCGCGGTCTTGGTAGCGGCGGTTAGGGTCGATCACTTCCATAGCTGCATGGTCAGTAGCGACTAGGTCTTCGTGCTTACCGCTCAGACATACCCAACGGAAAGGACCATAACCATAGTCAAAGAGCATTGGGCCCATGATATCTTCTACATAAGATGGCCAGATAAAGCCGTCTTTGTCGTCAAAGCCATTCTTAGAAATTTCCTTGATGCCAGAGTCATAGACTGCCTTCATAAAGGCATTACCGTAGTCAAAGAAGTAGGTACCGTTGCTAGTCAGGGTCTTGATTGCTTTGAAGTGACGTTCCAATGTTTCGTCAACCAACTTAGCAAAGGTTTCCTTGTCTTCAGCCAGGAGGCGAGTCCGCTCTTCAAAGCTGATACCAGCTGGACAGTAGCCGCCGTCATAGACATTGTGGCAAGAAGTTTGGTCAGACAGTAGATCTACATGGATATTGTTCTCGTTGACATATTCCAAGAGGTCTACGATGTTACCATGATAGGCAATGGAAGTGGATTCGCCAGCTTCCAGAGCTTTTTGAGCTAGGTCGATTGCTTCTTTTGGACTTTCGGCTAATTGACT
>NZ_CALHWC010000095.1 GCF_938036805.1 uncultured Streptococcus sp.
GGAACGAAAATCAAGATAGAAGATCTCTTCTTCAATACTCCAGCCCGGCTCAAGTATATGAAGAGCCAGCAGGCTGAGCTGTCCCATATCGTTGATGTGATTAATCGGCTCAGTCTAGCCCATCCAGAGGTGGCTTTCACCCTTATCAGTGACGGCCGCGAAATGACACGGACTGCCGGCAGTGGCAATCTGCGTCAGGCTATTGCAGGAATCTATGGTCTGGCAACAGCCAAGAAAATGGTGGAAATCTCTGCTTCAGATTTGGACTTTGAGGTGAGCGGCTATGTCAGCTTGCCTGAGCTGACTCGTGCAAATCGGAATTATATTACGATTCTCATCAACGGCCGCTACATTAAGAATTTCCTGCTTAATCGTGCTATTTTGGACGGCTACGGCAGCAAGCTTATGGTAGGCCGCTTTCCACTAGCGGTCATCAATATTCAGATTGACCCCTATCTGGCCGATGTCAATGTCCATCCGACCAAGCAAGAGGTGCGCATTTCTAAAGAGCGCGAACTCATGACCTTGATTTCGCAAGCCATTGCGACCAGTCTCAAGGAGCAGGACCTTATCCCTGATGCTTTGGAAAATCTAGCTAAATCAACTGTTAAGCGCGCAGCTAAGCCCGAACAGACCAGCCTCCCACTTAAAGAAAATCGCCTCTACTACGATAAGGAGCAGAATGACTTCTTCCTCAAGTCACAGGTGGCAGAGCAGCAGTTATCTTTCGAAGAGTCAGCAAAGCCTTTTCAGGCAAATACTGACAAAAAAGCAGAACCGCCACAATCAACTTCGGTCAAATTTGCAGAGCGAAAGCCGGCTAGCTATGACCAACTAGACCATCCAGAGCTAGACCAGGCTAGTCTGGAGCGGGCTGTGGATAAGTTGGAACAGGAAGAGAAGTCAAGCTTCCCAGAGTTAGAATATTTCGGCCAGATGCATGGTACCTATCTCTTTGCTCAGGGCAAGGGTGGTCTTTACATTATTGACCAGCATGCTGCCCAAGAGCGGGTCAAGTATGAGTATTATCGGGAGAAGATTGGGGATGTGGACAATAGCCAGCAGCAGCTCTTGGTGCCCTATATCTTTGAATTTCCAGCGGACGATATGCTGCGAATCAAGCAGCGGATGGAGCTATTAGAAGATGCTGGCATCTTTTTAGAAGAGTACGGAGCCAACCAGTTTATCCTCCGTGAGCATCCCATTTGGTTCAAGGAAGAGGAGATTGAGGCTGGCATCTATGAGATGTGTGACATGCTTCTCCTGACCAAGGAAGTTTCTATCAAGAAATATCGAGCAGAGCTAGCCATTATGATGAGCTGCAAACGCTCCATCAAGGCCAATCACAGTCTGGATGACTACTCTGCGCGCGACTTGCTCTTTCAGCTGTCCCAGTGTGACAATCCTTACAACTGCCCACACGGCCGACCGGTCTTGGTCAACTTTACCAAGTCGGATATGGAAAAAATGTTCCGCCGCATTCAGGAAAATCATACTAGCCTGCGGGAGTT
>NZ_CALHWC010000096.1 GCF_938036805.1 uncultured Streptococcus sp.
TACAGAACTAAATCCTTTACTTAAATTATTTGTCTAACTTTTTGGGGTCAGTACAAGGAGAATAGCTTGTTTTATTTTCTGTAAGGGTTTAAAATCTAAATCCCAGTTTGTTGAAGTAAAACAATTAAATAAAATGATAGATAGGAAGTAAAAGCAAATAGCCGCTACTTCCTTTTTTGTTGTCAAACATTCAAAAACGGGAAGGAGAATTTATGAAAGAACTGAAAAATACAGATAAAAAAGGCAGTAGCACAAAGAGAAAGATTGGAAAGACCACCTATGAGCTTCTTGTCCATTTCAATGAAAATGCAACTGAAACAATGCAAGATAAACTTACAAGAATAATGCTGAGGGAGCTTAGGAGAAAATCGGATGAAAAAAGATGATTTTGATTAAAAATCCTTGACAAGTAGCAACAGGAAAAACAGCGAAGTCTATTCTAATTTCATGTGGTGTAAGGCTTGCATAATATAGGAAATATAAACGAATAATCAGGTATAGATAGAAAATCTCGCTCCGGCGGGATTTTTCTTGTATAATGAAGCTAGAAAGTAGCTGATGGAGGTAAAGAAAGGGTGAGATGCAAGAAAAAGATATTTAGTGCTGTTGTTGATCGGCCGGTCGGTTTTAAAGATTCTTTTGGGAATGTCTATCCGATTAATTATGGCTATATCCCTGAGCTGATGGGTGGAGATGGCGAAGAGCAGGATGTGTATATTATTTCCCATGACCAGCAGCACCCTCTGGAAAAGTTTACAGGAAAGTTGGTTGCTATCATCCATCGTCGTGATGATATAGAAGACAAGTGGGTTTTGGCTCCTGTTAATGAGGAGGTTGACAAAACTTTGATAGCAGAGCAGACTCAATTTATGGAGCAGTATTTTGATTCTTGGATTGAGATGGTGGAAGAGAGCAATGATTCAAGTCCCTAAAATCCATGATAAAGACCAGAAATCGGCTCTTGTGAGCGCTGTTCTAACTGCTTTAGCTTAATAATGAAAGTCTATATTCGATTAAGCTTTCCTCAATATCAGATAAAATTGCAAGATGGTCAGCCATGAAAAAAATCGCATGGATGAATCTGAAATGATTGGTCCATGCGATTTTTATATTTAAGGAGCTATCGTGAGCAAAGCTCTATCTAGCAGAACAGAAATGCTTACGCTTCTTTCTTTTTAAGTAAGAAGAGACCACCGCTTGTAGCCAGAAGAATCGTTGCAACTGTAAAGAGAGTAGAGTTTTCCTTGCTTCCTGTTTGTGGGAGCTGGGCCTGCTGACTATTGGTTGCTTTTTGAACTGTAGCGATAGGCTGTGCTTCGCTTGTTTTCTGAGCTAGGCTTTCTAATTGCTTTTCTTTTACTTTCGGAGCTGTCGGTTTGTCAGCTGGTTTGCCTGCTTGTTTTGGCTGAGGTTTTTGGTTCAAAATTTCTACAATTTCGACACTTGGTTTATGAGTGACAGGCATATCTTTTAACTCAGCCAATTGATCGCCAAAGACAGCGTTTGATATCCAACGGTAGAAGTGAATGGTATGCAGACGGTTGGTTGGATTTCCAGCATAAACGAAGAGCGGCTGTTCCTTGTAATTACCAGAAATAGCAACGATTTTAATGTGTTCTTAAGTTTAGTATAACAGAGTTTGAAACCGTTTACAAATAAAAACATAGATAAAAAACATACTTCTAACAAAAGGAAGAGATATGTGTAATTTCTGAAGAGTATTTAAGTCTGATATTTAAACAGCCCGCAATATTCGCAGTTTGGGTTTCTGCAAATTCATGCAAAAAACAGGCATTTATGCTACAATATTAGCAATAAAGATGATTGGAGCAAACGATGAAAGCGATTATTACGGTTGTTGGAAAAGATAAGGCAGGGATTGTGGCTGGTGTAGCTAGTAAAATTGCCGAGCTGGGGCTCAATATTGACGATATTTCTCAAACTGTTTTGGACGAGTTTTTTACCATGATGGCTGTCGTTTCTAGCGATGAAAAGCAAGATTTTGCAGCACTTCGTAGTGAATTTGAGGCCTTTGGTCAGACCCTCAATGTTAAAATCAATATTCAAAGTGCAGCGATTTTTGACGCTATGTACAATATCTAAGGAGAGGGCGCATGGATATTAGACAAGTTACAGAAACCATTGCCATGATTGAGGAGCAGAATTTTG
>NZ_CALHWC010000097.1 GCF_938036805.1 uncultured Streptococcus sp.
GGGAAATTTGACGAAAATTGTTGAAAAGGCGATCCATCTCAAGGATTTGCTAACCATGGGACAGGCCATGACCAAGGCTCACGGCAAACTAGCCCAGTTGGGAGTTTCTTGCCAGCTATCTGATAATTTAGTCGAGCTGGCGCTTGAAAATGGAGCTCTCGGAGCTAAAATGAGTGGCGGTGGCCTAGGTGGCTGCGTGATTGTGCTAATAAAAGAAAAGAAAGAGGCGGAAGACCTAGCCCGTCTTTTGAGAGAGAAAGGAGCCAGCAATATATGGATAGAAAGCCTGTAAGTGTCAAGTCTTATGCCAATATTGCTATTGTCAAGTATTGGGGCAAGGCAGATGCTGAGCGGATGATTCCTTCCACTAGCAGTATTTCCTTGACTTTAGAGAATATGTACACCCAAACCCAGTTAAGTCCGCTTTCGGCTGAGGCTGCTGGCGATGAATTTTATATCGATGGGCAATTGCAAAGCCCAGAAGAGCATGCTAAAGTCAGTCGGATTATTGATCGTTTTCGGACGGAGCCAAGTGATTGGGTTCGGATTGACACCAGTAACAATATGCCTACAGCGGCAGGTTTATCCTCTAGTTCCAGCGGCTTATCTGCTCTGGTCAAGGCTTGTGATGCTTATTTTGGAACTCATTACAGTACCGAGGAGCTGGCCCAGTTGGCCAAGTTTGCTTCAGGTTCGTCAGCCCGCTCCTTTTTTGGTCCTTTGGCAGCATGGGACAAGGATAGCGGAGCAATTTATCCTGCGCAAACCGACCTGAAGCTAGCCATGATTATGTTGGTGCTTCATGATGAGAAAAAGCCGATTTCTAGTCGACTCGGTATGCAAGTTTGTGCTGAAACTTCCAAAAATTTTCAAGCTTGGATTGACCAGTCAGCTCAGGATTATCAGGATATGATGGCCTACCTAAAGGATAATGATTTTGAGAAAGTTGGGCAGTTGACCGAGGAGAATGCCTTGCGGATGCATGCAACGACAGAGACAGCTACGCCTCCATTTACTTATCTGACAGAGGAAAGCTATGCTGCAATGGACTTTGTTCGCCAGCTCCGAGGCCAGGGGCATCGTTGCTATTTCACCATGGACGCTGGCCCTAATGTCAAGGTTCTCTGTCTTGAAGAGGACTTGGAAGACTTAGTGCCCCTCTTTGCGGATCAGTACCGTCTGATTGTCTCCAAAACGAAGGAATTGCCTGATGGAAACTAAGATGCAAGTTCAGACCTGCGGAAAGCTCTATCTAGCTGGGGAATATGCTGTCCTGAGTCCTGGTCATGCGGCTTTGATTAAGAATATTTCCATCTATATGCGGGCAGAGATTGAGGCGGCGGACAGCTATGAGCTGGATTCGGATCTCTTTAGCCACAAAGCTAGTCTAGCGCCAGATGCGGACTATGCCTTGATTCAGGAGACCATTCAACTGATGCATGACTATCTCAGCTTGCTGCAACGCCCATTGCACCCCTTTATTCTGACTATCAAGGGAAAAATGGAGAAAGACGGTCGTAAGTTTGGGCTGGGCTCTAGTGGCAGTGTGGTTGTCTTGACGATCAAGGCTATGGCTGCCTTTTATCAGTTGAAACTAAGCTCTGACCTCCTCTTTAGACTAGCTGCAGTAGTACTTCTCAAGCGGGGGGATAATGGCTCCATGGGAGACCTGGCCTGCATTGTCCATGAGCAACTGGTTTATTATCGTTCTTTTGACCGGATGGCAATCCACCAGCGATTGGCTGACACAAGTCTATTAGAGATTTTGGAGCAAGATTGGGGCTATGAAATCAAGCCCATCCAGCCGGCTTTGGCCTGTGATTTTCTGGTTGGCTGGACGAGAGAACCAGCTATTTCTAGTGACCTTGTCAAGCAGGTTAAGTCGGGCTTGAACGAAGATTTCCTGAATCAGACCCAGCTTCAGGTGGATTGCTTGAAAGAAGCCCTTGAGTCTGCTGATAAGACAGCTGTAAAAGATAGCATATCGACTGCCAGCCAGCTTTTAGATAGGCTCAGTCCGCTGATTTACACGGAGAAATTACAGGCCTTAAGAGAGGCGAGTCAGGGCTTGGATTGTGTCGCTAAAAGTAGTGGGGCTGGCGGTGGAGACTGTGGCTTCGCCCTGTCTTTTGCTACTGAAGATAGCCAAACCTTGATCCAACGCTGGCAAGAAGCTGGTCTGGAATTACTCTACCAAGAAAGGATGGGTGCTCATGAGCCAAAGTCGTAAAGATGATCATATCAACTACGCCCTAGAACAGCCCCTTGGCTACAATAGCTTTGATGATATAGAATTAATCCATTGCTCTCTGCCAGCCTATGATTTGGCCGAGATTGATTTATCCACTCATTTCGCTGGGCGTGACTGGGATTTTCCCTTTTATATCAATGCCATGACAGGTGGAAGTCCAAAAGGGCGAGAAATCAATGAAAAACTGGCCAAAGTGGCGGAGGCCTGTGGCATCCTCTTTGTGACAGGTTCCTACAGTGCAGCTCTGAAAAATCCAGATGATGATTCTTATGCTGTGGCAAAGGATAAGCCTAGTCTACTCTTGGCCAGCAATATCGGTCTTGACAAACCAGTAGCAGCAGGCTTGCAGGCGGTGTCGGATTTGAAACCTTTGTTTCTCCAGCTACATGTCAATGTCATGCAAGAATTGCTAATGCCTGAGGGAGAGCGGACTTTCAGAACTTGGAAGCAGCATTTGGAAGCCTATGGAAAAGATTTTCCAGTTCCCCTTGTCCTCAAGGAAGTAGGATTTGGCATGGATCGGAAAACGATTGAGGAAGCTCAGGCACTAGGTATTTCAACCTTTGATATTTCTGGTCGTGGCGGAACGAGCTTTGCCTATATTGAAAATCGGCGGAGCGGTCAGCGAGACTATCTTAACGTTTGGGGACAGACCACAGCTCAAGCCTTACTAGCAGCGCAGGACTGGGTGGACAAGGTGGAGTTGCTGGCAAGCGGTGGCATTCGCCATCCTCTGGACATGGTTAAAGCCTTGGTTCTGGGTGCCAAGGCAGTTGGCCTTTCTCGGACTATGTTAGACTTGGTCGAAAAATATCCAGTCGAAGAGGTCATTGCTATTGTAAATGGTTGGAAAGAAGATTTACGGCTGTTGATGTGTGCCCTGTCCTGCCGCAACCTCCAAGAATTAAAATCCGTCCCCTATCTGCTTTACGGTCGCTTAAAAGAAGGAGCTGAACAGGTGCAATAATCGCTGGCTGGTATGCTTTGTATAGCTGATAAAATGCTTTGGCAGATCATTCAAAGAAAAGCGAAATTTATTCTTGCTATTTGCAAGGAAATCTAGTATAATTATTATTTGTGAGTGAACCTCACTTACCCCTTGCAGCGACTTGGGGTCATTAGACCAAAAGGAGGAACATATCAATGGCTAAATACGAAATTCTTTATATTATTCGTCCAAACATTGAAGAAGAAGCTAAAAACGCTTTGGTAGCACGCTTTGACTCTATCTTGACTGACAACGGTGCAACTGTTGTTGAATCAAAAGACTGGGAAAAACGTCGTCTTGCATACGAAATCCAAGATTTCCGTGAAGGACTTTACCACATCGTTAACGTTGAAGCAAACGACGATGCAGCTCTTAAAGAGTTTGACCGTCTTTCAAAAATCAACGCTGACATTCTTCGTCACATGATCGTCAAACTTGACGCTTAAGAAGGTAAATTATGATTAATAACGTTGTACTTGTGGGACGTATGACCCGTGATGCTGAACTTCGCTATACACCGCAAAACCAAGCGGTCGCAACCTTTACTCTGGCTGTTAATCGCAACTTTAAAAATCAAAGTGGTGAGCGTGAAGCGGACTTTATCAATGTTGTTATCTGGCGTCAGCAGGCAGAAAACCTTGCTAATTGGGCCAAAAAAGGCGCTCTAATCGGAATTACTGGTCGCATTCAGACTCGTAACTACGACAATCAGCAAGGCCAGCGTGTTTATGTCACAGAAGTCGTTGCAGACAACTTCCAGCTTCTGGAAAGTCGTGCAAGCCGTGAAGGGCAGTCTTCAACTGGCTTTGGTGGCGGTGGCTTCGGTGGAAATTCTGCACCAAGCTATGGCAATGCTGACTCGTTCAACCAAGTACCGAATTTTTCTCGTGATGAAAGCCCATTCGGCAATTCAAATCCAATGGACATTTCAGACGATGATTTACCATTCTAATAATGGACAAAACTAGAACTATAATATAAAGGAGAATAACATGGCTCAACAACGTCGTGGCGGATTCAAACGCCGTAAAAAAGTTGATTACATCGCAGCAAACAAGATTGAATATGTTGATTACAAAGATACTGAGCTTCTTAGCCGTTTCGTTTCAGAACGTGGGAAAATCCTTCCTCGTCGTGTAACAGGAACTTCAGCTAAAAACCAACGTAAAGTAACAACAGCTATCAAACGCGCTCGCGTAATGGCTTTGATGCCTTTCGTAAATGAAGACTAATGAGAGTCCCTGCTTCTAGCAGGGATTTTTGCTATCTTGATGATAGAAAGGGACAGTGCTATAATAGAAGAAACGATCAAGATATGGGAGGATTGCCATGACAGAAGCACTAGCCATCAGGAAGATGTTTTTTGAGGATATTGAAGGCTTATCGAATGCTTTTATCCAGCAAGGCTGGCCTGGCCGGAGAGAGATTTTAAAAAACTACTTTCTGGAGCAAGAGGCGGGTGAGCGCCAAGTTTTGGTGGCGGTTATTAGGGAATCTTTGGCTGGTTACATTACAGTTATTCCATTGGCAAAGCATGGGCCTTTTGCTGGTCTTTATCCTGAGTTAACGGATTTTAATGTTTTTGAAAGTTTCCAAAAGCGAGGAATTGGGACAGCTTTATTGGACAAAGCTGAGCAAGCAGCGCAGCATTATTCAGATGTTGTCAGCTTGGGAGTTGGCCTGCATAAAGGCTATGGTCCAGCACAACGACTATATGTAGGTCGCGGTTATATGCCAGATGGGTCAGGAGTTTGGTTTCAAAATCAGCCACTCACGCCCTATGTTTCGTGCGAGAATAACGACGACTTGGTCTTATACTTTTCAAAAAGGGCAAAATAAAAGAGGTTGCAAAACCTCTTTTTCTATGCTGCTTAGTATTTCGCTGGTCCCATAGTTGCACTCTTAATATTGAAGCGTTTCTTGAGGTAGAAACGGAGTGCTAGGGTGATCCCTCCGATGATGGCAACGACGATATTTGACAAATGCGGGTTGAGAGAGTCGGGCAGTAAGCTAGAACCAACAATTGAAAGGGTCCAAAGACCAATGGCTACTAGCATGATAAGGATAGATTTGAGTAGATGTGGACGCTGGCTACGGTCAGTATCTGGTCCGTAAAAACGGTAAACGAAATGATAGAGGGCGTAGAAAGCGAGACCACCGACAATACTACCAAAGATAAGTGTCGTCATGCCGTAAACAGAGGGTTTAGAAGATGCTAAATTGACGATGGAAGTCAGAACGGTGAAGAAACCGAAAATGAAGAGGACGGAATCCAGCATCATCCATTTTGGATCATCATTTTGCTTAGGATGCTCGGCATCATAGCGCTCCTTAGCAGTGAGAGAAGATGCCCAGTAAGTTGGTGCCCCATAGAGAGCACGGGCAGGGATACCCTTGGCTTGGTTTTCTAAAATGTTTGGAATGATTTCTTCTAAGATTGCTTTCACTTCTTCATCGGATTTGCCATCTTTGAGGAGTTGGTGAGTAGCAATGTGGAGAAATTCCTTATTTTTCTTGGTTAGTTTGTCTAATAATACTTGTGACATGGTGGTCCTTTCTGGTGGTTAGAATAATTTTTTATGGAAGAGGTAGAGGGTTAGAGAGCCGCTCAGAGCAAAGGCGATAAACATGATAATCCAGAAGGCATGGGGCTCACCATTTAGAGGTAGTTCATTATCTTTGAAGTTCATCCCATAGGCTGAGAAGAGCATGGTCGGGATGGACATAACAACGGTTACTAAGGCCAGTGTCTTCATGACATTGTTCTGGTTGTTGGAAATGATGGACGCAAAAGTATCTGTCATGCTGTGGAGGATGTTTCCATAAATATCAGCCATCTCAATGGCCTGCTGGGTCTCAATCAGGGTGTCTTCCAGCAAGTCCTCATCTTCCAGATATTTTTTGATATTGCTGGTGGCACTGGTCAATTTTTTGATCACGCGCTCGTTGGTTTTGAGGGAAGCCTTGAAATAGACGATGGTTTTTTCCAACTCCATGAGCTCAATCAGTTCTTCATTTCGAGTCGACTGGTGCAATTGGCTCTCAATCTGCTCGCTCTTACGGTCAATGGAACGCAGGGCCGTCAGATACAGCTCGGCATTGCGGTAGAGAATCTGAAAGATAAAACGTGATCGCATGAAAGTGTAAAAGTTGCGCAGTTGTCGATTGATGAAAATATCGAGCAGGGGCAATTTTTCCAAGCAGGTCGTGATGATGGCATCTTCCGTGATGATAATACCAAGCGGGATGGTGACATAGTAAGTCTGGTTATTCCGTTCCTCTGTGATGGGCACATCCACGATAATCAAGGTGTAGTCATCTTCGATGGTAACCCGAGACATTTCCTCGGCATCGAGTGGTGCTCGTAAGTCAGCAATATCAATGCCAAAAGCATTTGCGATTTCTAAAGATTCATTCTGGGAAGGATTGACCATATTGATCCAAGTTCCCGATTCAAGTGTATCAATTTCCTTGAACTCGGTTGTTGTTGATAAAAATACTTGTTTCATATCTCCTCCTAGAATCGTTTATAAGCACCGTCTTATTATACTACAAATTCTAGTCTTTTGGGCAAAAGTTTGCAGAAAAATTTGCTATAATAGAGGAAGTTTAAAGGTAAAGTGTGGACTAGATGCAAGATAAAATTGTGATTCATGGAGCGCGAGCTCATAATTTAAAAAATATTGATGTGGAAATTCCCCGAGACAAGCTGGTCGTGGTGACCGGTCTGTCTGGTTCGGGCAAGTCCAGTCTGGCTTTTGACACCCTCTA
>NZ_CALHWC010000098.1 GCF_938036805.1 uncultured Streptococcus sp.
TTTGCGCGACGACCTTTCCTTCTCCCTTTGCCATGCTTGGCTCCTTTCTTGACTAGTTCCTTGTAAAATGCCTTCTGGCTCTTGCCTTTCTTGGACTTCTTATCTTTCTTATCTCTGTAGCCTTTTTCTTTGGAAGAATGGCTGCGCTTGTCATCCTCACGGCGTCTCTTTCTGCCTGACTTGCCCCTGCCACTCTTGCTAGTCTTTTCTACCAGGTCAAATTCACTAGGCAGGTATTCAAAGTCAATCTCGCCCGTAGCCTTATCCGCTCGGACCAGCTTGATGCGAATCTGCTGACCGACCTTAAAGACCACACCTGACTTTTCGCCTTGCAGGGTCATAGTCCGCTCATTGTAGCTGTAAAACTCTGGAAGATTGGTGACATGAATCAAACCTTCGACCGTATTTGGCAATTCGACGAAGAGTCCAAACTTGACCACACTTGAAACCACGCCGTCAAATTCTTCCCCAACGAATTCTTCCATATATTCAGCCTTCTTCATGGCTTCGACTTCACGCTCGGCCTCGATAGCCCGACGCTCTCGGCTGGAAGACTGACTGGCAATCTCTGGAATCACTTGCTCAAAATGCTCTGCTATTTCCTTAGACTTGCCATAATCCCGCACCATCCGGTGAACCAGAAGGTCTGGATAGCGGCGAATCGGACTGGTGAAGTGGGTATAAAACTCCGCTGCCAGACCATAGTGGCCGTGATTGTGCTCAGAATAGCGAGCCTGTTGCATGGAGCGCAAAAGCATCATGGACAGGACATCTTCGTAAGGCTGGTCTTTGACCGCCTCCATAATATCCTGCAGAGCCTGCTGACTCATAGAGCTAGCCGTCCCGTATATCCGAATCCCAAAGCTAGAGGCGTAGTCGATAAACTTCTGCACCTTCTCCGTCTTGGGCTCCTCGTGAATCCGATAGATAAAGGGCAAATTTAACTTAGCAAAATGCTCAGCCACTGTCTCATTCGCCACCAGCATAAAGGACTCAATCATGCGCTCGGCAATTCCCCGCTGACGCAGGACAATATCCACCGGCCGACCTTCTTTGTTGACCATAATTTTGGCTTCATTGGTGTCAAAGTTGAGCGCACCGCGTTTAAAGCGCATGCTTTCCAGAATCTCATGCAGCTGGACCATGCTGTCAATACTAGGCACAATGGCCTTGAACTGCGCAGCCTTTTCCTGATCACCTGCGATGATGTCGTTGACATCGCTATAGGTCATGCGGAAGGTCGTTTTAATGACAGACTGGGTGATGGTATGCTTGACCACGCGCCCCCTGGCATCAATCTCCATAATAGCCGACTGGGTCAGCCGATCCACATTGGGATTGAGGGAGCAGATACCGTTGGACAGGCGCTCTGGAAGCATAGGTACCACACGGTCGGTCACATAGACTGAGGTTGCTCGATTGAGAGCTTCCTTGTCCAACTCAGAGCCTTCTTTGACATAGTAGGACACATCAGCGATATGGACGCCCAGCTCAAAGTTCCCATTTTTCAGGCTCTTGATATGGACGGCATCGTCCAAGTCCTTGGCATCCGCCCCATCGATGGTAAAGGTAATCTCATCACGCAGGTCCAAACGTCCTTCAAAATCACTCTCTGAAGGTGCATCCGGAACGCGTTCAGCCTCTTCCAAGACCTTTTCTGGAAATTCGGAGACAATATCCATGGACTCCAGCACTTCCAGTACATCAATACCTGGATCATTGACATGACCGACAACATCGATGAGACTAGCCACAAAGAAATCGTGTTTCTTGGTCGGATATTTCTCAATAGCGACCTTGAGGATCTCTGTACCATCCAGAACTAAGGCTGGTTTTTTAACATATATAGGCTGGCTGATCTTCTGATTTTTCGAGCGGATATAGCCCGCATACTTGGGCTTTTCCTCATCCAAAACCAGCTGACCAACTGCGGTGGTCAGGCTATGCTCCAAAATATCAATAATCTTAGCCTCAGCTGATGTTCCCTTGATCCGATCTGCCACCTTAGTGATAACTACTTCCACCGTATCGCCATCAATGGCATGATTGACATCATTACGGCCAACAAAGAGGTCATCCTCTTCCTCATTCAGGGTGACAAAGCCAAAGCCATTCTTGTGGGCATGAAAAATACCCTTGAGCGTCAGACACTCCTGCTTTTTCTTCTCATAAAGCTCAATCCGCCCCTTGTCATCAAAGCGAAGCTGATGCTTTCTTTCCATCTGGGAGATGGTCTTGACCAAGGCACTAAAATCCTTGGAAGACTCTTTCCCCAAAGCAGCCGCCAGCTCATGTACGCTAGCCTGCTGCTTTTCTTTTAAATATTCTATAATTTCTTCTTTCATACTTTCTTTCTATACTATGAGGGGTTCTTGATATTCCCCCTTTTAAACTTTAAAAAAAGGCCAAGACATAGTCAGAGCCCATTTTATTTACTAGATAATACTGCCAATATCAAGGCAATCAGTAACCAGACGAAGATCAAGAATCCGGTCATACGCTGCATTACAGCCTCAAATCCCCGTGCTTTAGACCGCTCAAAAAGGTCGTTGGCACTCGAATCAAACACGTTACTAGATTGGTTTTTGGTTGGTTGCATGAAAATAGCAATGACAATAAAACCTGATAAAATGACTAAAATCGTTAATAATAGGCTATACATAAATAAAACTCCTTAAAATCCTTTCTATTTTATCATAAAATCTACTTAGATTCAAGATGTAAGGTTACTTTTCTTTCCTTGGGACAGTACTTCAATACCTCAATCTTATCAGGATGAGTCTTACTATTCTTACTAGTCAGATAATTTTGACTGCCGCAACTGGAGCATTTCAAATGAATTTTAACGCGCACTAGATTTCCTTCTTTTTCAATAAATTTCCAAAACAAAAAAGGTTGATGAGAAGACTGACTGCTACTAAACCTGCTGTAGCATAAAAGACTGAATGATAGCCTGCTGTCGCTGCAATAGCCGAACCCGACATGGGACCGATGACACCACCCAGATAAAAGAAAATCTGGTTGTAACTAAAGATTCGAGAAATCCCAAACTTAGGCGTAATTTTACTCAATAGAGCATTGACTCCTGGCACTAAGGCTCCCGTTCCTAAACCAAACAAGAATCGATAAAATCCGAGTTGGAGTGACGAGCCTGCATGAGCACAGAGCAGGTAAATGATAATAGAATAAAACTGAGCTAAAACCAGCAGGCGGTGATTGCCCATGCGATCCCCCATACGACCTAAAATACTCGAACTCAGCATACTGGACAGACCCATACTCGAAACAATCAGGCCAGATACAAAAATCAGATTATCCGTTTGGCCTAGCTCCCGAATGTAAAGGGAGAGAATTGGGCCAATAGACTGGGCTGCAAACTGGATAACAAAACTAGTCAGAAAAAGAGTGGGCAAGAGCTTGGGATATCTAATCTGACGAATGAGTCCCCCAAAGCCAATCTCCTCTTCCTTGGTGACTGGCCTAAAATCTTCTCGAATGAAAGCAGCCGTCATCAGGGTCGCAATCAGAAAGAAAAAGCCAATCAGTAGAAAGACATTGCGGATACCAAAAATTTCAGCAATCACTCCACCAATCAAAGGACCCATGAGATTGCCAGCAACAACACCTGTTGCCAAAGTTCCCAGTGCATAGCCCGTCTTGTCCTTAGGAGCCTGACTAGCAATCAAGGCTGTGCTGTTGGGCACATAGCCCGCAAAAACGCCGTTTAGAAAGCGTAAGACTAAGAGCCAGAAAATATTGGGCACAAAGGCAATGCCTCCCATAGTAAAGACCATAGCCGTAGCAGCCCGAATCATCATCGGCTTACGGCCATAGCGGTCAGCCAGAGTGCCCCAGACAGGAGATAGAAAGGCCGCAGAAACAGCCGAAAGGGCAATACCCAGACCAGCATAGTACTCCACTTCGTGACCATGCGCTCCTAGCTGCTCCACAAAAAGGGGCA
>NZ_CALHWC010000099.1 GCF_938036805.1 uncultured Streptococcus sp.
CAGAACGTGGTATTCCAGTTAAACTCTATGAAATGCGTGGTGTCAAGTCAACACCTCAGCACAAAACAGACAATTTTGCAGAGTTAGTTTGTTCCAATTCCTTACGTGGAGATGCTTTGAAAAATGCTGTTGGGCTTCTTAAGGAAGAAATGAGACGGTTGGACTCGGTCATCTTAAAGTCAGCAGAAGCGACACGTGTTCCAGCGGGTGGTGCTTTAGCAGTTGATAGAGAAGGCTTTTCACAGCTAGTAACGGAGCAAGTGACCAATCATCCATTGATTGAAGTCATTCGTGAGGAAATCACTGAAATTCCAGAGGATGCCATCACGGTCATTGCTACAGGGCCTTTGACCAGCGATGCGCTAGCAGAAAAAATCCACGCGCTCAATGGGGGCGACGGCTTTTATTTCTACGATGCAGCAGCGCCAATCATCGATGTCAATACCATTGATATGACCAAGGTCTACCTCAAATCTCGCTATGATAAGGGGGAAGCAGCCTATCTAAACGCGCCCATGACCAAGCAAGAATTTATGGATTTCCATGATGCTTTGGTCAATGCGGAGGAAGCACCGCTTAATTCCTTTGAAAAAGAAAAATACTTTGAAGGCTGTATGCCAATTGAAGTTATGGCTAAGCGAGGCATTAAAACCATGCTTTATGGCCCGATGAAGCCGGTTGGTTTAGAATATCCAGATGACTATCAAGGTCCTCGCGACGGAGATTTTAAGACGCCATACGCTGTAGTGCAGCTTCGCCAGGACAATGCAGCGGGCAGTCTTTACAACATCGTCGGCTTCCAGACCCATCTCAAATGGGGCGAGCAAAAGCGGGTCTTTCAGATGATTCCTGGCCTTGAGAATGCAGAATTTGTCCGCTATGGTGTTATGCACCGCAACTCTTACATGGACTCTCCAAACCTGCTGGAGCAGACTTTCCGCTCTAAGAAACAGCCCAATCTTTTCTTTGCCGGTCAAATGACTGGAGTTGAAGGTTATGTAGAGTCAGCAGCTTCTGGTTTGGTAGCTGGTATCAATGCCGCTCGACTCTTCAAAGGAGAAG
>NZ_CALHWC010000100.1 GCF_938036805.1 uncultured Streptococcus sp.
CTCAAAGTTTCCCGCTCCGCCATTGCCCGCTGGGAAAGCGAAAAAGGTATCCCTGATATTGGAAATCTCATCGCTATCAGTCGGGAGTTTGATATCAGCCTGGACACACTCATCAAGGAGGATGGGCGCTTGGAGAAAAAGGTTATCGAAGACAGTAAGGCTAAGAAATGGCATTATTTGGTCATTTTCTATCTCTTCTCCGTTTTGGTTGAAATTGCTATTTTTGCATATTTGCACCATATCTTTATGGCTGGCTTCCTCATCTCCACCCTCTTTATGCTCTTCTATGAGCTGCGCATCTTTAGCAAGGAAAAGATTTGGATGCAGAAAGAGGAATAAGAGAGTAGAGATAATAAAAATCTAGAAGTTTTGAACTTCTAGATTTTTATTAATTTATAGTCAATAAGGTAATAATGAAAGCAATGATATTGTTGCAACAATGGAGGACAATTGGATACCAAATATTTTTGTCCTTTCTCAGATACAGGAGCGAGAGAAGAAGACCTCCGGCAACATAGGAAATGGCTGTCACCCACTCTGACAAGGCCCAGCTGTGCATATGAAGGGTAGCAAATAGAACAGTGGTTAGCACAATACCTAGCCAGTTAGAGAATTTTGCCAAGAAGCTGCCTAGGAAAAAGCGACGGAAGAAAAACTCTTCAACGATTGGCCCGATAAAACAGCCGATCACAAAGATTAGAAAGGGATTTTTCGACAAGGCACTTTGAATACTAGCATCATTCTGTCCCTGCAATGGCAAACCCAGACTCTGTTTAATCAGAACTGAAAGCAGGTTGCAGGCAATGGACAGGAGGAAAATAAAGACCATATACAAGGAGATCGTTTTTAGAAATTCCTTCTTTTTAGTCAGAATCAAGGCCAGCTGCTCCTTTAATTCTTCACGATAAGCTAAGATTCCCAATATAAATAAAAGGAAATAAACTGGGTAAATCAACCAATTTATCCCAATCAACTGCAAGCCTCTACCTAGGAATAAGATCGTATAGAGGGTGATAAAAATAAGGAGAAATTTTCTTGTTTTCATTGTTCTACTTCCAATCACAATTATTTTCATGGTCATTGATAAGGCCAGCTGCTTCTAAGAATGAATAGACACAAACAGGACCGACAAATTTGAAGCCTTGCTTTTTCAGCGCCTTGGACATAGTTTCTGACAGCTCTGTCTTAGTAGGTGCTTCCTTGTAATGGACAATCTGATTGTTAATCGTTTTGAAGTCTACAAAAGACCAGATATAGTCATTAAAAGAGCCAAACTGCT
>NZ_CALHWC010000101.1 GCF_938036805.1 uncultured Streptococcus sp.
GGGCACCAGATTTTTCGTAACGGTGCATCATACCGATTTCAGCGATACGGATTGGTAATTCACGATATGAGTGAACATGGTGTTTGTAGACTTGGATGTGGTGTGGGCAGTTCATTGGACGAAGGACAAATTCCTCACCGTCACCCATGTCCATGGTTGGGAACATGTCTTCTTGGTAATGATCCCAGTGACCAGAAGTCTTGTAAAGCTCCACAGAAGCAAGTGGTGGAGTGTAAACGTGTTGGTAGCCAGAAGCCAATTCCTTGTCGACAATGTAGCGCTCCAACTCACGACGGATAGTCGCACCGTTTGGCAACCAGAATGGAAGTCCTTGTCCGACTTCTTGTGAAATCATGAAGAGGTCAAGCTCTTTACCAAGTTTACGGTGGTCACGTTCTTTAGCTTCTTCACGCATGTGAAGGTAGTTTTTCAAGTCTTTCTTGTCAAACCAAGCTGTACCGTAGATCCGTTGCATCATGGCATTGTCGCTATTTCCACGCCAGTAGGCACCAGCTACATGGAGAAGGTGGAAGATTTGGATACGGCCTGTTGATGGAACGTGAGGTCCACGGCAGAGATCCACGTATTCACCCTGACGGTAGATGGTCAAACCACCCTCGTCTTCTGAGTGTTCCTCGATCAATTCTAACTTGTAAGGGTCGTTTTTGAAGATTTCACGGGCCTCGTCTTTGGTTACTTCCTCACGAATAGATGGGAAGTTTTCTTTGACGATCTTCTTCATTTCTTCTTCGATACGAGGAAGATCTTCGTTAGAGATTTGACCAGCTGTGTTGTCCGTATCGTAGTAGAAACCATCTTCGATAGCTGGACCAACCCCCAAGTGAATATCTGGGAAAAGACGACGAGCTGCTTGGGCGAACAAGTGAGCAGCTGAGTGACGCAAGATTGGAAGGGCATCTTCATGATCAGGTGTCACGATTTCGATGCTTCCATCTTCAGTGATAGCACGAGTTGTGTCGATGAGTTTGCCGTTGAATTTACCAGCTAAAGCTTTTTTAGCCAAGGAATTGCTGATAGATTGGGCAATTTCAAAAGTTGTAACGCCAGATTCGAATTCACGAACAGCGCCATCTGGGAAAGTAATCTTAATCATGGTTTTCTCCTTAAAATTTTATCATATTTTTATAACTGAGTTTTGAAGAATTGGGAAACCAGCTATCAACAAAGAATGATAACAATCAATTTCATTTTAGCTTTTTCATTCTAAAAATAAAGAAAAGCGTAGAAATACATAGATAGCCTACCAAAGAAAGAATAAGAGACAGATATTCCTCCTGAGTCATCTCACCTCTCATGTATATTCTTATCGGATAACTTTTGATTGCATTGACCAAATAGATAGCAGCTGTCAAACTTAAAAGATATCCTGTTATAATGAGTTTCTTGTTGTTGAAAAACATTAAGATACCAAGAAAGGGGGCAAGAAATGGCAAGAGAGGAATGAGTAGAAAAAATGAAAAGACGACAATATTTTCCGTTCCCCATAGACTGAGCGTATTCATTAGCCAGACATAGACTAATAGGAAGGTACAAGCCATCATCCAAGATAAATATTTCTTCAAATCTATCACCTCATTCAGCTCTTGGCTAAATTCATTTTAACTTTGTCGCAACTATTCTCCATACAAAAAACGACATCCTCGAAAGGACGTCGCAACGTGGTTCCACCTTCATTTATGCAAGTCAAAAAGACCTACACCTCTGATTGGCTCTAACGTAGCCACCGTTTTATGTTTTCATAAAAGCCAGTAGAGTAGTCCCAACTGCATCCTCTACGCGATTTCCAGCTCCACGCGCTCTCTAAAAGATTTTCTGCAGGTGATATGTCTCTAAAAATTATTATAGCACGATTGAAAAAATTTGCAAGAACTTTTATTGGTTTTCAGCTCTGCTATTTTTCCTACTAAATAGATAAATCAAGTGTCCCAAGCCATTTCCAGCTAGTGAGAAAAGGAAATAAGCGGCATGATAAAGAGGAATCCACTCCCCAAAGGTGAAAATAGTCAGGAAAAATAATAGGGCAACCAAGAAAGAAAAGCGCAAAGAAAATCCATGAAAAGCTGCATAGAGCAGGGACACCAACAAGGTTGCCATAGGAGAATAGATGAGAACATTTCCAACTACCAGCCCCTTACTTAACATGGAATCCATGGGCAAATACCGTAACAGTATATAAAAGACAAAATAGAAAAAGAAAAGGGGGAGCAAAAAGAAAATTTCTTTTTTATGAACTTTCATAAGAGCACCTCCGTTCATTAGGTCTTATAAGGAAGTTTATTCCCAATATTTCCGAATATTCTTTATCTGCTTCTTAGATGCTTTTATCATCCTAGTTGAGCTATCTACTGGCAATGACATAATTTTTCCCGGCAAATAGACAATGGTCTTAGCTAAGCGTTTGGCCATCGTTTCTTCAGGATTGAGATCATTATGAAAATCCTTGCTAATGGTCAAATCCAAATAGAATTCATAGATACGACGACCAAAATTCTCGGCGGAAATCTCGTATAATTTATCAGCTAGCTTTTTCTCGTCCATATCCGGTGTTGCCAAAATGGCCTCCAAAATAGCCCCTGCTAAATCCCGATTTTCATAATACAACGTACCAAAAGTTTTATCGCTGATGACATTGTCCAGATAAGGATTGCCATGGGCAATGATGGGTGTACCGCTGGCTAAGCTTTCCAGATAGGTTAGTCCCTGCGTCTCACTGGTTGAGGCCGAAATAAAGAAATCTGCTGCCTTATAGTAGAGAGCAGTATCGCTCGGTGCAATCATCCCTGTAAAAATGACAGCATCCTCAATATGAAGCTGGGCTACCAAGGCTTTCAAGTCCTCAGCATAAGGCCCATCTCCGACAATGACCAACTTCACTTTGGCATTTTCTTCCAGAACCATTGGCAGTGCTTCAACAATCGCCTGAATATTTTTCTCGTAGGAAATTCTTGATAAACTGAGCAACATGATTTCGTCTTCTGCTATGCCCAGCTTAAAGCGCAGTTTCTTGATGTCTTCCCGTGAGAGTTCTGGGCGGTCAAATTTGGCCAAGTCGATTCCTGTTGGAATAACCCGTTTTTCCGCCTTGATCTTGTAGCCGACCAAAAGATCGTAGACAATCTCAGAAGGACAAACGACACCATCCAAATCGCTCATAAAGCCACGCACGATGTACTTAACCATACTTGGACGAATCACCATTCCCTTGGCAAGATAGTGCACATAGTCCTCATATTGGGTATGATAGGTGTGAACCACTGGAATCCGCAGTTCCTTGGCAATCCAGATTCCTAAAAGCCCCAGCGAAAACTCTGTCTGGGTATGGATGATATCCAGCTGGTACTGGCGAGCAATTTCTAAGGCGTTGGAAAAGCCACGATAAGCCACGCGCCGATCCTTAAAAGCGAAGAAAGGCACGCTGGGTATACGGATAATCTGCCAATCTTCATAGCGGTTGACATCCTTATCCGTCGTAGTAAAAATAAAGACTGTGTGACCTAGTTTTTCTAGCTCGGTTTTGAGGGTGCGGATGCTCGTCGCCACCCCGGAAACCTGAGGAAAATAGGTATCTGTAAAAAGACCAATCCGCATATCACATCTCCAAAACTGTTTGGTAAGCCTTGACTAATTGAAGTGCGACGTCATCGATAGAGCGACTCTCCGCAACACGATAACCTGCTTCACGTTTATCCACTTTTCCGTCAAGGACCTTACGAAGCGATTCGACAAACTCATCTACATTATGACAAAGCTCCGCCGACTCTTCATCAATCCAGCCATTATAAACAGGAATATCACGCAGAACCACGTGTTGTCCGCTGGCCAATGCTTCTAGAACCACAATTCCTTCTGTCTCTTCATAAGACGGGAAAAAGAAAGCGTCACTGCCTGACATGGCTCCTTGGAAGACTGCACCTTTAAAATAACCTGGAAATTCCACGTTTTCTGGATGATTAAAGAGGACAAGATCTCGAATCTTGCGCGGAATAAGCCAGAGATTGATAGAACCCAGCCAGATAAAGCGGACATCTGGCATTCTGCGAGCTACTTCGACAAAGTCTTCGATTCCTTTTCGTCTGAAATAAAGACCGGCACAAATTACGACTTTCTGCCCATCTACAATCCGAAAATATTTTTTAAAGACTTCTTCCTTGCGTTCATCTTTCTTGTATTTCGACAGGTCAATGCCGTTTGAGACAGCCATAATGGGCGTCGTCACACCGTAGGATTCAATCAATTTTTTTGAATACTCAGACGGAGTAATGATAAAATCCGCCATTTTATACATGTGCGCTAGATATTTGCCAAATAAAGGCGCAAAAAGATTGGATCCAATAAAAGAATTTTCAAAGTCTTCTTTGGTCGAATGTCCGTGCATGATCACTTTTTTGCCTCTCCGCTTAGCCGCGTGAAGAAGAAGCAAACTACGAGGTCCGTAAGTGTTGATGTGCACGACATCATAATCTCCTAAAACATCTGTTGTATAAGGAATTCCTGCCAGATCCAGTGCATGCATTTGATGCTGCAAGGCACGGCCGATGCCTGATTTTTCTAAAACAGACTTTCCTTCTAGATATAGTAATACTTTCATATCTTCTATTATACCCAAAAGAAGCAAAAAAAGAAACGCCAAGGGAAGATTGGCAGTTAAATAATGCACTCAACCTTCCCACAAGCATTTCCTGTAGCAATATCCTTTCTTGCTGGAATTCTATTCAGTTTCTAATCAGACTAGTCCACTTTGACCACCTGCAGCTCAGCTCCCCCTAGTAGAATCAAATACTTGTCTACTTGGCTAAGACCATAGGAACGACTGAGGGCTTCGGCATAGAGGTCCAGCTGAGCTCGGTAGCGCTCCACCAACTCTGTCGGCTCATGATAGCGGTCAGTCTTATAGTCAAAGAGGACAATGCGGTCATCAAAGAGCAGATAACCGTCCAAGATTCCCCGAACGACAAAGTTTTGACCGCTGGCTGGATCCTGCTTGAGCATAGCAAAAGGTGCTTCCTGATGGAGATGATTGGCCTGCTGCTGGATTAGCTGACCCAGTTCTGTAGCGAAAAAGGCCTCAATCTTAGCCAAATCAATCTCTTTCTTAACTGCCACATCTGCCTGAACCTGGGCCAAGGCTTGGCGAATGCTAGTCTTAGTGACAGGCTGATCCAGTGGAATCCGCTGCATGAGCTCATGAACAGCAGAACCGATTTGGGCTCCTGTGATTTGCTTCTTCTTGCCAAAATCAGGCAAGTCAAAAGTCAGCTGGGGCTGATAGCTTCGAGGCGCATCCATAATGTCCAGCCCTTCTGACTCCATCACTGGCTCATAGAACTTCTTGATTTGACTAGGTGTGCGGACACTAGGCAATTCAATAGCCGCTTGATAAAGACTGTTGAGCCGGTCTACATTCTCCAAGATATCCAGAGCCCGGCTAATATCCTCTGACTGACGGTTGCCCGTCAAATCATCTACTGGAATGGAAACAGTCTGCTTCACTACGCCAATCTGCTCGTCTGTCAGCTCCTGATCAGTCACAAAGCGGGTCTGATAAGCCAGATTTTCCCCCTCAAACACAGACTGGATGGCATAGAGCCAATCCTGAAAATTGGTCAGCTGGCTTCGAAGACTGCTGGATAAGCGGCCATTTTGGCTAGTCCCCCACTTGCGCTCTTGGAGCTTGGCTTGATTTCCCTTGCCGACCAGATAGAGCTTGGTTTCAGCCCGCGTCATGGCCACATAGAGCAGACGCATCTGCTCAGATAAGCTAGCCAGCTTGAGTTCTTCGGCATTCTGCTGATAAGGTAGGGTCTCCATGGAAATGCGGATCTGCTTGGGCGCATGAGGATCCTGAGTCTCAACATCCACATCAGCCACACATTTGATTCCGATGCCTTTTTGTCGGCTGAGGATAATAGCAGAGCTGCTATCCTGACGATTGAAGGCCTTATCCATATTGAGCAAAAAGACATATTTAAACTCTAAACCCTTACTCTTATGGATGGTCATTAGCTGGACAGCATTTTTTGGTGCAGCCAAAGGGACACTGGCCAAATCGTGCTCATTTTTCAAAATCCGGTCAATCATGCTGATAAAGCGGGATGGCCCCTTGAAACTCGACTTTTCATAGTCGTTGGCTCGCAAGGACAGGGCATAGAGATTGGCCTGACGCTGCTCGCCATTGGGCAGAGCCCCTACCATATCGTAGTAAAAACGATCTTGATAAATCTTCCAGATTAAATCATAGAGGGAATGGGTCTTGGAATAGCTGCGCCAGTCATTAAGCGTTTCCTGAAAGTGCTGCAGTTTCTTACGCAATTCACCATGGATGAGCTGAGGTTCCAGACCTTGATCAGCCAGAGCATTCCTCAGCTTTTCGTAGAGATTTTCCATAGACTTGGTACTGGAGGCTTGCAAGGCTAGCCGAGCCAATTCATCCTCATTAAAGTCAAACATTGGCGACTTTAAGAGAGCGGTCAGGGCATAATCATTGAGAGGATTGTTAATGGTCCGCAAGGTATCCAGCATCACCATAACCTCTACCGACTGGAGGTAATTGGTCTCGCCATCATCAGGCACAATCGGAATATGATGCCGGTCAAACTCTGCCAAAATCAGATCATTGCGGGTCCGCGAAGCTGTCAGCAAGGTCATGTCCTTGAAATCCACTCCTTCTTGATTATGAAGGCGGATGATTTCCTTGATTACCAAAGCTACTTCACCAGCTGAAATACTAGGTAGGCCTTGGTCAGATTCCTCTTCTTCGCTATCAGCGCTACCATCATAAATCAAAAACTCCGCCTGATTGGCTGGATTCGGCTCCCGTTTGGCTGGATTTCCCGCCACCAAGTAGTGGGGCTCATTGTAGTCAATCTCGCCGACTTCCTCGTCCATGAGTCGTTTAAAGACATCATTGGTCGCTTCCAGCACCTCGATGTGACTGCGGAAATTTTCCTTGAGGATGATCAGCTTGCCCTGACTAGGATCGGCCTGATAGAGTTTAAATTTATCATTAAAAATCTGCGGATCGGCCTGACGGAATCGATAGATGGACTGCTTAATATCGCCAACCATAAAGCGATTATTTCCTCGAGCCAGCAATTCCAGCATTCGCTCCTGAATATGGTTGGTATCTTGGTACTCATCGACCATGACCTCATGGTACTTATCCTGATAAAAACGCCGCACTTCTGGATAATTTTCTAAAATTTCAATAGCAAAATGACTGATATCAGCAAATTCAAAGGCATTTTCCGCTACTTTGCGCTCCAAATAAGCTCGCGAGAAATCTCGGACAAAATCGCGTAACAAATCCAGTAGGGGAAGAGCTTCCACCTGATGCTGCTCCATAAAGTTCAGATGATAGAGGCGGACATCCAACTCTTTAATTCGCTCTATCAAAGGCTTGCGGGCTTCATTATAGGTCTGAGCCAGCTCTTTTTTTAGTTCGTCCGCATTCTTACCAACTCGGGCAGTAAAAGCCTGATGGTTAGAGGTCTTAGCCAATTCTAAAAAGCGCTGAATCAAATCTAGCAACTGCTCAGATCCAGTCTGCTCCGTCAGTTTAGCCAAGATATCTAAGGCCGCCTGAATATTTTCCTGATATTTAGCCCCAGCAAAGGCCTGGCCTTCATGAACTAGATGGCTCTGGAAAAAATCTTCTAAATCCAGCAAAGACTGCCTAGCTCCAGATAGTATTCGCTCCCGCTCTGCTCCAAAATCACTGGTTTCATAACCTAGAAGAAAGGTTTCCTCCAACCATTTCCGCGGATTGCTGGTAGACTGGAGAAAACTATAAATACTATAAATCTGCTGGCGGAAACCAGCAATGTCCTTGCGCTTGCCAGTGAAATTTTTGACCAAGCGACTGAATAATTCCTGTCGATCACTCTCATAGTAGGTATCGAAAAGCTGGTCAAAGACTTCATTTTGCAGAATGAGCTGCTCACTAGCCGACTGTAAAATCCGAAAATGCGGTGCTAGCCCCAGCAAATAGCCGTACTTATTGACTACTTTCTGGGTAAAAGCGTCCATGGTGCCAATATCCGCATTGGCAATCTCAGCCAACTGCTGAGCAAGATGCTGGCGGAGTTCCTGATCTGAAGTTTCCTTGAGTACCAGACTCAGCTCCTTCTCCAGCCGTTCCTTGAGCTCACCTGCCGCCTTGACAGTAAAGGTGGAGATGAAAAGTTGGCTGACCTCCACACCTCGGAGAATCTGGTCAATAATCCGCTGAACCATAACATAGGTCTTACCAGATCCAGCCGAAGCTGAGACGAGAATATTCTGACCAGAGGAGTAGATGGCCTGAATCTGCTCTGGTGTGCGCTTTTGTGGCTTGTCAGAGGCAGCTTCCTCAGCCTGCTTGACTAGGATATCCTGCTCGCTTAAAAAGGGAATCCGTCTCATTTGTCCAACTCCTCCTTGATTTTTTCTAGCCAGGCTTGACGCAGCTTCTCGCCTGTCGGCCGTTTATCGTACTGCTCAAGATCTAACTTGGTCAGCTGTCTAGCCTGCCCCAGATAGAGATTAGCTTCAAAGCCTGTAATAGCCTTAAACTGGTCCACGTAAGGGGCAATACTGCGTCCATTTTCTGTATAAGGATTGATGGCAAAACGACCAGCTAAAATGCCTTCTGCTGCTTTCTGATAGAGATAAGCATTATAAGCCAGAATCACTTCCAACTCTTCCTTAGTCAGCAGATTAACCTTGCTTTTCTCATAGTTAGCGCCCAAGTCCTTGGCCTGATCAGCCAGAAAGAGTCCCTTATAGACCTGATTTTTCATGACTTGTTTCACTGCCTCGTCCAGTGCCTTGGTTTCCTTGAGGCTGGCTAGAGGCTCCGTCATCTGTAGGTACATAGCGCCGAAAATTCCCTTGTCTTCCTGGTATTCTGGCATTTCTCGGATAGCTGATAGGTAGGTCGGCAACTGAGAGTTAAGCCCATTAAAGAACTTCTCAAAGCTGAATTTGGTATCGCCAGACTTGTAATCCACAACTCCCAGACTCCCCGTCTCCGTCAGACGATCAATCCGGTCCACCTTGCCGCTAACTTGAAGAGCTCTGCCATTGTCCAAAAGTAAGAAAGGCCGATCATCCCGACCAAAGTCAGTCTCCTCACCAATGATCTCCAGACCATCCGACTGAGCCAAGATACGGCCAGTAGCTCGAGCTGTGTCCAATAGCAAACGGCGGGCAAACTGGGTCTCCCCATTTTCACCATAGACAGTTTCAAACTCAGCCTCCCAGCTAGTCTCCTCCATAGCCCATTGTAAGCGAGTGTCGAAGTCCTGATCCAAGTGCTCCTTCATAACCTTTTCAAAGATTCGGTGGAGGAAAATCCCGTGACTGCGCGCATCCGGCTGAATCGTCCACTCCTCCTGCAGCCGCAAGACATACTTAAGAAAATAGGCATACTGGTTTTTAAAGTATTCATTGAGGGCAGAAGCTGACAGTTTCAAAGGCTGCTCTGAAGGATAAAGTGCTTGGAGGGTTTCCGAATTGAGAGTCTCCGTCTTCAATTCCTTGCTGATCTGGGGAATGGAAATTCCCTCAGCTGCCAACTTCTTGCGTAAGACTCGAACCGCCACTGCCCAGAAAGTCTGTTCCTCCGGCGTCCATTCACGGTCAATATCTTCTTGATAAAGGTCAATCACGCGCGCCAACAAAGCCCGATAAGTCCCAATATCGTCGCTACTGGCCTGTGGTTGCTTGCTGATGATAGGTAGGGAAATAGGCGCTATTTCCAGCTCCGTCAGATAGGAAGACATGGCATCCTCTACTTCATTGATTAAGACAGGGGCAGACAGAACCAAATCCTCTGTCGCTGAATTAAGCAAAGATAACGCTGCAAATCGGTTTTTCTTGAGATTTTCACTGCTGGCTACCTGCAACTCAGCCTCGTCCCCAGTCGCTTGATTTAATCTCTGCCGTTCTTCGTCACTGAGCAGACTTTTATTTTGCGCTAATTTGGGCAAGCGCTCCTGCGTCAGCCCGATAGCATAGACATAAGGTGCAGCCATGGGCTCAATCAAATCATAGGATTGAACGGTCACCACATCCACTGTCGCTGGTACCATTCGATATTTAGCCAAAAGCATGCCAGACAGAATCAAAGCTAGAAAATCATCTATCTTGAGCTTGCTACCATCAAACACCTGCGCAAGCTGCTCCAAGACATGGCAAAAGGTCTTCCAGACTTCCTCCTGCCGTTCCACTTCCTGCTGGCTTGCCCCTTCCAGCAAACCAGTCAGATTGGCATCCAAGCGAACCTCTTTGATAAAGTTAGTAAATTTAGCCAAGAGACCAGTCGCTGTCTGACTGCGAGATTTGAAAAAGTCTAACAGAGGCGTGATAAGGCTCCGACGCATGGTATTGAGCCGCTTCAGGTCAAATTTCTCCTGACGGTTAATGGTGAAATCTCTCCCCAGTTTGGCTGCCCCTTTAATCTCAGCAAAGCGAAGGTACTGCTCAAAACTATCCAGCTCCTCATGACTCAAATCGCCATACAGGCCGGTTTTTAAAAGATTGAGTAAATCTTCCGTCTGAAAATTATAGCGTTTCAAGCGCTCCAACGACTCTAAAAACTGAACCAAAGGATGCTGGGACATGGACTCAGACCGCCCCAAATAAAAGGGAATCTGATACTGGTCAAAGATGGTCTTCAGTTGGAGCTGGTAGGCCTCCACATCCCCCAAAAGCAGTCGGATATCCTTGTAGCGGGCGCCATCATGGAGCCGCTGACGGATGGACTTGGCCACATGTTCCAGTTCTTCTTTTTGATTGCGCACCGACCAAATCTCTATGTGAGATCGATCCTCCGCAGTCAATTCCACATGGGTTTCAGAAAAATCATAGCGACTCTCTAAAATCTTGGAAATCTTGCCAAAGGCATCATCAGGCTGACTCGAACCATCTGCCAGATACTCTGGCTTGACCTGATAGGTTTGAGCCAGCTTGAGCAAAAATTCCACACTGGCCTGGTAAAGATTGCCCTCACGAAAGGCTGTCCGATAGGCTTTTTGACTGGCATAAACACCAATGACAATCTCCACTCCCTTGCGATGCAGCAAATCTACTAGATATTCCTCCTCTGCTGAGAAACGGGTAAATCCGTCGATAACCAACGCAAGATTAGCCAATTCACCATCCAAATCACCAGCTAGAATATGCTGAGCGAAAATTGTGAGTTTAGAAGTCGCATCATAATTTCCCGCCTGAAGAGCAGCCGAAAAGGCCGTGAAAATTTTGAGCAAATCCTCGCGCTTCTCTGGCTCTTCTAGATGGCCCAAATCCGCAAAAGTCATATGGGCTGTCTGAAGCTCATGATAAAGGTCTATCAGTTGCTGGATAAATTGTGCATCCTTTTTAATCCGCCCATAAACCTTTAGTTCTCGATCATCCATTTCCGATAATATTCGGTAAAATAGCATACCTAGGCCAATGTCGTCCAAAGGCTGTCCATCTTGAACATCATTAAGGACAAAATAGCGAGCCATCTGAGCAAAACGTGTCACCGTAATAGCAAAGGAAGCCTGATTTTCCAATGCCTCCAAAACTGCTCGCTCCTTTTCAAAAGAAAGCGAGTTGGGCGCTATATAAAAGACCCGCTTGCCGGCCACTGCCAAGTCCTGAGCTTGCTTAGCCAAATGCGCCGTCAAAGGACTGCGGATGTCCGTATAAAGTAATTTCATACCGTCTCTTTTCAACAACAAAATATAAAAACATTATATCATGTTTGCGAGAAAAAGGCTTTCTCTAAAAGAAAAAGCCCCGCCGAAGCGAGACTTTTCGTGTCTGATTTTATAATTGTTATCTGGGAACGAAATCGAATTAAGCTTCGATTTCAGTAACCATACCTGAACCAACAGTACGTCCACCTTCACGGATAGAGAAAGTAGTACCTTGTTCAACGGCGATTGGGTGGATCAACTCAACGTCGATAGTTACGTTATCACCAGGCATTACCATTTCAGTACCTGCTGGAAGTTCGATTGAACCTGTAACGTCAGTTGTACGGAAGTAGAACTGTGGACGGTAGTTGTTGAAGAATGGAGTGTGACGTCCACCTTCTTCTTTAGTAAGGATGTAAACTTCACCCTTGAATTTAGTGTGTGGGTTGATTGAACCTGGTTTAGCGATAACTTGACCACGTTCGATTTCATCACGTTGGATACCACGAAGAAGTACACCTACGTTGTCCCCTGCAAGACCTTCGTCAAGCTGTTTACGGAACATTTCAACACCAGTAACAACTGCTTTTTGGATTTCTTCTTTGATACCAACGATTTCGATTTCGTCGTTAACACGAACAGTACCACGGTCGATACGTCCTGAAGCAACTGTACCACGACCAGTGATTGAGAATACGTCTTCGACTGGAAGAAGAAGAGGTTTGTCAGTATCACGTTCTGGTTCTGGGATGTACTCATCAACAGTGTTCATCAATTCCATGATGATGTCTTCGTACTTAGTATCACCTTCAAGAGCTTTAAGAGCTGAACCTTGGATAACTGGAAGATCGTCACCTGGGAAGTCATATTCTGACAAGAGGTCACGGATTTCCATTTCAACCAATTCAAGCAATTCTTCGTCATCAACCAAGTCGATCTTGTTCATGAAGACGATAAGGTGTTTAACACCAACCTGACGAGAAAGAAGGATGTGCTCACGAGTTTGTGGCATTGGTCCATCAGTTGAAGCTACTACAAGGATAGCTCCGTCCATTTGAGCGGCACCAGTGATCATGTTTTTAACGTAGTCCGCGTGTCCTGGAGCGTCGATGTGAG
>NZ_CALHWC010000102.1 GCF_938036805.1 uncultured Streptococcus sp.
TACAATCACACTTCCAAAACAAGTGATGATCAAAAGAATGCAACAAAAGAAGCGGTTTTAAATAAGGACTTCCGTCAGGCCGTCAATTTTGCCCTTGACCGGACTTCTTATGGTGCGCAAAGTAATGGTAAAGATGGAGCTACCAAGCTGTTGAGAAATACGCTTGTCCCTCCAACATTTGTTCAAATTGGCGATCAAACTTTTGGCCAAGTTGTTGCTTCTAAATTAGTGAATTATGGTACAGAATGGGCGAATATCGACCTGACAGATGCTCAAGATGCTTATTATAATCCAGAAAAAGCTAAGGCAAGATTTGCTAAAGCTAAGGAAGCTTTAGAGTCTAAGGGAGTTCAATTCCCAATCCATTTAGACCTTCCTGTAGACCAGGCTGACAAGGTGGGTATCCAATGGGCAAGTTCAGTAAAACAATCAATTGAATCAACCTTGGGTGCAGAAAATGTAGTGATTGACCTGCAGAAGATTAGTGTGGATGATTTGAACAACATCACCTATTTTGCAAATACTGCAGCTCAAAAGGACTATGACTTCTATACAGGGGGCTGGTCAGCTGACTATCAAGACCCATCTACCTACTTAGATACTCTAAATGTAAATAATGGTGCTAGCTTGCAAAACTTTGGTTTTGAGCCAGGCCAAGATATGGACAAGATGAAAGAGCTGGGCTTGGACACTTATACTAAGATGTTGGAAGAAGCAAATGCTGAAACGACAGATGTGAAAGTTCGCTATGAAAAATATGCGGATGCACAAGCTTGGTTGCTTGATAGTGGGATTATCATGCCGACCATTTCAGGAGGCGGTAGTCCTTCTGTAAGTAAGTCCAAACCTTTCAGTCGTGCCTATTCACTCGTTGGAATCAAGGGATCTGGCTTCAATTTTAAATATACGAAGCTCAGAAGTGAGATTGTAACGACCAAAGAATATGAAGAAGCTAAGAAGAAATGGCAAGAAAAAACGTTAGAATCTAACAAAAAAGCCCAAGAAGAACTAGCAGATCATATTGAAAAGAAATAAGAGATTAAAAGATTAACTTTCTTTGAGAGTTAATCTTTTTGATTTGATCTACATTAAGAATTTTATAAAAGGAGCCATTTAGGCTTGTCTTTTTGTGAAAAATTGGTTATAATGAATAAGTTACCACCCTTAGTGTAATGGATATCACGTAAGATTCCGGTTCTTGAGATGGGAGTTCGATTCTCTCAGGGTGGATGACTGAAGTTTGGACTCGCAAGAGTCCTTTTTTGTTGTTTAAAAGGAGGAGACAGCTATGGTGGTGAAGATAATCGCTCATACATTGATTGAGAAGAATGGGCAGTATTTGCTGATCAAACGCTCAAAAATAAAGCGTGGCCTTCCTAATGTTTATCCATGCTATTGGGATATTCCTGGCGGAAGTGTCGAGGAAAACGAACTGCCTAGAGAAGCAGCTCTACGTGAAGCTATGGAGGAAGTCAATCAAAAGATTCGGATTGATAAGATTGTTCATGAAGATAGTCAGTTTGACACAAGAAAAAATGCTGTTTTTACACGCTTAGTTTATGAGGCTAGAATTATAGAACAGCGCGATATCCTATTGGATCCAGAGGAGCATACGGACTTTACCTGGCTTTCTTCTTTGGAGGAGTTAGAGGGAGAGCTGCTTGTTCCTTATTTGCTTGATATTTTTGCTGACATATCCACATAAGACAACAAAAAAACATCCCCTTTTATCAGGAGATGTTTTTCTGATTAGTTTTTAGATGCTTCTTGGAATTCTGGATTCTTCCATGCTTCATCAATAATTGCTTGCAATTCTTTAGCAGATGCTTGCATTTTTTGAGTTTCTGCATCGTTCAATGGGATATTTACTGGACGAACGATACCGTGAGCACCAACAACTGCTGGTTGACCAATGAAGACATCTTTCACACCGTATTGGCCTTCTTGGAAGACTGAAAGTGGAAGTACAGCATTTTCATCGTCAAGGATAGCTTTTGTGATACGAGCAAGGGCTACAGCGATACCGTAGTATGTAGCGCCTTTCTTGTTGATGATTGTGTAAGCAGCATCACGAACGCCTTCGAACAATTCGATTAATTCAGACTCTTGAACATTTTGAGTATCTTTAAGGAATTCTTCAAGGTTTACCCCTGCGATGTTTGCATGTGACCAAACAGCAAATTCTGAATCGCCGTGCTCACCCATGATGTAGGCGTGAACTGAACGAGCATCAACATCCAATTTTTCAGCAAGTGCTTGACGGAAACGAGCTGAGTCAAGTGAAGTACCTG
>NZ_CALHWC010000103.1 GCF_938036805.1 uncultured Streptococcus sp.
CAAAATCTGCTCAGCTTCTTCATTTTCCAAGCCCAACTGAGCCCAGAAAATCTTGACATCTGCTTCCAGAAAATCACGCGCCACATCTGGCAAAAACTCGCTACGACGGTAAACATCGACAATATCCACTGGGAAAGGGATATCTTTGAGACTGGCATAAACAGTTTCACCAAAAATCTGACTGCCCGCTGCTCGCGGATTAACCGGGATAATGCGATAGCCCCGCTCCTGCATCTCCTTGGATACACGGTTACTGGTTGTTTCTTCGCGGTCAGACAGGCCAACAACGGCAATCACCTTGCTGTTTTCCAGATAGCGCTTGACAACGCCGTCACTGGGATTTTGAAAATGGTAAGTCATAAACTTCCTCCTGTTTTATAAATAATTTTTAACTTTTTTAACAATGATATATTAGCTGAACATGAGCTAAAACTTCGAAAAGAGATAAATTCTCCAAAATCTTGCAAGCCTAACTGAACACGAGCTAAAACCTTGGAAAATAGATAATTCGTTCTAAGAGCATGGCTCCTTCGTCCGAATTCCTAATTTTCAGTCGGTTTTGACGCTCTTTGTATCTTGTTTTATTTCGCCTCGTACCAAGTTTGGCCGGCATTTTCATCAGCTACCAGTGGGACGGCCAGCTCAATCGCGGCTTCCATGGTTTCTTTGACTAACTGGCGGACGGCTGTTAGCTCGTCATTTGGCACTTCCAGTACGATTTCATCGTGAACCTGCAAGAGCATGCGAGACTTGAAATTCTTCTCTGTCAGTGCTCGGTCCAGATTAATCATAGCGACTTTGAGAATGTCTGCGGCGGAGCCTTGGATCGGGCTGTTAATGGCTGTGCGCTCCGCAAAATTTCGGATGTTAAAGTTGCGGGAATTGATGTCCGGTAAAGAACGACGACGATGGTAAATGGTCTCTACATAGCCCTTATCACGCGCTTCGCGAACGATGGTTTCCATATAATTCTTGATACCAGGGAAACGCTCAAAATAGGTCTCAATGTATTCCTTGGCAGCCTTGCGGGAAATTCCCAAATTATTGGCCAGTCCGAAGTCGGAAATTCCATATACCACTCCAAAGTTGACGGCCTTGGCATTGCGACGATCATTAGGCGTAACATCCTCTGCCTTTTCAATACCAAAGACCCGCATGGCGGTAGCCGTATGAATATCTTCTCCATGCTGAAAGGCAGCAATCAAATGCTCGTCCTGCGAAATATGAGCCAGCACCCGTAGCTCAATCTGTGAATAATCCGAGCTGAGAAGCACACTGTCTGCCCATTCCGGCACAAAGGCCTTGCGAATGAGGCGCCCCTGCTCCAAACGAACGGGGATATTCT
>NZ_CALHWC010000104.1 GCF_938036805.1 uncultured Streptococcus sp.
TTATGAAGTGGGCTGATGCAAAAAAATGAATTTGAAACAATAAAAATTCGGTGAGCACACCTTACAGTGCAGCTTGTTGTTAGACAAGACAGAGATATGGAGGCAGTCTATACTTTGCTCCATAATTGAGGTGGCACCGCGATTTTACGCCCTCACACAGAGTTTTTCTGTGTGTGGGCTTTTGTTTTGCTTGAAAATAAAGAAATGAGGCAATTAAGATGACAGAAACTAAAGGATATTTTGGACAATTCGGCGGCTCCTTTGTGCCGGAGCCTATCCAGGCCTTGCTGGATGAATTGGAAGCGACTTTTGAGAAGTATAAGGATGACCCAGAATTTTTAAATGAATACCGACATTATTTGGCAGATTATTCAGGACGGGAAACTCCGCTCTACTTTGCAGAAAGCCTGACTCAGCACCTGGGCGGAGCTAAGATTTATCTGAAGCGGGAAGATCTCAATCATCTAGGCTCACATAAGCTCAATAATGTTTTGGGGCAGATTCTTCTGGCTAAGCGCATGGGCAAGACACGAGTTATCGCTGAAACTGGAGCTGGCCAACATGGTGTGGCAACTGCGGCAGCCGCAGCTAAGTTTGGTATGAAGTGCGATGTTTACATGGGAGCAGAGGATGTAGAACGCCAGCGCCTCAATGTCTTCCGCATGGAAATGATGGGAGCGACTGTTCACGCTGTGGAAACAGGAACCAAAACCCTCAAGGATGCTGTGGATGCAGCCTTTGGAGCTTGGATGAGTGATTTGGAAGCCTTCTATGTCTTAGGGTCAGCTGTCGGTCCTCACCCTTATCCGACCATTGTCCATGAGTTCCAAAAGGTGATTAGTGAAGAATCTCGCCGTCAGATTTTGGACAAGGAAGGCCGCTTGCCGGACTATGTCATTGCTTGCGTAGGTGGTGGTTCCAATGCTATCGGTGCCTTCTCTCAGTATGTGGCAGATGAAGAAGTCAAGTTGGTTGGTGTTGAAGCAGCCGGGCGTGGTCTTGATACAGACCAGCACGCAGCGACCATGACCAAGGGAAGTGTCGGAGTAGTGGACGGTATGAAGACCTA
>NZ_CALHWC010000105.1 GCF_938036805.1 uncultured Streptococcus sp.
GTGGTCTACATCAACCAATATCGTATAGATGACTATGCTCAATATCTCTACAAGGAGAAAGAGGTGGAATTGGTTCATCTGTCACTCGATGATGTCAAGAAGGCCATCTCTCAGACAGATTTGGTTTAGACGAGAAGTTCTGGAGGTAAAAGGAGAAGGTAGATGAATGATAAATTGGCAGCTGCTTGGCAATATTTCTTTGAAGGACAGTTAAATAAGGCCGAAGAACTAGAGCAGCAGCTGGAAAAAGATTCCTTTAGCCGCTGGAATTTACGGGCCTATCTAGCTGTAGAAAGGCAGGATTATCAGAACGCTTTTGCAAATTTAGAGGCTTATCTGATTCAGGCTCAGAAAGAAAGTGATAGAGAAAATGAGCATATCGCTTATCATCAGCTAGGTTATGTTGCTAGATCTGCAGGAGATTTTTGTCAAGCTTTAGAGTGGATTGAAAAAGAAGCTGCTTTCCTAGCGAAGTATTTCCCAGATGACCATTATCGTCAATCAGTTAATCTCTATGAGCTAGGCTATATAAATCTTAAATTAGGTAGGTTGGCTCAAGCTCAGGATTTTATGCAAAAGTCATATATCTATTCTATGGAGTCAGATGATGTGGTAAATCATGCATGTAGTTGCCGAGGCTTGGGTGAAATTGCTCAAGCTTTGGGAAATCTACAAGCAGCAAGAACCAACTTTGTGGCTGCTATCAGACTTTTTGACCAAGCTGGTGATGCCATCGGTAAGGCGGAAGTTGAAGAGTTGTTAGCAAGCTGCCCTTAGTTTATCATTGCAATAAAGCTATAGTTTCTGATTATAGCTTTTTCTATTAAAAAAATTCTGAATTTTTTAGGGAAAAGTGGTATAATGAGAAAGTTATATAGTCCCGATAAGGTGGTAGGAAACTTCTATCAGTACTTTGTAACTCTATAACAATTTATTTAAGGGGGGACATTTCTATGTCAGAACGTAAACTTTTCACGTCTGAATCTGTATCGGAGGGACATCCCGATAAGATTGCAGACCAAATTTCCGATGCGATTTTGGATGCTATTTTGGCTCAGGATCCAGAGGCTCATGTTGCAGCTGAAACTGCTGTTTATACAGGCTCCGTCCATGTTTTTGGAGAAATTTCGACTACAGCCTATGTAGATATCAATCGGGTGGTTCGTGATACCATTGCAGAGATTGGCTACACCAATACAGAGTATGGCTTTTC
>NZ_CALHWC010000106.1 GCF_938036805.1 uncultured Streptococcus sp.
TGGCGGTCACGGTCATATTTGACAATATCGCCAGTAAAATTCTTATCCAGAAAAATAACATGGACACCAGAATTTTTCCGCAGAGCCAAGTCAATGGTCTGCAGGATGTGACTGTTGTCGTCCTCTTCCTTATCTGTCTTTTTGTAGTTGATAAACTCATTAGTTTTTTGTAAAATCATTTCGAGATATTTTTTCATAGATAAAATCTCCATAACTTGTTACAATATATTATATAATAAAATAATTAAAAAAGTAAAATCTTTTACGAATAATGAGATAGAAAGTAGAAAAGAGGTAAAGTATGGCAGATTTTAAATTTGAAATCGAGGAAAAATTGCTCGTTTTATCGGAAAATGAAAAAGGATGGACCAAAGAACTCAACCGCGTAAGTTTTAACGGTGCGCCAGCCAAGTACGATATCCGAACTTGGAGTCCTGACCACAGCAAGATGGGCAAGGGAATTACCCTCTCCAATGAAGAGTTTCAAGTTCTTTTGGATGCATTTAAAAATGGATAGACGCAAAGTCTATCCGTTTTTATTGTCTGAAAAATAGGAATGGAAAGCCAGACTCCTAAACATAGGAATGCTGATGAGAGTGATTGCGACAATTTTTAAAAGATCAGGAAGAATGAAAGGTGTGACACCAACAGCAATGGCCTTAGAAAATCCCATGTTAGCCAGAAAATGAAGTCCGATTACACCACCGACGAAGACCAGTGCATCTCCGAGCAGATTAGCCAAAAGAATCGTGGAAAACTTACTATCCTTGCTTGTCAGACTGGAAGTAACCAGCGCAAAGAGCAGATAAGCCCAAAGATAGCCCGCGCTTGGTCCGAAGAGGGCTTGAAAACCACCGCTTCCTCCAGCGAAGACCGGCAGGCCAATAGCACCCAGCAGCAGATAGAGCAGAACAGACAAGACAGCTTCGCGGGTTCTAAAAATGGTTGCAATCAAACCGACAGCAAAGGTCTGCAGCGTGATGGGAATGGTCCCAATAGAGAAACTAAGCTGGGAAAGTACAGCTAGGAAGGCAGCGCCAATAGCTGGAAGGGCAAGAAGAAATGCTTTATTCTTGTTCATAATAGTAAACCTCTTTTTTGAATTATGGTAACTATTCTAAATCAAAATAAAAAAAAGTCAAGTCTTTTTACATCAGACTAGACAGTTGTTTGCTTATTTCCGCTTTTTGCGACTCCGAATGAGGAGGAAGATAAAGGCGATTAAGCCAAAAATATTAAAGAAAATAATTCCCAGAGCTGCTAGTAATTTTTTCGTTTTGCTCATTTCCAATCCCCTTTCTCTTAGTATTTCTTACTATCATATCAAAAATACTGTATCTTGAATAGCAGAAAGGGTAAAAGATGGTTAGGAAGTCATGAATATTTTAAGGAAATAGGACTATCTTTAAAAATTACAATTTATGAGATTGTCTAGAAGAAGTGTGACAGACTAATAAAAAAGAGGAAGATCCTTTAAATAAATCTTCCTCAATTTTAGAAATAATTTAGAATTTCTTGAATGATAATTGAATCTTATGCTTTAAAATAAAGTAAGAAGTCAAAGAATAAATCCAGATAGTGTGACTAGGTCTATTCAAATGGTATAAGACTTCTTTCTTACAAAAATGTAAGATAAAAATCAAAAATGAAAGGATAAGTTATGGTTGCCTTCTTTTCTTTATTTTATGATAATAATGAGCTTTAGAAAGGCCAAAGAAGAAACTTTTAGCGCATGGTGACAAATTCTTCGGAGCCAGTTGGGTGAATGGCAACAGTCGCGTCAAAGTCGGCTTTGGTAGCTCCCATCTTAATAGCAACAGCGAAGCCTTGAATCATCTCATCTACGCCATAGCCAATGCCATGGAGGCCGACAACCTTTTCATCGTGACCCGCAGTGATAAGCTTGAAGCGAGCCTGCTGGCGGTGCTGGGTGACAGCTGAGTACATGGATGTGAAGCTAGAGGTGTAGACATGAATTTGCTCAGCACCATAATCTCGAATAGCTTCTTCCTCCGTCAGCCCTACTGTGCCAATAGCGGGGTGGGAGAAGACGACAGTCGGAATAGTGGAGTAATCCATCTTGGCATCTGTCTTGCCGTTAAAGAGGCGTTCAGACAGGGTGCGTCCAGCCTTAATTGCTACTGGTGTCAGCTCTTTTTCGCCCGTCACATCGCCCAAGGCATAGATGCCAGGTACGACAGTATTTTGGTATTCATCCACAGCGATGAAGCCTCGGTCATTTAGGGTAACCCCTGCAGCATCAAGATTGAAACCTTGGACATTTGGCTTACGGCCAATGGCCCAGATGATCCGCTCAGCAATATGGCTACTACCGTCTTGGAAGTAGAGTTGTAGCTGACCATCAGGAAGTTTTTCCACTCGTTCGGGTATCTTGTGAGCATGAAGACTAGGACCAGATTTTTCTATTTCAGATACCAATCCGTCAATCAGATAGCTATCGAAATTGCGGAGAGGACGGTCGCGACGGACAAAGAGATCCGTCTTGACACCTAGAGTATGGAGGACACCAGCAAGCTCCACTGCGATATAGCCTGCTCCGACGACAGCAACAGACTTAGGCAGCTCTTCCCAAGCAAAAACATCGTCAGAAGTCTCACCGTATTCGGCACCAGGAATCTGAGGAATGGCTGCATGTGCACCTGTTGCGATAACGATGTGCTTGGCGCGAATCAATTCTCCATTGACTTCGACTGTATGCTTGTCAACGAAATGAGCGCGACCTTCGATCAGTTCAACGCCGTTGCGTTTGAAGCTGCCATCATAGGATGAGCGAGCGCGGTCAATGTAGGCTTCCCGATTCTTTCGTAAGGTAGCAAAGTCAAATTGCTGATTTTCTGAAGTAAAGCCATAGTCTGGTCCGTAGTGTTGGATGGCCTCGGCAATCTGAGCACCGTACCACATGATTTTTTTAGGGACACAACCGACATTGACACAGGTTCCCCCTAATTTCTTTTCTTCAATGACAGCTGCTTTAGCGCCATGCTCACCAGCGCGATTCATGGTAGCAATACCCCCGCTACCACCGCCAATTGCAATAATATCGAATTCTTTCATAGTTAGATAGAAGCTCCTTTAATCAATATGAAGTAATTGTACCTTTTTTAGAAAATGAATGCAAAAATCTGCTATGATTTAGAGATCCTGCAGCTTTTAGAAAATGAATGCAAAAATCTGCTATGATTTAGAGATCCTGCAGCGTTTGTAGAGGAAAAATGGCCTTTTAGGGATTTTATCCCTTTTCCTATCACAATATGTTAGGCTTATGATATAATGTAGTATAAAAGAAAAATGGTTTTCATCAAGAGGAGGAAAAAAGATGAAAAAGCTGAAAAAATGGCAGCTATTTAGTATTATCGGAGTTGCTGTTGTAGTTGTATTGGGAGCAATTTCTGCAATAGTCCTGAGCAATCTTAGTTCTACAACAGAACCTAAGGAAGTTGCACCAATTGTGCAGCAGGCAAAAGAAGGTAGCATAGCCTCATCTGTCCTGTTGACGGGGACCGTAACGGCTAACTCAGAGCAATATGTTTATTATGATGCTACCAAGGGCGACTTGGAGTCGGTCCTAGTCAATGTTGGCGACCAAGTAGCTGTAGGACAAGCACTTGTTCAATATAAGAGCACAGAAGCTCAAGCAAACTATGATGCAGCAGTTCGTGCTGTTAATAAGGCTGACCGTCAGATTAATGACTTACAGACTAATGGGGCGACAGTAGAAAAAACTGGCGATGAAGAGACGGATAGTAAGTCCCTTGCTTCTGCTCAACGGACCGTCGATTCTCAACTGGCTGATTTGCGTGATGCACGTTCAGACGCTGTGGATAATATGAATAAGGCGCAAGCTTTGTTGAATGCAGCGACTGTTACAAGCACTGTTGAGGGAACAGTAGTAGAAGTAAACCGCGATGTATCCAAATCAACAACAGGAACTAACCAAACCTTGGTGCATATTGTCAGCAACGGCAGCCTTCAAATCAAGGGAGAACTCTCTGAATACAATCTGGCTAATTTGTCAGTTGGGCAAGAAGTAAGCATTACTTCTAAAGTATATCCTGATAAAAAATGGACAGGCAAAATTAGTTATATTTCCAACTATCCTAAGGATGGACAGCAAGCTTCATCAACCAATACAGGTGGCGCAGCTTCCTCTGCAAAATATCCATTTACAGTCGATATTACAAGTGAAATTGGTGATTTGAAGCAAGGTTTCTCTGTCAGCGTTGAAGTGAAAAACAATACAAAAGGGATTCTTGTACCAGCAAGCAGTATCATCTCAGACGGAGACAAGAACTACGTTTGGACTGTCGAAAAAGGTAAAGCGAAGAAAGTGGAAGTAACCTTAGGGAATGCTGATGCTGAAAATCAAGAAATCTCATCTGGTTTGACAAA
>NZ_CALHWC010000107.1 GCF_938036805.1 uncultured Streptococcus sp.
CAGGTGCGGTCGAAGCTTACACTTCCTCTCAGACTGTACACAGACTCCCATATATAGGATTATGATAACGCAATCATCAGCAAATGTCAAGATTGGAGCTTGGACTCACTACTTTTCAACGATAAGTGAAGCAAACGATCATCAATTAGGCAAACTCTCCTTTCGCAGCCAACAAAGACTCCATAGCCCTGATATTCTTTGGCTCACTTGTGGATAAGATGGTTTCAAAACCCAGTTCAGCTGCCGTATCCAAGTTAGCTTGAATGTCGTCAATAAAGACTGACTCTGTCGGATCAATCCCGTACTTTTTCAGCAGCTTCTGATAAATATCTGGCTCTGGCTTGACAACCCCAACTTCTGAGGAAAGGATATAGCCCGACAGTAGTGGGTAAATGGGCAATAAACCAGCTTTTTCAATATGATAAAAAATCTCACAAGTAGTTGACAGGATGTAAATGCGATAGCCTTGATCAGCCCACAGTCGAATCTTTTCCTGTAAACCACTGTAAACCTCCACAACCTCATACCAATTGTAGAAGGTATCCTGAACAACAGGATGGTAGGAGTCATCCAGCTGAACTAGCACTTTATCACAGGCTTCTTTCAAGCTCAGCTCTCCCTTGTCTGTTTGATGCCAGATACCCGACTCAAAAATAGCCTGTCTAAGAAGCTGTCGTCGCTCTTTCTCAGGTTCGAAAGAGGTCAAGATTTTTTCAGAATTCCATTCAATCAAGACATTTCCTAAGTCAAAAACCAAATTTTTAATCATTTCTTTCACCAGCCCTTTCTCTATATGTAGGAGCTTTCGTAAGTTCTAGCTCATGCCTTCGCAGATACACCATTCGGCTGATCTTAACCATCCTTGGTATGGCATATTTAGGTTAAGAAAAATCCCAGAAATGAACTGTTCCTCAAAGTTGGGTTTTACCCAACTCTAGGAAACAATACAAAGTTCTGGAATCACCTATTATTCTTAGTCAAAATAGCGAATTAAATTTTTCTCTGTCAAAATATCTGAGTAAGTATAGGACTCCACATAGGTGTTGGCAATTTCACCCGGCTGCCCCCCTTCATTTTCATACTCAACGATAAAGAGAGAAGGATAAACTTCAATCAAACGACCTTGTTTACTTTTTTGGCGCTTACGGCCATTTTCCAAGGTCATCTCCACCATCTGCCCCTCGTGAGCCTTGATGTCCTCCTTGATTTTCTTCATTTTTGCTACATCTGTAAATGCATCACTCATACTATACATCCTCTCTTTTAGAAATACTTGAAAATTTATTATATTCTTTTTGGAAAATTAGCTCAACCGTACCACGCGCTCCGCTCCGGTTTTTCTCAATAATGACTTCAACCTTGTTGTTAGGAATGCCTTCCTCTTCCTCACCGGCCCGTTCATAATAGTCATCTCGGTAAAGAAAGGCTACGATATCCGCATCCTGCTCGATAGACCCAGACTCCCGAATATCAGATAGTACTGGGCGCTTGTCCTGCCGCTGCTCCACGCCACGCGAGAGCTGACTCAGCGCAATAACCGGCACCTTGAGCTCCTTCGCTAAAATCTTAAGCTGGCGAGAAATTTCCGAAACTTCCTGTTGACGGTTTTCACGACCCGTTCCTGTAATCAATTGCAGGTAGTCAATTAAAATCAGGCCAAGATTGCCTGTCTCTTGAGATAGCTTACGAGCTCGCGAACGAATCTCCGTAATCCGAATCCCTGGCGTGTCATCAATATAGATACTCGCATTGGCCAGATTTGCCGTCGCAATGGTATATTTCTGCCACTCTTCATCTGTCAGTTGCCCCGTACGGATAGAGTGAGAATTAATCACTCCTTCTGAAGCCAGCATCCGGTCGACCAGGCTCTCTGCCCCCATTTCTAGAGAGAAGATAGCCACTGTCTTATCCAGCTTAGTCCCAATATTCTGGGCAATATTGAGGGCAAAGGCTGTCTTACCAACCGCTGGACGAGCAGCTAGGATGATTAACTCTTCTTCGTGCAAGCCCGTCGTCATCTTATCCAACTCACGGTAACCCGTCGCAATCCCTGTAATATCAGTAGTTTGCTGAGAACGGGCTTCTAGATTAGCAAAGTTAAGATTTAGAATATCTTGAATATTTTCAAACCCACTGCGGCTGGCCGTTTCACTGACATCAATCAGAGCCTTTTCTGCTCCTGCAATGATTTCCTCTGATGGTCTCTCACCGTCATAGGCTTGGTTGATGGATTCTGTCAAGCGTGAAATCAGGCGGCGTAAGATTGCTTTTTCAGAAACGATCTTGGCATAGTACTCTGCATTGGCAGAAGTCGGTACAGAGTTAACGACCTCCACCAGATAGCTCAGTCCGCCAATATTCTGCAAGTCTCCTTGGCTATCCAAAATATTGCGAACGGTGGTCGCATCAATAGCATCCCCACGATCTGCCAAGTCAATCATGGCCTTAAAAATCAGCCGATGGGCATATTTAAAGAAATCCCCAGGCTCAATATATTCACGGACAAAGACCAGTTTGCTCTCATCGATGAAAATGGCCCCTAGTACAGACTGTTCTGCTAAAATATCTTGAGGCTGAGCTCGCAACTCATCAATCTCTGCCATAGGTGAATCCTTCCTTTAATCCTTTTTACCCTTCCGTAACCCGCAGGCGAATCACACTTGTCACGTCTTGGTAAATCTTTACAGGAACATCAATCAAACCAATCGAACGAATGGGAGAATCAACCTTGATATTCCGTTTGTCAATTTTTAGGCCAAATTGCTTTTGTAGTTCATCAGCAATTTTTTTGTTAGTAATCGAACCGAAAGTCCGTCCGTCTGGTCCGACTTTCTCTGTAAAAGCAACAACCGTTGCTTCTTCTTCCAATTTAGCTTTAATGGCTTGTGCTTCTGCCACCATCTCTGCGTGAGCCTTTTCCTGGGATTTTTGCTTTCCTCTCAGCTCACCGATAGCTTGTGCATTGGCTTCCTTAGCCAGATTTTTCTTAATCAGGAAATTTTGAGCATAGCCAGTAGGCACTTCCTTGATTTCCCCTTTTTTCCCTTTCCCTTTTACATCCTCTAAAAAAATAACTTTCATTTTATTTCTCCTTTTCTATTGATTCCTCATTATCCATCACTTGATCCATAATCTCTTGATTTAGACGTTGAGTGACTTCAGCAACCGTTTGATCGCTAACTTGCGCTGCTGCTAGATTAAAGTGGCCGCCACCACCCATTTTCTCCATAATCCGCTGAACATTGATCTTACTGCGACTACGAGCTGAAATGGATACGTAACCCTCAGTATTCCTGCTGACCACAAAGGTTGCTTCAATGCCCGACATGGCAAGCATGGTGTCAGCTGCCTTACTAATGACGACTGTATCATAGCTGGCATTTTCAGGACCCGCTGCTACAATCACATTTGGTAAAAGCTTCTTACCTGTCAAAATCAGCTCATTGACTGCTCGATACTCTTCAAAATTCGTCGAAGAAATATCCTGAATGACTACACTATCACTGCCGCGAGCCCGCAAATAACTAGCTACATCAAAGGTTCTACTCGTTACTCTGGAGGTAAAATTCTTGGTGTCTAGCATAATCCCAGCCATGAGCAGGCTGGCTTGAATTTTATTCAGGCGATTTTTCTTGGAATTTTGAAACTGAATCAACTCCGTTACCAATTCACTGGCACTGCTAGCCCCACTTTCGATATAGGCGATGACCGCATTTTCAGGAAAATCCTCATCACGACGGTGATGATCCACCACAATCGTCTGACTAAATCGGTCAAATAATTCCCTTGAAAGCGTTAAGGCCAACTTCGAGTGGTCCACCATTATTAAGAGTGAGCGACTGGTCACTCGGTTTACAGCTTCCGATATCGGCAAAAGATAATCAGCGCCTTCTGATGTCAATTTTTGAATAGAGCGATAGATATCCGAGCCCATCTGTTGGTCATCATACACAACATAGGCTTTCTCAATGATATTGCTAGCAAAAAGCTGCATACCCACCGCGGAACCCAAGGCATCCAAATCAAGATTGCGATGACCAACCACGAAAACCTGATCTACACTCTTGATTTTATCTGAAATAGCTGCCATCATAGCCCTCGTACGCGTGCGTGTACGTTTGACAGATGCAGCCGTTCCACCACCAAAGTAAACTGGATTCTTGGTCTCGTCATTCTCTTTGACAACCGCTTGGTCACCACCTCGGACCTCAGCTAGGTTAAGATTAAGAAGGGCAATCTTACCAATTTCATCATGCTTACCATCCCCGTAAGAAAAGCCCATACTAAGCGTCAGAGGAAGTTTTCGATTCTTGGCTTCTGTCCGAAATTGATCAATGATCGAAAATTTACTATCCATCAGTTGTTCCAAAACCGTATAATCCGTGAAAAGATAATAACGATCCATTCCCACCCGACGGTAGAACATATGAAATTGCTCAGAAAACTCTGCTACAAAGTTAGCTACAAAACTGTTGATATGACTGATATCTGAATCTGAAACAGCATCTTCCAAATCATCATAATTATCTACTGAAACAACACCGATAACTGGTCGCGTCGTAACGAGCCCAACTGTTGCTTCATACTCACTTGATGCATCAAAAAAGTACAAGACACTAGAAGCTGAATCAAAGTAAACAGAATACTGGTTGTCTCCTACTGTTGCGTAGCTACCCGATTTCGAAGCGGCAAGCTGGATAATTTCCTGAAGGAGATCACTATTTAGCTCCCCATCATCCGTTGTAAAAATCAATTCAGCATAAGGATTGAACCAGTCCACATCTCCACTATTTTCATTGATTTTAATCACACCAACTGGCATCTTATCCAACAAAGAAGCTAAACTTCCCTCTGCTTGATGATTGACATAACGAATCTGCTCAAGCTCGTCCAATTCGGTCACTCTTTGCTGCTGTATAAATAGCCAAACCAAGAGCACCAGCACTATGAAAAGAGACACCAGCATAGGCAAACTATCACCAAAAAGGCGTAGACAAATAGCTAATATGATAAAGGAAGTAAAACCCACTATCGCAAAGTGGCTCGGGGAAAAACGAATTCTTTTCATTAAAAAACCTCTTATTGCGCCATTTTACCATATTTTCTTAAAAAAAGCGAGTTTTCACTGCCCTTGAATACTTGTAAAGCAAGAAAGACTCAAATCCTAGATCTATTCTCAAACAAATATTCATAATCAATTTACAAGATGTGTAAATCTTGTAAATTTTATTAAACAAAAAGTTGACAGTAGTTGTAAATATTTCTCTATATAAAAGAGATTTTTTGTAAATATTCATTTACAAACGTGTAAATTATGCAAAAACGTACTATCAATAAAATAGTACGTTAATATGTCTACGATTTTGCTTTGTTTTTAGAAATGCTTCTAGACTTGCCTTCTAAGTAAACCATCAAAATAGAAATATCTGCTGGATTGACACCCGAAATACGGCTTGCCTGACCAATCGTTTCTGGATTGATTTTCTTAAACTTCTGTCGCGCTTCTGTCGCAATCGAATCAATATCATCCCAATCAATATTGGCTGGAATGCGCTTTTCTTCCATGCGTTTCATCTTCTCAACCTGATCAAGAGCTTTAGAAATATAGCCTTCGTACTTAATCTCTGTCTCAATTAGCTCGATAATCTTTTCATCCAACTCTTCTGCTGCTGGACCAATGAACTGAACCACATCTTGGTAAGACACTTCCGGTCGCCGCATAAATTCTTTGGCTGTCACTGCATCTGTCAGAGCTTTAAAACCAAGCGCTTCTATCTTAGCATTGGTTTCCTTGACAGGTTTCAACTTAATGGATTCCAAGCGCTTCATCTCGTTGTCAAATTGATTCTTTTTAATCTCAAAACGAGCCCAGCGCTCATCATCTACCAGACCAATTTCTCGGCCCATCTCTGTCAAACGCATATCAGCATTGTCATGGCGGAGAATCAAACGGTATTCCGCTCGGCTAGTCAAGAGGCGATAAGGTTCTACAGTCCCCTTGGTCACTAAATCATCAATCATGACTCCAATGTAACCATCACTGCGCTTCAAGATTAACTCCGGCTTCCCTTGGATCTTCAAGGCCGCATTAATCCCAGCGATAATCCCTTGACCAGCGGCTTCTTCATAACCAGAAGTTCCATTGGTCTGACCTGCTGTAAAGAGCCCTGAAATTTTCTTAGTTTCCAAGGTTGCCCGCAACTGGTGAGGCATAATCATATCGTACTCAATGGCATAGCCTGTCCGCATCATCTCAGCATTTTCTAAACCTTTGATAGAGTGAACCAAGTCCTTCTGTACATCTTCTGGCAGACTGGTTGACAGCCCCTGCACATAAACTTCTTCCGTATCACGACCCTCAGGCTCTAAGAAAAGCTGGTGGCGTTCCTTATCCGCAAAACGGACGATCTTATCCTCAATAGACGGACAATAACGTGGTCCTACTCCTTTAACGATACCTGAAAACATAGGAGCACGGTGCAGGTTATTTTGGATGATTTCGTGACTTTCCGCATTGGTATAAGTCAACCAGCAAGGCACTTGATCTTTCACATAGTCCTCATCACGAGAGGTGTATGAAAAATGATTGGCCTTTTCGTCTCCTGGCTGAATCTCGGTCACATCATAATTGATCGATGATGCCTTAACACGTGGAGGTGTTCCTGTCTTAAAACGACCAATTTCAAAACCTAGATCACGCAGATTATCTGCTAAAGGAATGGCTGCCAAGCTATGGTTTGGACCAGATGAATACTTGAGATCACCAATAATAATTTCTCCCCGCAAGGCTGTTCCAGTTGTAACAATGACAGCTTTAGCTGCATATTCCTGTTGCGTCGCTGTCTTAACCCCAATGACCTTACCATCTTCAACCAGAATTTCATTAATCATGGTTTGCCGCAAAGTCAAATTTTCTTGATTTTCAACAGTCTTCCGCATTTCTTTAGAATAGAGCTCTTTATCCGCTTGCGCCCGAAGAGCCCGAACAGCGGGTCCTTTACCAGTATTGAGCATCTTCATCTGGATATAGCTCTTGTCAATATTCTTGGCCATCTCTCCGCCCAAAGCATCTACTTCACGGACAACAATGCCTTTTGCAGACCCTCCGATAGATGGATTGCAGGGCATAAAAGCCAGCATCTCAATATTGATAGTTGCTAGCAAAACTTTACAACCCATGCGACTGGCAGCCAGCGATGCCTCAACTCCAGCGTGCCCCGCTCCAATCACGATAACATCATAACTTTCAGTAAAATTGTGTGTCATTTCTTTTTCCTTCATTTTTTCACCAAAAAAGGCCAAGTCTCTAGAAGTGCAGGACAAAAAAGCCTGCAACATCCATGAGCTTTGACCATCATAGGTATTGCTTATCTTATTTTAGCAAATTATGCTGAATTGTCAATCTAAATGTACTGCAAGACTTGACCATTCTTATAAGCTCTGTCAATCAAGCCACCACCTAAACACTCATCTCCATCATAGAAAACGACTGCTTGGCCTGGAGTCACCGCCCTTTGTGGTTGATCGAAGTTGACAACAGCCTTGTCACCCTTTACAGTAACTGTCACCTTGGAATCAGGCTGACGATAACGGAACTTAGCTGTACATTCCATAGTAAATTCTTCCGGCATTTCTTTCGTGAAATGAACCTGACTAGCGTCAAGGCTGGTTGACATTAAATGGTCATGATAGAATCCTTGGCCAACATAAAGAATATTTTGGCTAAGGTCTTTTCCGACCACAAACCAAGGCTCGTTGTCACCGCCCTGCTGGCCACCAATTCCAAGACCACCTCGCTGGCCAATGGTATAGTACATTAGTCCTGCATGCTGGCCCATATCTTGGCCATCCATTGTCATCATGCGACCAGGCTGAGCTGGTAAATATTGACTCAGAAATTCTTTAAAATTCTTCTCACCAATGAAGCAAATACCGGTCGAGTCTTTTTTCTTAGCAGTGGCTAAGCCAGCTCTTTCAGCAATTGCTCGAACTTCTGGCTTTTCTAAATGCCCCAGAGGAAACATGGTCTTTTGTAATTGTTCCTGTGATAGCTGGCTCAAGAAGTAGGTCTGATCCTTATTGTTGTCCTTGCCACGTAACATATGGACTAGACCATCTTGGTCTCTCTTCACCTGAGCATAGTGACCCGTTGCTACGTAATCTGCACCCAGTGTCAAGGCATAGTCAAGGAAGGCTTTAAACTTGATTT
>NZ_CALHWC010000108.1 GCF_938036805.1 uncultured Streptococcus sp.
TCTTGCTCGACAATCCAAAGACAATTGAGAGGCTAGGACTTTTGTCCCAGCCTCTCTTTTAGTATTATTAGGGCGAGTAGAAAAAAATCCCTCCAAGATTAGATAGGAAACCTCAGAGGGACATGGATAGTTTATTTATCTAGAACGTTGTTTACCAGCGTTGCGATTCTTTTTCTTTTTATTGTTTTGAGTGATTGCTTGGCTCGCTTTTGGCGTCACATCTTTGATGCGACCTGCATTGCTCATGGCTTTCGGAGGATTCTTTTTGTATTCTTCTGCTACTTGCTTCCTGATCCGAGGACGCATTAAGTAGTTAATGATGAATTGTTGGATGATTTGGATGAAACCACCGACTACCCAGTAGAGGGTCACAGCTGCTGGTGACATGAAAGAGAAGACTACGATCATAATCGGGCTCACATAAGTAGCGCGCTTCATCTGCTCTTTTTGGGTCTCATCTTCGATACCATGTAGGGAAAGAAGTGATTGGATGTAGTAGAGTACCCCGACAATGAGAGTCAGGACTAGACTAGGTTTTCCTAGATTGATACCAAGGAATGTACTGCTAGCTACGCCGTTTGTGTATTGGGCAGCGAAGAAGAGGGCTGAGAAGAAAGGCATCTGAATAATCAGAGGTAGGCAGCCGATGCCGCCAAACATACTCAGACCATTTTCTCTTTGGGCAGCAAATAATTCTTGCTGGGCTGCTAGCTTTTCTTCTTGCGTTTCGGCATTATTGATTCGTTCTTGAATAGGGGCAAAGATGGGCTTGAAGTAGTTCATCTTTTCTGACTGAAGAGTAGCTTTCCAAGATTGATAGATTCCCAGTGGGAAAATAATCAGCCGCACGATGAGTGTAACGATAATAATCGCTAGACCATAACCAAGGCCTGAATCCTTGGCAAAGAACTGGATGCTATCTGCCATAGGATGGCCAAGCACGTCCCAAATTGGTCCAGCAGGATTACCGGCTTTGTCTCGTCCGACACACCCTGTCAATAATAGAAGGAGGGACAAGCTCATTCCAGAGAATAAAATACGTTTAAATGTTTTCACGAGTTCATTTCCTTTGTTTCTAAAAAATAATACCTATCTATTCTACTGTTTTTTAGGGAAATATACAATAGTTCTCCAGACCTAATTTGCAATTTTAAAGTCAGTATAGGACTCAAAATTGGCCATGGTGACATCTAAATAGCTGACTTTTGAAAAAGGAGTTGGTCCCTTGCGGATTTCTTGAATGAACTTGGCCATGAGGGCAGAGCTTTCAGCTTGAGCCAAAATTTCGACTGTACCGTCGTCATTATTCCAGACACGACCGGTAATCCCGCCAATTTGCAGAGCGAGGGAGTAAACGCCCCAACGAAAGCCGACGCCTTGGACTCGTCCTTGCGCGATCATTCTTACTTTTTGCATTGTTACCTCCTTTTGTTGCGGTTTGAAACTTGCTTCTCAGCCCATAGCACAGCGAGCAGTTGCTTGCTGGAGATAAGATTTTCTCTGAAGCTAAGTCTAGAGGATGAGTTCAAAACTGCTAGATTGTGTTATAATGTATTTATGAATATTATAACCTCAAAAGCCAATAATGTGGTAAAAAAAGCTAAAAAGCTGCATCAAAAAAAATATCGTAGCGAGTCGTATTTGATTGAGGGCTGGCATCTTTTTGAGGAGGCTCTGGCCAGTCAGGCACGGATTTTGCGAATTTTTGCCTTGGCAGAGTACGAAGAGCGCTTGGCAGCATTTTCTCAGACGATTTTTGTCAGTCCAGAGATTCTCAGTGATTTGGCAGATAGTAAGACACCTCAGGGAATCGTTGCAGAATTAGCCTTTGAGGAGCAAACTATTCCAGAAAAGCTGGAAGGTGCCTATCTCTTTTTAGAAGATGTGCAGGATCCTGGCAATGTCGGAACCATCATCCGAACAGCGGATGCAGCGGGTTATCAAGGAGTTTTCATCTCTAGCCACTCCGCTGACATTTACAATCTCAAAACCTTGCGTTCTATGCAGGGCAGCCATTTTCATCTGCCTATTTATCGCGTGAGCAGAGAGGATATGCTGGCCCTAGCTCGTCAAAGTGACCTGCAAATTCTGGCTTCGACCTTATCAGAAGATTCTGTGGATTATCAAAAGGTCGAAAAACATGAAGATTTCCTCTTAGTCATGGGCAATGAAGGTCAGGGAATCAGCCAAGAAATGACGGATGCAGCTGATGTTCTGGTTCACATTTCCATGAAGGGGCAGGCTGAAAGTCTTAACGTAGCTGTGGCAGCCGGCATCCTGATGTTTGCTTTAAGCTAGCTTTTAGAAATCTCTCTATAATAAAACTAAATGGAGGTGATGACATGTCTTACAGAGAAGATGATGAATTTATGGCCTATGTGGGGCATTTGATTGAGAAGCCCAGCGTCCAACGCTTAAAAGGAATTACCCATCATATTCATTCCAATCGGCTTGAACATTCAATCAATGTCAGTTATACTAGTTATAAGATTGCTAAAAAATTTGGCTGGAATGCCCGCAGTACAGCACGGGGCGCTCTTCTGCATGATCTATTTTATTATGACTGGCGCGAAACCAAGTTTAAAAAGAGTCATGCTTGGGTACATCCCCGCCTAGCAGTCCGAAATGCCCGCAAGATTACCAAGCTCAATCGAGTTGAGGAAGATATTATCATCAAGCACATGTGGGGTGCTACCTTAGCACCACCCCGCTACAAGGAGTCCTTCGTTGTAACTATGGTGGATAAGTATTGGGCGATCAAAGAGGCGACGGCACCTTGGCGGCAAAAGCTGAGTGGACGTAAAAAGTATCATCGAAAGATGCTGAAAAGTTAAAATGTAAAAAGGAGACATTATGAACAATACAGTTATTCAAGAAAATAGTGGACTTTCTAGTTTTTATTCTAAGGTCTACGGATTTGTCGGGATGGGAATTGCTATCTCTGCTCTGGTTTCAGGCTTAATGCTGACGACCTTCCAAACAGCTCTAGTTGAGATTTTGCTCCATTATAGCTGGATTTACTATGGAGCTATCTTCATTGAGCTGGCCTTGGTTTGGTCAGCTTCCAGCAGAGGCCTCCGCAATAGTCCAGCTGCTCTTCCGCTTTTTTTGAGCTACTCAGCCCTAAACGGATTTACCATGAGTTTCATTGTGGCCATGTACACAGGAGGCGTGGTCTTCAAAGCATTTGCAGTTAGTGCGGCTGTTTTCCTTGTCATGGCAGCCATGGGCGTCATCATTAAAAAAGATTTATCTGGTATGGGCCGAGCTATGATTGCAGGTCTGATTGGGATTGTGATCGCAAGTTTTGTCAATATTTTCCTGGGTAGCGACATGATAGACTATATTGTAAGCTACGTCAGCGTCGTCATTTTCGCAGGGTTGATTGCTTGGGATAATCAAAAAATTCGCTACGTTTATGAGCAAACGGGTGGACAGGCAGGTCTTGGCTGGGCTATTTCTCTAGCTTTGAGCCTCTACCTTGACTTTATCAACCTCTTCCTCAGCATCCTTCGTATCTTTGGAAGAAATGACTAATAAAACATGGATAGTTTCCTCAATGAATGAGGAGCTATCTTTTTTTGTTTGAGGGGGATTTCAGAAGTTGGATAGGAGTAGCAGTAAAAGTTTTGCAAACTGTTAATTTTTTGATATACTAACTAAAAATATATTTGGGCAATGCATTCGTCTATTGCTCTGGAAAAAGAAAGGAAGTTTCTATGGATATGTTATTTATCCCAGGCTGGTTGATTTTTGCAATCGTTGCAGCCATCGTGCTTATTATTCTTTTGGCTAAGGGGTATGTCAATGCTAAGCCAAATGAAGTGGTCGTTATTACTGGTCTGCGTAAGCAGCGCCATTTGAGAGGTAAGGCTGGCTTCATGATTCCTTTTGTAGAGCAGCGCTCTTATCTGGATATTGAGCAGTTTTCTACCGATGTCCGTACTTCTGAGTCTGTACCGACACTTGACTTTATCAACGTTCGTGCTGATGCGGCTGTTAAGTTGAAGATTGGTACTACGGATGAAATGATTGACCGTGCGGCAGAAAACTTCCTTAATTGGAATACCACTGATATTTCTAACTCTGTCCAAGATGTACTAGAAGGAAATCTTCGTGAAGTAATCGGCCAGATGGAACTGCGCAAGATGGTCAATGACCGTCAGGAATTTGCTTCTAAAGTGCAAGATAACGTGGCGCCAGATTTGGCTAAGATGGGTCTGGAAGTCATTGCCTTTACCGTTCAATCCTTCTCTGACGAAGGTGGCGTGATTGACAATCTCGGTATCGAAAATGTTGAAACGATCAAGAAAGACGCCCTGATTGCCAAGGCTAAGGCTGAACGTGAGCGTAAGGAAGTTGAAGCTGAGCAGGACAAGTTGGCTAACGACAAGCGCGTGGCAGCTGATTTGGAAATTGCTCAAAAGCAAAATGAACTCAAACTGAAACAAGCTGCCCTCAAGCAGGAAGCGGATATCGCGCAAGCTAAAGCGGACGCAGCTAAAGGGATTGAGGCTGAAATCCAGCGTCGTGAACAAGAACGTGTGGCCGCAGAAGCCAACATCATGAAGCAGGAAAAAGAAGCTGAAGTCAAAGAGCGGGAAGTTAAAGTTCGTGAGCAGGAATTGGATGCCAATATCCGCAAGCAAGCCGAAGCTGAAAAATATGCCCGTCAACAGGCCGCAGAAGCGCAATTGATTGAACGTCAGCGTCAGGCCGAAGCGGAACTCTTTGAAACACAAAAAGAAGCGGAAGCCCGCAAGGCTCAGGCCGAGGCTGAGAAATTTGCGCAACTGCAAGAAGCAGAAGCTATTGAAGCCAAAGGACGTGCAGAAGCGGAAGCCATTCGTCTTAAACTAGAAGCGGAAGCCCAAGGTTTGGACAAGAAAGCAGAAGCCATGAAGAAGATGCAGGAAGCTGCGATTACGGAGATGATTGTCGATAAATTGCCAGAAATCGCTCGTGCGGTGGCAGAGCCATTGACCAAGGTAGATAAGATCACCATGTATGGCGAAGGCAATGCTTCTAAAATGGTCGGCGACATCATGCAGAGCATTGACCAAGTTTCCCAAGGGGCAGGCTTTGATATCCGTCAACTGTTAGCTGGAGCACTTGGTGTCAATATGACTGTTAACAAGCTTAAACAAGATGAACAAGCTGTCATCGAAGTTGATGAGAAATAAAACCAAATATATCTATGATATCCAAACAGCTGGGAGTTGAAACTCCTGGCTGTTTGTTTGTCATCCATCAGAAAAGCATTTCTATCAGCTAAATACTTTTCATTACCATGTAAAAATGTTAAAATATAACAGATTAAACAACTAAGATTATAGGAGTAGAAAATGACAAAAGCTAACTTTGGTGTTGTTGGTATGGCCGTAATGGGTCGTAACCTTGCCCTAAATATTGAATCTCGTGGCTATACAGTTGCCATTTACAACCGTAGTAAAGAAAAAACAGAAGACGTGATTGCTTGCCATCCTGAAAAGAACTTTGTGCCAAGCTATG
>NZ_CALHWC010000109.1 GCF_938036805.1 uncultured Streptococcus sp.
TCCTGGTCCACATCCAGCATGGAGAGAGCCTGGTCGGTTATCTTATCATCAATCAAGCCATTGCCCATAATCTGGGCGTAGTCCCGCACCCGCTTGAGCAGACGATTGGCAATTCGCGGTGTGCCTCGGCTACGTAGAGCAAGCTCCCGAGCAGCCTCGTGGGTAATATCCATCTCAAAAATCTCTGCCGTCCGCTCGACGATTTCGGTCAGATCGTCAGGTTCATAATACTCCATATGACCGGTAATCCCAAAACGAGCCCGCAGAGGATTGGACAGCATGCCCGCCCGAGTGGTAGCCCCAATCAGAGTGAAAGGTGGCAACTCCAGGTGGACGCTGCGACTGGTTTCGCCAGTCCCAATCATAATGTCAATGTAAAAGTCCTCCATGGCGCTATATAGCACTTCCTCTACCGCCATAGGCAAACGGTGAATCTCATCGATAAAGAGGACATCGCCCGGCTCCAAATCATTAAGAATGGCCACCAAATCACCAGCCTTTTCAATGACCGGACCAGAAGTCTGCTTAATATTCACACCGAGTTCGTTGGCAATGACAAAGGCCATAGTCGTCTTTCCCAGACCTGGAGGACCAAAAAGCAAAGTATGGTCCAACGCCTCATCCCGCAATTTAGCTGCTTCAATAAAAATCTTCAGCTGATCTTTGACCTTATCCTGACCAATATATTCTCGTAAATACTGAGGACGGAGGGTACGTTCTACCAACTCCTCATCCCCCATTAATTCATTATCTAAAATTCTACTCATAGGACTATTATAGCAAAAAATAGGGCAGAGGAAGCAATCCGACCCGCTTCTGAATACAAAAAAAGCCACCGAATTTGGTGGCTCTTATGGGAGATTATTATGAAAAAGTTTTAGGATTTCTATCAAATAAAGTTAGGAGGTCTTCATTTGATGGTATTAGTATAACGTTCTTATCTTAAAATTTGCTTAAAGAAAAAATATTTTTTAAAAATAAAATACTTTTAGATATCTTAGTAAGATGATACAAACTAATATGAATTGTTCAGTCTGATTAAAATAGCCTCTATTTCATTGACTGTCTCAAAAACTCATGATACAATGAAAAAAATCGAAAAGGAGATTTTAGATATGAACAACCTTAAAAAGAAAACTTATCGGAATACACCCGCCTTTATGTTTATGGCTTGGGGCTCATTCGCCTTCTTTGTGACTCTTGTTCTCGTCGGCCTCTATACTTTGAAAGAGCCTTTGATGGTTAAAGGATACTATCTCATGGGTTCTGTCGGACTGATTTCTTCTTCATTCACTCTTGCAAAAGTTATCCGTGATAACCAAGAAGACGAAGAGCGTTACAATCAATTTTTCCAACCACAAGACTTAGATAACCAATAAAATAAATAGTAAAAACGGCAGAGGGGGATTCTGCCGTTTTCTTGTATCTGAGGCTAATATCGCTAGGTGAGATACACTTCAAATGAAGCAAGTTTGCTGTTTATTTCACACCTGCGAAATAAACGGTGGTGCTGGTGAAGAGGCTCCCTGACTCGAGAATGACCTGATCTTTCAAGTCACTATGAATCGCATCAGGCAAGGCCTGTGCTTCCAGCGCTATACCATTATGCTGAATCATTGGCTGTCCATTGATGATAACTGACTCATCAACAAAATTTGCCGAATAAGTCACGACACAAGGAGCATCCGTACGGAAAGTCAGATAGCGACCTGAGGCCGCATCATAAAGACATCCTGCCTCTTCCTGCTCTTTATCTAGAGCAAAGGGATGATCCAGCCCTGATACGACCTGAATCTGCTCATCTGGATCAGCAAAAATTTCTTTCAGCGCCAGACCTGTTTGTAGCCCTTTGACAAAGCCACGATCTGCATCCACTTCTTTTGCTGGTACGCCGTCGGGAGCAATCGGGTACACCCCTTTAGTATGCAGCTGGAGGACATGCTGATCAATCGGCTGACTGAAATCACCTGACAGATTGAAATAGCTGTGGTTGGTCGGATTAACCAGACTATCCTGATCTGTCTGGACTTGATAGGAAATCTCAATCTCCCCTTTTTCCGATAAGGAATAGGAAATCCAGATCTTCAAATTTCCAGGAAAACCGCCCGTCCCATCTGGGCGCTCTGTGTAAAAGGTGACGCCCTCGTTTGTGACTTCCTCTGTCTGGAAAATCACACTGTCCCAGCCAGTAGAGCCACTGTGGTTGCAATTCTGGCCATTATTGACTTCCAGCTGGTAGGACTGCCCATTCAGCTCAAAGCTAGCCTTCGCAATCCGTCCCGCAACTGGCCCCACGCTGGCCCCATGCTTAGGACTATTGCCGACATAATCATCAAATCGCTCAAAACCTAGAATGATATTGGCAAAATCACCATTTTTATCGGGTGTCTGATATTCTAAAATCGTTGCGCCATAGTTCATGACCCTGAAGCGATAGCCTAGCTTATTTTCAAAGGTGTAGGCTAAGACATCCTGTCCTTTAAAAGTACCAAAAATAGATTCTTGATAAGATTTCATATAATCTCCCTCTGTCTCATTTTAAAAGGCATCCTTTTAAAACTTCCTTGACTTAGTCACGGGACGAGAGTAGGACAGAAATCGGTAATTCATTAGAATTCGATTTCGTCGTCCCACCTCCGCACAGTTGAGTAGGGCTGTAAAAGCTGATGAAATCAGCGTAGTAGAGCCCACTCAACCACTGCGTCTTGCTCGACAATCCAAAGACAATTGAGAGGCTAGGACTTTTGTCCCAGACTCTTTATCTGAAAGGCTTTTTAATAACTAGCTTTCCCATGACTAATGTTTGACTTATCCATATTTAGCTTTCTACTGCTGGAAAGGGTGGATGATAACTCCCTGAACGACCCGATTGACCGTACCTGTCGGAGACGGTGTATCTGGTCGATTTTTGACTTTCAAAGAAGTCAAGAGAGAGAAGAGCTGAGCATAGACGATATAAGGGAAGGCTCGATAGCTATCTTCCAAGATATCACTTTCAAGAACCACTTGCTCAACATTTTCCAAATCTTCTCTGCGCTCTGTAAAGAAGACCACTTTGCGAGCAATCTGATCTCCTGCCACTTCACGCACCAAATCCAAATCGTAGCGTTTGGTGTATGCATCCCTTGAGCCAAATACCAGCACAAGCGTCTCTTCGTTAATCAGAGATTTTGGTCCATGGCGGAAGCCAACTGGGCTTTCATACATGGTCGCAATTTTCCCAGCGGTCAACTCCAAAATTTTCAGCTGAGCTTCGTGCGCCAGACCAAAGAATGGCCCTGCTCCCAGGTAAATGACACGGTTAAAGTCTAATTCTGTCAAAGCTTGAACATCAGCCACATCGGCCAAAACCTTTTGGCTCAGGGCAATCAACTCGGCTACTCTTGCTTCTTTTTGAGCTAAATCTGCTGGGTCAAAAACCAAGAGAGCTGTCAGCATCATAGAGGTGAAGCTAGAAGTCATGGCAAAGCCAGCATCATTTGATGGAGCTGGTTGCAATAAGAGGAGATTCCGCTCATCGCCATGTGCCTGCTGAGCTAGTTTCCCCTCTGCAGCACAGGTAATGGTCACTTGATAAAGCTCATCAAGCAGCTGCTTGGCTAAGTCCACTGTCGCAACACTTTCTGGCGAATTGCCACTGCGGGCAAAAGAAACAAGAACCGTTGGAATTTCCTTGTGCAGATGCACTTCAGGATTCGCCACAATATCAGTCGTCGCAACCGAATTAAAATTCCATTGGCGCTCATTATAAAGCTTTCTGAAATATGGCAATAGCGTATCGCCCACATAAGCCGAAGTTCCCGCACCTGTAAAGATAACTTTTATATAATCATGCTTTTCTTCAATACCTTTTAGAAAAGCAGCGATTTGGTCAGCTTGAGTCTTGTAATGATTAAAAGCTGTCTGCCAAACATCTGGCTGTTGGTAGATTTCACGCGTGGTGATTTCCGCGCCCAATTCAACCAGTTTCTCTTTTGAATAATCTAGCATGGTAGTCCTTTCAAAATAAACAATGATATATTAGTTATTTGCTTTTAAAAGAGGGAATGGGAAAATTCCCCACTCCCCTTCATTTCTTTTTTCCTTACAAAACAGTCCTACTCATCCTCATCATCTGATAAGCTTGCTAAAATATCATTGACTTTAACGATATTTTCGACTGCATTTTTCGGATAGTCAACATCAGCTCCTGTCAGAGAAGCATTGAGAAACTCAATCACCATCGGCAGATTCATGCCGGCGTACAAGTCAATATCCTTACCTTCTAAAATAAGGCGGCTGACTACATTACATGGTGTACCTCCCAAAAGATCTGCAAAGACAATATAGTCATCAAAATCCTTGACTGTGTCTAAGAACTTGGCTGTAAAATCATCTGGTCCCTCCTCTGGTAACAAGGCAACGGCATGAATATCCGCTTGAGGTCCCATAATCATCTCAGTGGTTGTTTTCAACTCTTCACAAAAGCGACCATGACTAATCAAAATTAATTGTTTGCTCATAATTTACACCATTATGCCATTCCAAAGAAGAAGTGACCAAACGCTGAGAAAGCAATCGCTGCAAGAATGATGAGCAAGATAGCTTTTGTAGAGTTCATACCCTTACGTCCAAGCAACCAGAAGATTACACCTGTGATGATAGCTGGTACCAAGCGTGGGAAGATGAGGTTAAGCATATCTTGAATTTCAATTGCTTTGTCCCCGATGTGTGGAGCCCAAGAAACTTCAACACCAATCATGCTGGCAATCAGGGCACCAACCATGAAGACACCAAGTACGGATGCAGCATCAATCAAAGCTGTCAAAGTACTTTGCATATTGTTGACGAGGTTAACCCCTTCTTTATAGGCAAATTCCAATTGTTTCCAACGGAAAATGTCGTAAGCAACTGCTACAGCGATCCATAGGAAGATACCGGCTGGGTTGCCTGCAACAGCCAAAGTTGCTGCGATTGAACCCATAATAGCTGGTACCAATGATCCAAAGATTGAGTCTCCAAGAGGAGCGAATGGTCCCATGAGACCTGTCTTGATACCATTGACCGCATCTTTTGATTTCACACCATCTTTTTCTTCCAAAGCAAGGTCAAAACCAGTGATAATAGTGTGGAAGAATGGTGAAGTATTGAAGAATTGCGTATGCAATTTCATCATTTCTTTCAGTTCAGGTGTACCGTCTCCATACATCTTGCGTAATTGTGGCAAAATCATGTAAAGGTAACCAGAAGCCTGCATACGCTCATAGTTCCAACCCAATTGGAAGGTAAACAAGCTACGTTTGTTAATCTGTTTAAAATCTTCTTTTGTTAGTTTGTAATTAGAATTCGTCATCTTCAATTTCCCCGCTTTCTGATTCAGTTACTGGAGCAGCTACGACTGTACGTTGGCTGTTTTTGAAGTGTTGTACTGCAAGGAATACACCGATGATGGCGATACCAATCATAGATACACTCTTGAAGTTGTTAACAAAAGTAATAGCTTGTTCTTTTGGAAGTTTAGAGAACACTTCAGAACCAACAATGCTAGACACTGCAGCACCAAGGCTTTGAACATTACTGTAAAGCACTGTCAACATAGCTGTCAAGCCAAATCCAAGTGCCAAGTAGTGAAGGTTGCGTTTCACTGGAAGATAACGAAGCAAGATTGCAAATCCAAGACCTGGAAGCATTTGACCTGCAAGTTTCAAACCGTTTGCCAACCATTGTACATTAGCGAGACCTGTAACAACAGTTTCTACAAAAGCTCCACCAAAGGCAAGGGCAAAGAAGACTGGGAGGGCACGAGAAAGAGCCCAAGGAATCGCACCAAGGAGGTAGTTGCGTTCGATGCCTTTGTAGTCAAAGCGTTCAATCGCAGCATCCACACGGTGAGCGAAGTAAGTTGTAGTCATACGACCAAGAATATCAAAGTATGTTAACAAAGTTGCTACCGGTACAGCGATTGTAGCAATAGCAAGCTCTGGATCAAGACCTTGAGCTACTGAGAAGGCAGTCGCAAGAACCGCACCAGAAGTAGCGTCAATACGAGAAGCACCACCGAAGGTACCAACACCGAGTACCACCAATTGAAGGTTGGCACCAATCAATAAACCTGTAGGTAAATCTCCCATGATGAGACCTGTGATAAATCCAGCAAATACAGGTGAACCTGCTGAAGAAACGATCGTCAACTCATCGCAGATTTGATAAGCTGAGTACAGAGTGAGTAGTA
>NZ_CALHWC010000110.1 GCF_938036805.1 uncultured Streptococcus sp.
TGAAACGGTCGATTTGATTATAAAGCGCAAAAAAAGCGCGAAAAGCAACGGACGAGCCGTCAATTAATAACAACTTATTCTTTTTTTCCATAGGTTTATTATAACACGAAAGGCGGACAAAGACAGAAAAGGTGGCGTGGAAAATAGGTAGAAAATGAATTGAGATTTAAATTTTGCTATAATCGTCTTATGAACAACACCTACTATTTTATCCGTCATGCGCATTCTAACTATACACCTGATGAAATCAACCGACCATTATCAGACAAAGGGCGAGAATCCTTGGCACAGCTTGACTTTTTAGCAGACAAACCCATTACCGCTATTTATTCTAGCCCCTATCGAAGGGCTATCCAAACAGTTGATCCTTTGGCTCAGAGTCTGAAACTCGCTATTCAAACCGACAAACGGCTAATAGAGCGAAAGCTAAGTAGTCAAGCGATTGCCGACCAAGACTTTGAAGAAGCCCTCATGCAACTTTGGTCACAGCCGACTTTTTCATTTGTTGGTGGCGAGTCTAATCAACAAGCTCAACAGCGAACCTTAGCCTTTCTTCATGAACTGGAAAGTAAGCATCAAAACGAAAAGATTATCATTAGCTCTCATGGTAACCTTATCTGCATTTTACTAAGCGCATTCGACTCCAGCATTGATTATAACTTCTGGCATAATCTTCCCATGCCAGATGTGCTAATTTTAGATAAAAACGAAAAAATCACTCGGCTCCTATAAAAGATGGTATCGCCTAGCAAGATTCGACTAAATCTTATCGCTCTTATATGTTATAATATAAAAACTGGAGGTAAAAAATGTTTCCAATCCATATTACAACTCTTCTGACTGAAGAAGTTTATAAAAGATTTTCATGGGCTATTCTCATACGACGAAAAGGATTTGTATTATACATAATCATACTGATAATCGGGCTGTTCACCTACGTAATGCTCGGCCCATTAGAGGAAAAGATAATATCTATCATATTGGCTCCCCCTATTTGCGCCTCTATGTACTATTTTGGCATGAATTATCAGATTAAGAGAGCTTATCAAAAAAATCCTTTATTTCAGAACATGGAGGTCACTCTGATATTTGACAGAGAGGCTTTTATCGCAAGAAATATACGTGGAGAATTTCGCTATACCTATGATGATATTGTCAAAGTCATTATGACAAAGCAAGATTTTTATATCTTGATAGGGGAGAGCACTGGTTTCGCAATTGAAAAAGAAAACTGTTCTCCCGAGGCTCTTGAGTTCTTGCTAGAACTTCACATTGAGCATATGTAAAAGAAAAAGCAGGCTAGACTGACAGTAGATCAGTTCTGGTCTGCTTTTTATCTTGTGAATAATTGCTTTATACCCACCAACTTCTCTATTTTCTGATTGATTTCTGGTCGGTAGTCACAGAAGTTAATGCTCTGGATGCCACTGTTGACGGCGACATCCACATCTAGCGTCCGGTCCCCGATATAGTAGGTTTCCTGCTTATCCAGGCCATACTTCTCGATCAGATAATCAACACCTTCTGGGTGAGGCTTGCGCTCAAAGCCGTTGGCTGTTGTGATGATTTCTGTAAAATAGTCATGAATGCCCAAGTCTTCCAAGATTTGATGGGCATTGAGTCCCTTGTGGGTATAGACGAACTGGGCAATGCCCTGCTCTTTAGCCCAGGCCAGTATCTCCGCAGCCCCTTCCATCAGATGAACCTGAGCATTCTTCTCCTTTAGACTTGCTCCACGAAAGGCATTCATCTCGGCAGCGTCTAGGCCTTTCTCAGACGCTACTTTTTCCAAGAGCTTCTGGACAGAGTGCTTTAGGATATAGCTGTGAATACTTGCCCTGTCAAAGTCCAGATCATAGTGAGCATAGGTTTCCTCAATTCCTGCCAAAATAGCATCGTAGGAGTCCAACAAGGTGCCATCCAAATCCCAAATAAACGCTATTGTCATGTGATTTCCCTCATTTTTCTGTCGTATAAAACCTTTAAAAATAGCCAGCGGAAGCCATTGTCCAAGAGCGTCCCAGCCCAGACTCCCGGCAGACCCAAGCCAAAGGTCACGCCCAACAAATAGCCTGAGATGATGCGAATTAGCCACATGCCAATAGTCGTGGCATAAAAGGGCAGTCTGGCATTGCCCAGCCCCTGCCAAACCGCTGTGTAAATCACGGTTCCAGCTGCCATGGGAGTTCCCAGCAGAGAGAAGAGGATGACTGAAAGGCTGGCTGTGATCGCTCCGCTATTGCCTGTATAGAGCAAGGTCAGCGGCCGACCAAGGGCAAAAATCCCTAAAGCCAAGGGCAGCATGCAAGCAAAAGACAGCCAGTAAGCCCGCTGACGAATCAGATCGACCGCTTGCATATCTCCCTCGCCAACCGCATGGGCCACCAGCATGATTGTTGCTGTCGCGACCCCAAAGGCCGGCATGTAGTTAAACTGGGTCAGGACTTCGCCGATGGCATTCCCCGCTACTGCGTCCGTCCCAAAGACGACCACAATGGCGATGATCACTACATCACCCGCCCGCATCATGAGCCGCTCTCCAGCAGCCGGCAGAGACAGGCGCAAGAGCTCGCCATCTAGGCCCCAGCTCCAGCTGATCGTGGACAAGTCTAGCTTCCACCAAAGAATCAGTACACCAACTAGACGAGCCAGCACCGTCCCCAGCGCTACACCGACAATGCCAAGCCGAAAGACATAAATGCCCAGAGCTGAAAAAAGGGCGTTGAGGACATTGGTCAGAAGACTAACATACATGGGGAATCTAGGATTGCGCGTGACCCGCACCAGAGCTCCAAAGGAAGTCATCAAGCCCAGCAGGACAATGGTCCCACCAACCAGAGCCAGATAGAGACCGCCTGCTTCAGCCACCGCTTTTTCCGTCCCCAGCAGATCCAACATCTGCCTGCCAAAAAGCAGAGAAAGGAGCCCTAGCAGAAGACTCAGAAGCAGCGTCAGCTTGATAGCCTCAGCTGTGTGATAGGCCAAACGCTCCTTGTCTCCCTGAGCCAGAGTCTTGGAGATAAGGCTGGAAATAGCAGCTCCCAGCGCGATAAAAATTGCCTGATAAATGGTAATGATGTTTCCGGCCACCGAGACACCAGAGATCGCAATCAGCCCAAGACTGGCCACCAGATAGCTGTCGACCATTCCCATGAGCATCTGCAAAAAGTTCTCCGCCATAGCCGGCAAGGCGATATTCATGATTTTTTTATAAGTCGTCATAGAGAAAATTCTCCCTCTTAAGCATAAGCTACTTCTCTTTCTTTCATTGGGCATCCTAAGAAAAAATCAGCCAGATATCCAGCTGATTTTAGGCCTTCTAAGTAAACTTTACAATCCCAAGTAATCCTCGACTGTTGCCTGCATTTGATCTGCAGCGACCGTCGTTTTGTGGCGAACTGGTGCTGTTTCTAAGCCGTCCACAGCTGGTGGAAGGGCTACGCCAGAAAGTTCGTGCAGTTGGCCCAAAGCCTCAAAATCACTGAGGCCTGTCTGACCAGTCACAGCCTCAACGGCCACAACTGGGAATTTATAAGGGCTAGCGGTAGACGCGATAACAGTCTTGCGCTGATCGCCGGTCTCTGCCAAGTATTTTTGATAGACAGCGGACGCGACAGCCGTATGAGGGTCTTCGATGTAGTTAGATGCTTGATAGACCCGCTTGATTTCAGCTGCTGTTTCTTCTTCTGTCGCGTAGTCAGCTGCAAAGAGCTCTAAAATCTCAGCGTCGAAGTCCGTCAGTTCATACTGGCCTTGCTCATTCAGAGCCGCCATCAGGGCAGCTGTTTTCTCAGCACTGTTACCAGACAGGTGGAAAATCAAACGCTCCAAGTTAGAGGAAACCAGAATATCCATGGATGGACTAGTGGTCACCTTGAAGCTCCGCTTCTTGTCATAAACCTGCGTCTTGAAGAAGTCTGTCAGAACATTGTTTTCATTCGATGCACAGATAAGCTTGCCAACCGGCAGACCGATTTGCTTAGCATAGTAGGCCGCCAAGATATTACCAAAGTTCCCCGTCGGAACGGTAAAGTTGA
>NZ_CALHWC010000111.1 GCF_938036805.1 uncultured Streptococcus sp.
TGGCTCCAAACTCAATAGATAGATCTTCTTTTTGAAATTCATGCTCGTGCAGATCGACCAAGCGATAGCCCAAGCGCTCCATCATAGGTTCAATCTTGTCCATATCAAAAATACGCTCTTCATCAGGCGCTTCCCAGCCACGCTCATCACCGTGAACGTGAATGTCGATATCCCGCGCTTGCCAGTCTTGTCCAGTAACTTGCTCCAGACCTAGAGAACCCATCAGAAGTGGAACAATTCCCATCTTGTTCAGTTGAGACGCGATTATTAGAAATTCTGCAAATTTATCTATCATAAAACTGCACCTCTTCTTCAGAAAAATATTTCACGTAATATAAATTATGTAAAAATAACTATTTCACTTTTTCTTCTTGATAGTCGCCATTGCTGCAGACCACTTGCTTACCACCACCGCGAACTTTCTTTTCAATCAGATAATGGTCACATTTTGGACAGTTCCGACCGACCGGCTTGTCCCAAGATGTGAAATCACAGTCTGGATAACGATCACAGCCATAGAAAATGCGATTTCGCTTAGTCTTACGCTTGATAACTTGACCTTTCTGGCACTGTGGACAGGTCACGCCGATTTCCTTGACGATAGCTTGAGTGTGACGGCAGTCAGGGAAATTGCTGCAGGCGTAGAACTTGCCAAATCGACCCAACTTGATAACCATGGGACTGCCGCAGACCTCACAGTCAAAACCGGCTGGCTCATCCTTGATTTGGATTTTTTCCATCTCAGATTCAGCTTTAGCCACTTCCTTTTCAAAAGGTTTGTAAAATTCGTCAATAATCTTCTGCCACTGCTCTTTGCCAACTTCTACATTATCCAGTTTTGCTTCCATTTCGGCTGTAAATTTCACATTCACGATATCTGGGAAGAATTCGACAATTAGTGAATTGACAATCTCGCCCAATTCTGTCGGTTCAAAGCGCTTGGAAACTAGCTTAACGTAATATCGTTTCTGAATAGTTTCAATGGTCGGTGCATAGGTAGACGGCCGGCCAACACCATTTTCTTCCAAGGTTTTGATGAGAGTTGCTTCAGAATAACGTGCAGGCGGCTGGGTAAAGTGCTGTTCTGGATTGGTATTGACACGTTTGACGGTATCGCCCTTTTCCATATCTGGCAGCATTTTATTCTTGTCAGAGTCGTTGTAAATAGCCAGATAACCATCAAACTTGACCTGACTGCCGTTAGCTGCAAATTGGACACCGTTTTGCTCTAGTTTCACATTCATAGTATCAAAGACTGCTGCTGTCATTTGACTGGCTACAAAACGGTTCCAAATCAGCGTATAGAGCTTAAGCTGATCCTTATCCAGATACTTTGCGATACTTTCTGGTGTATTGAAGACGCTGGAAGGACGAATGGCCTCGTGGGCATCTTGAGCTCCTGAAGCATTTTTTACCTTGCTGCCATGTTTGGAATATTTCGCACCAAATTTATCCGTAATAAAGCTTGCCGCTTCATTCTGCGCTACTGGGCTGATCCGAGTCGAGTCGGTACGCATATAGGTAATGAGACCTTGTACGCCAGAACCGATATTAATCCCTTCATAGAGCTGTTGAGCCACCATCATGGTCTTACGAGTTCGGAAATTAATCTTATTAGCGGCATCCTGCTGCATAGAGGAAGTCGTGTAGGGCAGCGGAGCATTGCGTCGACGCTCCTTCTTTTCGACGCTGTCGACAGTAAAGTCATCTCCCTCAAGATGAGACAAGACTTCTTTGACATCGTCATTGTTGGTCAGCTTCATCTTCTTGCCATTCATGCCGTAGAAGCTAGCCTGAAACTGACGAGTTCCTTTCTTGAAGATTCCGTCAATTGTCCAGTATTCTTCGGGTTTAAAGGCATTGATTTCATTTTCCCGATCGATAATCAGCTTGAGGGCGACAGACTGCACCCGACCAGCTGACAGGCCTTTTTTGACTTTCTTCCAAAGAATAGGGGAAATAGAATAACCAACCAAGCGGTCCAGAACCCGACGAGCTTGCTGGGCATTGACCAGATCCATATCAATCTGACGCGGCTCTTTAAAAGCATTCTTGACCGCGTCTTTAGTAATTTCGTTGAAGACAACACGGTTTTTCTCTTTTTCATCTAGATTGAGAATGTGAGCCAAATGCCAAGAAATAGCTTCTCCTTCGCGGTCCGGGTCACTTGCTAGAAAGACTTGCTTGGCTTTCTTGGCTTCTTTTTTTAAGTCATTAATCAAAGGACCCTTACCACGAATATTGATGTATTGTGGCTCATAGTTGTTCTCAAAATCGATGGACATGGTGGACTTTTTCAGGTCGCGAATATGCCCCACACTGGCCAGAACCTTATAGTTTCGTCCCAGATATTTTTCTATTGTTTTTGCCTTGGCAGGCGACTCTACGATGACAAGATTCTTCTTGACCGCAGACTTTTTCTTTGTTTTTGTTACCAAATTAGACACCTTCTATAAGAAATAAATCTTATAGAGTTTAAACTATTTTTTGATAGATGTCAACTCGTAACTATTTCTATAGGAAAACTTATTTTAAAATTTGAACTCAGAAAGGACGTCAGAACCTGATGTGATGCACTTTGCACCCTCTTGAATCAAATGATGACAACCGTCCGATTTTCCATCCAAAATGGACCCTGGAATGGCAAAGACATCCCGCCCCTCTTCCATTGCCCGCTCACAGGTAATCAGACTGCCCGACCGCATCTTGGCTTCCGCCACAACGACTCCTCGGCAGAGACCAGCGATGATACGATTTCGCTCTGGAAAATGAAATTTCAAGGGTTGCTCACCCGGCCCATACTCCGTCAGCAATAAATGATTTTTGCCAATATAAGCCTGTAGTTTTTGATTGGCCTTGGGATAGAAGACATCTAGTCCCGTCCCAATGACAGCAATAGTTTGGCCACCATTTTGCAGGGCAGCCATGTGGGCCACGGTATCAATCCCACGAGCCAGCCCGCTGACGATAACCAGCTCATTATTCAACTCCTTAATGATTTTCTGCACAGCAGCATTTCCCTGCTTACTGCTGTCTCGACTACCGACAATGGCTATCTTGGGCATTTCTAACAAATTTAAATTTCCTTGATAAAATAGTAAAGTCGGTGCATCATAAATCTCGCATAAATCCCAAGGGTAAACATCATCCAAAATAGAAAAGGATGGAAATCGGTCAAACTCTTCCTTCAAAGCTTGCAGATCGAGCCGCTTGTACTTCTCCATAAAGAGAGCAGGATTGCGGCACTCAGAGACGACTGCCTTGTCTCGCAAAGATAACTCTCCCTCTTTATTTTCTGCATACCTCAAGATATTTAAGACCTGTTGATTGCTCAAGCCAGCTTTTTTCATTTTATAAATTTCAAAATTATTCATTTTTATCACCTCACTTTCTTATTCGTAAAAAAGTTCAAAAAAAGAACTGCAATACAGTTCCTTGTTTCTTATTCGATTAATTATTGAAAAAATGGTTGAGTTATTTTATTCTTCATGAACAGGAATTTCTTTAATAATCTTAGCAGGATTGCCGGCTAGGACTACATTATCGCCAAATGATTTAGTCACAACTGCACCTGCTCCGACTACCACATTATCTCCTAGCGTCACTCCTGGCAGAATGGTTACACCACCGCCCGCCCAGAAGTTGTCACCAATCTTAATGGGAGCCCCATATTCAATACCAGAATTTCTTTCCACTGGATCAAGCGGATGCAGCGGTGTCAGAAACTGGCAATTTGGTCCCAGCATGGCATTCTTTCCAATGGTAATAGGACAGACATCCAGCATGGTCAAATTCCAGTTAGAATAAAAATTCTCCCCCAAGTGAATGTTAACTCCATAATCACAGACCAAATCTGGATGCAACCAAAGATTCTCCCCTGTACTGCCAAACCACTCCTTGACAATAGCACTACGTTTTTCAATATCTCGTTCTTGGTTAAAACGATACTGAAAATCTCTCGAGCGAGCAGCCAATGCTCTCAATTCAGGATCCTGAGGACTGTAGTTCTCCCCTGCAATCATCTTTTGGTATTCACTAGTCATACTTGTCTCCTCATTACGATTAGGATTTCTTATGAATTTGTCATGGATTTAATCGGTTCAAAGCTTCTGCGGTGAATCGGTGTGACACCGTATTTTTCCAGTCCTTCCAGATGTAGTTTAGTGCCATAGCCGGCATTTTGGGCAAAGTCATAGCCTGGATAAACTTGGTCAAAGTCAGCCATCATCTTGTCCCTCGTCACTTTGGCTACGATAGAAGCCGCAGCGATGGACAGGGAATTGGCATCGCCCTTAATAATGGACTGCTGAGGCAAGGGCAAGTCTAACTTCATTGCGTCAATCAAGAGGTGATCTGGCTTAATCTTGAGCTGGGCTACCGCTTCTAACATGGCTAGCTTGGTTGCTTCATAGATATTGACTCGGTCAATCGTTTGATTGTCCATAATCCCCAGACCAATGGCTAAGGCCTGATCTAGCACCGCTTGATAAATTTCCTCATGCTTTTTCTTAGGAATCTTTTTACTGTCATTTAGACCTTTGATTTTGCAGTTAGGAGGCAGAATGACTGCTGCCGCGACTACTGGTCCAGCTAAGGGGCCTCGTCCGACTTCATCAATGCCAGCCAGGACTTGAAATCCCTGACTGTAGAGTTCTTTTTCATAGCGCAGCATGTACTCTAAGCGTAAATCTTCATCTAGCTCTGCTTGGATTTCTTTTTGGCGCTTGACTAGCAGTTTTTGAACACCGCTCCGCTCATCCTGCTTTAAAGCCTGAAAAAGCGGATCCTGCAAGTCAGATACTTGAGCCAACTGCTCTTGGACTTCCTTAATCGTGGCCATCCAATTCCTCCAGACCATCCAGTGTATAACGACCTAAGCGTCCATCACGCACTTCCTTGACAAAGAGACTGTAAAAGCGATCGTAGTCCTCTTTGAAGCCCAATTTCTGGGTCATATCCATAATCATGTCTGGCGCTTCCAGCTCTAAATCCAGCTGCTTAAAGCGCTCCTGCAGTGCCTTAGGATAATGCTCTTTGAAATAATTGAGCCCGAAAATCGTGACCTCATCCATAGGCAGCAAATTGTCCTTGATAGCTCCCGTCAAAGCGAGCTTTAATGCCACCATTTCATCTTCAAATTTGGGCCAAAGAATCCCCGGTGTATCTAGAATTTCTAAATCCTTATTGGACTTGAGCCACTGCTGACCTTTGGTGACACCTGGTTTATTGCCGACTATAGCAATTTTCTTACCAGCCAGCCGGTTCATCAGCGTGGACTTTCCAGCATTGGGAATCCCGATAATCATGGTCCGCAGGGTTTCAATTTGAATTCCTCTTTCTCGCTGGCGAGCTAGCTTATCAGCCATTAATTTCTTGGCTGCTTCGGTCACTTTTTTGACTGCAGATTGCTCCTTAGAGTTAATAGCCAATGTTTTGATTCCCTGAGCTTCAAAATAGGCCTGCCATTCCTTGGTTAAGTTTGGATCTGCTAAGTCGGCCTTATTTAAAATCAATAACTTGGGCTTGTCCCCAACAATTTTGGTCAACATAGGGTTTTGACTGGACAAAGGCAATCTCGCATCCACCAAAATCGTCACAAAATCTACAAATTTAATACTTTCTTGAACCTGTCTCCGAGCCTTGGACATGTGCCCCGGAAACCATTGAATCGTTGCCATTAAAAACCTCTTTCCTACAATCTTCTAGTATCTCATTATACCAAAAAAATAGAGAATAAAATAGTAAAATCGCTCCCTCAGATTGATAGAAGCGATTCTCTATTCTTATAAAAATGATGGTTTGCGGTCTTGTTTATCTGTGAATGGAACTCGCGGTTCACGAATCCTAGTCACATAATCAACAAACTCCTCGCCAGTCTGATCAAACTCAGCAACTGCGAAAAATTGATCGTGGTAAAAGAAAAACTTATAGTGGTTTTCAAAAGCTTCGTTGAGCCATTTGTCCTTAGCTGCGATTGAACGCATTGGATAATCATCTACCGCAGCAACCCATAGAGGTTTCCGATGAGCATGAGTCAGCACCAAGTCAGCCATATGAATCATGGTTTGCTCGCCCTGTTTCAGTAAGATGATGCTGTGACCATTACTGTGACCGCCTGTATGAACCATTTGAATTTCTGGAATGACATTCAGATATTCAGTAAAGGTTTCAACCTGATCTTGGATTGGCTCCCAATTTTCCTTCAGATAAGTTCCCCTTGTCCGACTATTGGGATTTCGCATTTCGTACCATTCTATCTCATTTACAAAAATCTTTGCATTTGGGAATTTTGAAACAAGCTGATTATTTTCATCTAGTCTAGTCAAACCGCCAGAGTGATCATGGTGCATATGCGTCATTAAAATATGGGAAATATCTTCTGGCTTTAATCCCAAGAGTGCCAAGCTTTCTTCAACACGGCTCTCAGAAAGAATACCGAGATTGCGACGTTGTTTATCAGAAAGCTTAGCCGTATCAAAACTCGCATCAATTAAATAATTCTGCCCCTTGTATTGAATCAAAATCGGATCTGTCAGTTCAGCCATCATATTTTCTTCTGTTGTTGGATAATAACGTGACCAAACAACCTTTGGTACCGGGCCAAACAAGGTGCCTGCATCTGTGAGCTTATCCGCTCCACGCAACCAAGTCAGCTTCATTTCCCCAAACTGATACTCTTGTAATTTGAGTTCTGTCATTTTTTACTCCTTTAACCATCTCTCTGCGATTTCTTTTCTGATCGAATTCCCTGACCGTCCATAATTTTCAATAATTTCAGCATCTTTAAAATAGCGTTTGATATTCACATGATCAAATTTTTGTAAAGGCCCGATAAGACGGAGAATTTCATCTGTAACCTCTAGCGCTACCTTAGTCATATATAGCTTTATCCGTGCAACAAACTTGGAATCTTCTTCTATTTGATTAGGATAGGATGAGAAATAGGCATCTGCAGCACAAATTTTATTGTACAAATCTGCGAACTTATACTGATGCAACTCAACATCCATCAGTCGCTTGCCGAATCCTCTTTTTACACGTGCAAACTCAAGACCCTTATGAAAAGCACCTTCGGCAACTCCTAAAGCAACCGCACTCAAGCCAAGTTGCATATTCTTTATGATATCATTAAATTGCTCATTTCCAGCCAAGACTCCGCCTAATAAGGCAGTTTCCGGCAGGTGTACATTATCTAAGGTAACAGAACTTAGTGGAAGTCCTAGTAAACCTTGCTTTTCTATCTGCTCACCAATGAGCACACCCGAAGCATTCGTCTCCACAATGAAGAAGGCGTAAGAATCAGACTTTCCAGTTTCCATTACTTTAGCTAATACCAAGAGAATATCCGCAATGCTGCTATTTGAAACTTTGGCTTTTTCTCCCGAAAGTTGCCACCCTGTCTCTGTCTTGATCGCATAGGTCTCCAAATCTGCCAAACTATTTAGATGCTTAGACTCAGAAAATCCAAGACCTGCTTTACAAGTTCCCTTTACCAACTTGTCCAGATAACGCTCTTTCTGTTGCCCCGTACCAAACTTCAAAATCGGATAAACACCATAACAACCTTGGGTCAGCAATATAGTTGAAAGAGCTGGAAATTCATTCGAAATCATTCGAATAGAGCTGATAAAATCAGAAGCCAAAGCCTGATCGTCTTCTGACAAAATCGGTGAAAAAATATCCAAATCCGTCGTCATTACTTCCCAAATCTCCTGAGGAAATTCGACTGACTCATCATGATTTTTCATGTAGTCTCTAATAGCTGTATTTACATATGAACTCAATGCTGCTGTTTTAGTACTGGACTTCATCATCAATTCTCCCTCTATGGATGTGGCTCAGAAAGAGGCTGATAATAACCTTTTAAAAGCTCTTCATATACGTATGCTTCTACCTCATTATAGTTTGCTTTATAAGGCCGGCAGAACCAAATATTGAAAGGCACCGGATCCTTAAAGCGTACAACCTTAAATTTATTCTTATCGACAAAATACTCCAAAGGACGAGGTAAAAGTGCAATCATATCGTTTTGATAAGTTGACTCTATCAAGAAATCCCATGTCGATGATAAATAGGCAAAATTTGCTTTTATCTTTTTACTCTTTAATTTCTCAGTGATTAAATCGTAGGTTGTAAATGATTTATTAAAGGTCGCTAAACCGTACTGAGCTATATCTTTCCACTCCAATAATTCCTTGTCCGCCAAAGGATGATTCTTATCCATATAAGCCACGTATTCATCAACTTGGATGATGTACTGTTCATATTTCTTTGGATCCAGGTTGGTAGGTTCGATCACTACCGCAAAATTCAAATCACCCGTAACCAACTTTTGGCGCAATTCATTACTTCCATCCTCAGTAACTTGAATGTTAACTTGCGGATTGTCTTGTAAGAACTTTGGTAAAATACTAGAAAAATATACACGTAAAATCAATGATGGAATGCCCAAGTTAAAGGTCCCTTTTTGTTTGAGGGCTTCCATATGAATCATTGATTGCATCTCTTCATGCCGGTTGACAATCTCTGTGGCAAAGCGGTAAATCTTACCACCAGCTTCCGTCAGACTCTCTAATCTTCCATTTCTACGATTGAAGAGCTGGATTCCTTCCGTTGATTCAAAATTTGTGACAAACTGACTCAAGGCTGACTGACTGATATGAATTTTCTTAGCCGCGATAGAAAGATTGCATCCACATTCGACGATATTGATAAAGTAAGTCATTTGAATTATATCCACTTTTCGTCTCCCATCTTTCAAATTTTCACGAGGTAATTTGCCATAAATAAAACAGCAACTGGCCCTCGAAAGAATGATGACCAGTTGCTAGTATTCTGATTAAAAACTAATCATCGCTCAAGTTGTCATAAACACATAGTAACACACTTTCAGAGAAAGAGCAGAATAATTGCTTACTAACTTTATTAGATTGACATCGTTTTCAAGTCTTCTGAGACAATTACTTCTCCTGCTGTCTTTTCAAGCACTTCCTCTAAGGTAACGCCAGGAGCAAGTTCTTTCAAGAGGAACTTACCATCTTGGAAACCGAAGACAGCCAACTCTGTAATGACTAGATCAAGAACTCCTTTAGCAGAAAGTGGCAAAGTGCACTCTGGCAAGAGTTTAGATTCACCATCTGAAGTAGTATGTTGGATTGCACCGATAACACGTTTCGCTCCAACCAACAAGTCCATAGCTCCACCCATTCCTGGTGCAAACTTACCTGGAATAATCCAGTTAGCGATACTACCATCTTGACTTACTTCCAAAGCTCCTAGCACGGTCGCGTCAACGTGTCCACCACGGATGATCGCGAAGGAAGTCTGCAAGTCAAACAAAGCTGCTCCAGGTAAGAGAGTAATTGGCGCTCCTCCAGAGTTTGCTAGGTTTGGATTGTAATTATCTTTCGTTGGTGTTTCACCAAAGCGAAGAGCTCCATTTTCAGCCTGAAGAATAACGTTTACTCCGTCAGGAATATAGTCAGCAGATGCGTTTGGAATACCAAATCCTAGATTGACAACATCTCCATCTTTAAATTCTTGTGCAACACGTCTTGCAATAATTTCTTTTGCTTTCATATTAGTTCACCCCCGCCAATTTTTTAGTCTCAGTCCAAAGATCACCCATCATCTTATGGTGTTCTTCTGGAGTCAAGCTTTGTACGACATAGTCAACAAGGATGCCCGGAATATAAATATCATTCGGATTAATTTCGCCAGCTTCAACAATTTCATTCGCTTCAACGATAACAGTATCTGCTGCGAGAGCTAATTGCAAGGAAATATTTTTCGTAGTGCCATCGATATACAAGTTGCCATATTTGTCAGCTTTAGTCGCTTTGATCAAGGCAACATCGATTTTAAGTGGATCATAGACCAAATATTCACGACCATTACGTTCTACTTTTTCATAATCTTTTTCTAATATTGTCCCAACACCTGTCGGAGTCAAGACAGCGCCTAGACCAGCTCCAGCGGCATGGAGACGTTCAACAACAGTTCCCATCGGTGTAAATTCAACTTCCATAGTCTTGCTGAAATATTCACGTTGAGCTGCTGCAGATGTTCCTACGTGGGCTGCAATATATTTTTTAACTTGGTGATTTTCACAAAGTCGTCCAACCCCAATTTCTTTACCAGGATGAGATGTTACCACCGATACCAAAGTCAAGTCTTGCTGATTTTGTTTTACTAATTCTTCAATCAATTCAAAAGGTTCACCGACTCCGAGGAATCCAGAAATTCCAACGATATCACCCGATTTGACCTTAGAAATAGCGTCTGATAATGATACAACTGATTTCATGCTGATACCTCCCCTTTTACTTACGATTGAAAACAGCTTTGCGTTTTTCAACAAAAGCACGCATTCCTTCTAGTTTGTCTTCTGTAGAGAAGAGCAAGGCTTCTGCTTCTGTTTCCAGACGGATTGCATTTTTAAGAGGAAGTTCCGCACCAACTTGAATGACATGTTTTGCTTTTTCAACAGCTAACGGTGCATTCTTCATGATGGCTGCGGCTAATTCTTCAGCTGAAGACAACAATTCTTCAGCAGGAACCAGTTTGTTAAGAATACCTAAGTCATAGGCTTCTTGACCTTTCACTGTACGAGCAGTGAAGATAAGTTCTTTGGCACGGCTAGTTCCAATCAAGCGAGACATCCGTTGAGTACCAGCAAATCCTGGAATAATACCCAAGCCAACTTCTGGGAAGCCAACTACTGTTTTTTCAAATCCGATACGGATATCTGTTGAAAGTGCTAGCTCCATACCACCACCGAGTGCATAACCATTGATGACTGCAATCGTTGGTTGACGTAAATCTGAAAGGCGAGTAAATGTATCATTTGCAAATGTCATGTATTCAAATGCTTGAATAGGTGACATCAAATCCATTTCCTTGATGTCTGCTCCAGCGACGAATGCTTTCTCTCCTGCTCCAGTTACGATGACAACGTGAATTTCTTCGCTTTTCTCAACTTGATCAAGAACTTCATTCAAATCAGCCAAAACTTGAGAACTCAAGGCGTTCAAAGCTTCAGGACGGTTGATAGTGATATATCCAATCCCGTTTTTAACTTCTAATAAAACAGTTTTACTCATTTTTATGCTCCTACTTATAAAAATTGAATGACTAAGTATGGTGTCAACAAATACTTAAACCCAAAATGTAAGAGCTTACATTCTTATGATATACCATTTCTCACACTTCGTCTACTTAATCATCATTTATGCATCAATAAGCTAAACTTATAGTTTTGATATTCAAATTAATTTTTTGAAAAATAAAACAAGCCCTATCAAGGCTTGCTTGCAAAAAACAGCTCATCGATAGGACTTGTTTATATAGTAGAAGCAAATGGAAAACTTCAAAAATGAACTAGATTCTAGCGTTCTACGATGACCGCTGTACCCATACCGCCACCGATACAAAGGGTAGCAAGGCCACGTTTAACATCACGTTTTTGCATTTCGTGCAAAAGTGTTACCAAAATACGGCAGCCCGAAGCACCGATTGGGTGACCAAGAGCAATCGCACCACCATTTACATTGACTTTTTCAGGATCAAGATTCAATTCTTTTCCAACGGCACACGCTTGCGCTGCAAATGCTTCATTGGATTCAACCAAATCTAAATCTTCCACTGTAAATCCGCCTTTTTCAAGGGCTTTGCGAGATGCGTAAATCGGACCACAACCCATAACTTTTGGATCTAGTCCAGCGCTTGCGTAAGATTTGATCGTTGCCAAGACTGGAACGCCCAATTCTTTAGCTTTATCAGCACTCATAACAACAACTGCTGCTGCACCGTCGTTAATACCTGAAGCATTACCAGCAGTTACAGTACCATCTTTCTTGAACACTGGGCGCAATTTCCCCAATCCTTCTAGAGAAGCATCTTTTCTTGGGAATTCATCTGTATCAAATACGATAGGATCACCCTTACGTTGCGGAATTTCAACAGGAACAATTTCTTCTTTGAAACGACCAGCTTCGATCGCTGCAACTGCACGTTTTTGAGATTGCACAGCAAAGTTATCTTGGTCTTCACGTGTAATGCCATATTGTTCGGCAACGTTTTCAGCTGTAATTCCCATATGGAAGGATTCAAAGGCATCTGTCAATCCATCACGAAGCATAGTATCTACTACTTGAGAGTCTCCCATACGAGCGCCCCAACGTTGGTTTGGAAGGACATAAGGAGCTTGGCTCATGTTTTCAGCCCCACCAGCTACTACGATATCAGCATCTCCACACAATACCGCTTGAGCTGCCAATTGTACTGCTTTCAAACCAGATCCACAAACTTTGTTAATAGTGAAAGCTGGAGAAGCTACCGGGACACCTGCGTTAACACTCATTTGGCGAGCTACGTTTTGACCAAGACCTGCACCCAGAACATTCCCCATGATAACTTCATCAACTTGTTCTGGTTTCAAATTTGCTCGTTCAATAGCACTTTTAATAACTAAACTACCTAGATCAACAGCCGAAACATTTTTTAAAGTTCCACCAAAAGAACCTAAAGGTGTGCGGACTGCTGCTACAATAACTGCTTCTTTCATTTCTTGCTCCTTATTATCTTAGTATTTAAAGAATCCTTCTTTAGTCTTGCGACCTAGCTTACCAGCTTCAACCATCTTCTTCAGAAGTGGAGCAGGACGATACTTAGGATCTCCAAATCCATTGTTTAACACTCCCATGATAGCCAAGCAGACATCAAGACCAATCAAGTCAGCCAATGCCAATGGGCCAATTGGGTGATTAGCACCTAGTTTCATTGCTTCGTCAATTTCTTCTGCTGAAGCAACACCTTCACCCAAGATGAAAATAGCTTCATTGATCATTGGAATCAAGATACGGTTCACAACAAAACCATAAGAATCTTTCACATCTACAGCTGTTTTACCGATTTTTTCAGTCAATTCACGAACAGCTTTCACAACTTCATCTGAAGTTTGAAGCGCACGGATAACTTCGACCAATTTCATAACTGGTGCTGGGTTGAAGAAGTGCATACCAATAACGCGTTCTTGATGAACTGTTGCTGCTGCAATATCAGTAACAGATAGAGATGAAGTGTTTGAAGCTAAAATAGTTTGAGGGTCAGTCAACTCATCCAATTGTTTAAAGATGCTCAATTTGATGTCGCGATTTTCAGTAGCCGCTTCAATAACCAATTGAACATGTTTAGCATCTTCATAAGATGTAGAAGGAATCAGATTTGCCAAAATGCTGTCTTTATCTTCCGCTGACAAACGACCTTTTTCAACAGAACGAGACAATTGCTTGGTGATACCATCTAGTCCTCTTTGAACAAACTCTTCCTTGATATCATTGAGATAAACTGTGAAACCTGATTGAGCAAAGACTTGTGCAATACCGCTTCCCATTTGACCTGATCCGATGATCATCACTTTTGAAATACTCATTTTTTTTCTCCTATTTACTATCAAAATATAAACTTCAAAAAGAAAGAATCGGAACGATTACTAGCAAATGCTGAGCAATCGTTCCAAATTCATTATTATACAAATGCTCCAACGCCAGTAATTTCACGACCTACGATCAAAGCATTCACTTCATGAGAACCTTCATATGTATAGATTGATTCAGCATCTGCAAAGAAACGAGCAACGTCTGTCTCAAGTGTAA
>NZ_CALHWC010000112.1 GCF_938036805.1 uncultured Streptococcus sp.
GTGTATTTCTTATTTGGATCAGTTGGTTCGCGCAAGAGATCAAAAGCTTCATCATCATAATTTACTTTTGCTTGTGGATCCATCCACTTGATACCTGCGTAGGTCCGAGAACGGTTACGTTCCATATATTTATCAGGTCCATAAGACTTAGCAATCATAAAGTTGCCATCTTTGTCGGTCTTATAGTTGTCTGCTTTTTTAGCTACTTCTTCAACGTCTTTAGAAGCAATGACATTTTCTTTATCGTTCAAGTCAACGTGACCAAGATAGTAAGTATTCGCAAAGACAGCATACTTATTGGTTGGGAACTTGATGGCTACGTATTGGTGACCAGACAGGATTTCCATATACCATAGCTCATTCTTATCTGCTGCAACGATGATATTTCCTTCTGCTGACCCTTTTTCATCCAGAACTTTCGCAACTGTCTCAATAACTTCACGTGCTGTTTTTGCACGAGGCAAAGCAAGGTCAACTAATGATGCTTCTGGAAGACCATCTTTTACAAGTGGATCTTCTTTTAGCACTTTATCATTTGGTGTCGCTGAAACGGTCGCTGTCATAGCTACACCAAGTTCATTAAAGCCATGCGCAGCGAAGTTTCCGTTACTTCCGTTGTCACGATCAGAGTCGTAGACAGCTGTGTATTTCATTTCATTCGCCAAATGCGGATAGGTAAAGCCATTTGACTCGTCTTCTATCTTATCGCCATCTTTATAGGTCTTAGCTGGCACAACTACATAGTTTTGATTGTGCCGACCACCGTCAGGGGCGTAGGGATAGTCCTCTGTCCGACCAAATAGAGTAGAGCCATCTGCTGTCAGGTCTTTACCGACAATAAACGCAGAACACGCTTGTGCCACATGAACAGGCAAAAGAGCAACTAACATTGCAAGGAACATTAGTCTGAGCAGTATTTTCTTCATAGTCTATCTCCTTTTGACTATCTGCGGGGCTGGAATCAACTCCCAGTCTAAACAACATAAACCGTAATACCTTAACATTCCGATTTTAGTATACTCTCTTTCTAATTTTTTTGCAAGCGTTTACACAAAATTGTGTATATTTTTTATCTAATCTATATTTCCTCTACTTTTTTCTCAAATCAGAGCAGATAAACAAAAAATAGCCCCATCTTATTTAGAGGAAAGGCTATTATTTTTTATCTTATCAGAAAATATCCTGCTATAAAATCTTTATAATCAATTCACTAGAGATTTTGGCAGAGCCGACTTGAGCTTCAAAGAATTTATCTCACTTTTTTAGCCAGCATAGTCGCAAAGCGGAGCTGAATCCGATTCCCGTTTTCATCACGGCGGTGGAGGTGGCCAGGATTTTCATTGTACTTGACCAGCTCCCAGTCTTTATAATACTCCGCAAGCTCCCCTTCCTTAAAAGTAAATGGGAAGGGAACAGAGCAAGGGAAATCCTCTGTATCCATAGCACAGACGATGAGATTGTAGCCACCAAGCGCTGTATGTTCTTGCATATTGCGGATAATATCTGGAATCCGCTCTGCCTGCAGGAACATCAGAACAACGGTAGAGACGATCAAGTCATAAGTCTGAGTCAGACTAGCTGAGTTGATATCGTAGCTACCCACTGGCAGATCCAAATCTTCCCGCTCGACAATGCTCCGTAAGATTTCCAGTGCCAGCTCATTCTGATCTACAGCCGTTACGTCAAAGCCCTGCTTGGCCAGAAAGAGAGCATTACGACCTTGACCACAGCCTAAATCAAGCGCCCGCCCTGGTTGGACTGTCTGCATAGCTTCCAAAACCTCTGAGTGCACTGGATTGCTACCGTATTTCTTAGGGAAATAATCCTCAGGCCGACAGTAAAACTCCAAGTACCACTCCAAATCATCTGTCAAGGCTTCAACACGGTGCCATGCTTGGGGTTGGGCAAAAGGATTGTCCTGACCAGCCTCAAAGATGTGCTCAGCCAACTCCTCACCCTCCTCTGACATCTCAACAAACTTAAGTCGTCCCTTGAGAACCGTGATTTTGCCCCAAGTTCCCTCTTTGGTATTGTGCTTGTTCTTGACCAGTTCGGGCATGGTCTCAGCTGTCCACACTGGCATGCGTTTATAAGCTAGCAATTTTTCTGTCATAAAAAATCCTTTCTCTGAAAGACAAGCTTCGAATAATCTAACTGTCTTTATCATACTCGAAAAGCACAGACTTGACAAGTGTCAAATTGTTCAGAACTTTTTTGTTTGGTAAATTCGACAACGAACAATTTAAGATAGCTACTGTAGATGAGAATCACTAAGATAAAACTAAAAAAAGACCGGTCACCCAGTCTTTCATCTTGTATTGAAGTTCTTCATCTGTCTTGCTATGTCGCGGTTTTGCTCGCGGCGTTTGATGGACTCGCGCTTGTCATAGTCGTGCTTCCCTTTGGCTAGACCTAAGAGAAGCTTGGCATAGCCATCCTTGAGATAGACCTTAAGCGGCACCAGTGTCATTCCAGTGCCCTTGGTCTCCTGCTCCAGCTTTTGGATCTGCTTCTTATGCAGCAGCAGCTTTCTGCGGCGCTCAGGCTCTTGGTTCCAGATATTGCCCTCTTCATAAGGCGCGATATGGACATTGCTGAGCCAGGCCTCGCCATTCTTGATCTGAGCAAAGCCATCTTTGAGATTGATACGGGCTGCTCGGACGCTCTTGATCTCCGTACCAGTCAGCACCATGCCCGCCTCGATGGTATCTACGATGGTGTAGTCGTGTCTGGCCTTTTTATTTTGCGCGACGACCTTTCCTTCTCCCTTTGCCATGCTTGGCTCCTTTCTTGACTA
>NZ_CALHWC010000113.1 GCF_938036805.1 uncultured Streptococcus sp.
AAATATCTTCGTAGTGCTCCATCTGGGACTGATGAATGGCAGTCAGCTCTTCCTTATTGTTGCTTTCGGATTGAGAGATTTTTTGCAGAATGGCCTCGTGGTCAATCTGAATATTGCGAACCGTAGCGACCAATTCTGGAGCTAGCTCTTCTAGGCTAGTTTTCTTAGGCTGTGCTTCTTTTTGTCTTTTCTCTTGTTCAATCTTTTGCAGTTGTTTATCAATTTCCTCGGTTACAGTAGTAATTTTAGTCTGAATGCGCTGATAGACAGAGGCAGGGATTTCCCCTTGAAGGTTGTCGGCAACACTTTTGATATAGGAGAGCTGGGGAAGAATTTGCAGAGCTAAAGTCTGATAGGCTTCCTTCTTGCCGAATTCTTGGTAGCTTTCCAATTCTCTAATACGGCGGTCAGCCTGACCAATCTCTGCCTTTAAATCTTCAATGCGGCCGATGCTGGCTTGCTTAGCTTCAATACGAACTTTTTTCTGCTTTTGGTAGCGATAGATTCCGTAGCCAACACCTCCCAAAATAGCAATGGGGATCAGATAGCTGGCTATCACTCCAGAACCAAATATAATTGCAAGTATCCAAATCCAGCTAAACCATTCCGGCTGCTGGTTTGAATTATTCTTTCTTCTCGACATAAACCTTTCTCTTTCTTCTCAATGTGATATCTCTATTTTAACATAAAAGCTAGTTTTTGAAGGAGAAAGATTGATATATTCAATCGCACTTTTAGATTTGCTGAGAATGCTTGCCTCATCAAGAAAGAGCCTTGCTTCCTTTCCCGAAAGGATGCCTTGTTTGTAAAGCAAAATTATTGCAAGTAGACAAGCAAAAATCGCAGGGAATATCCTGCGATTCTTGTTTTATCAGTCCATTTCTGGGAAAAGTTTGGCCAGTATTTTCGGGGTGATGCTTTGTCCCGGCCCCTCAGCACAATAGGTGTGCATATACATAGAGGGGTTGAAGTTAAGCTCGATGCAGGTACAGTTGGGATTTTCCTTTGTGGAAATAGCAGAGCTGTCAGGGATAATCAGGTCAACGCCACAGGCCCAAGCTCCCATAGCCTTTGCCATGTCCGCAGCTAGTTCTTTATAAGATGGGTGCATGCTGTCTGTGACGTCAATCGAGTCTCCGCCAGTAGAAATATTGGAATTGCGCCGCAAGTCAACCTTGACTCTATCAGGCAAGATGTCATCTGGTCCATAGCCTTGCTGGTCCAGCATGAGCAGTTCAATGTCGCCCAGTTCAATGATTTCAAGCGGTGAACGATGGTCGCGCCCGCGTAGGGGATTGTCGTTTTTGATGGCAACCAATTCTCTCACGGTATGCTGACCGTCTCCGACGACATTAGCTGCCACGCGCAAGAGGACTGCCTCACATTGACCGTCTAAGACAAAGAAACGGTATTCCGTTCCAGCGATGAATTCCTCCACCAAGACGGCAGCGTCTTCTGAAAAAGCGATCTCCAAAGCCTTGCGATAAGCTTCCAGACTAGCTGGTTCTTGGAAGATAGAGATGCCCAGTCCGAAGTTGGTTGACTTAGGTTTGACAACAATTTGTCGGTCCTTAATCAAAGGGTAGTAGGCCAGTCCCTCTTCAAGAGAAGAAAATTCTGCTCCAGCCGGAACGGGAAAGCCAGCTGCTGCCAAAATCTTTTTGGTGACTGTTTTATTGGCCATAGCCAGAGGGATGACATAGTTATCCTTGGAGGTCATGTTGCCGTTCTTGACATACTCCACATGCTGACCACGCCAAAGCTTGAGAAATTGGTCATTTTCATCTAGGATTTCGAGATGGAGGCCTTTCTGGAGAGCGTCAAACATAAGCATTTGAGTGGAAAGCTCCATCTTTTCATAGCCCTTGAGGGCGTAGGGTGCAGTCCAGGCGTAATCTCGAAATTCCCGCGCTTTTGCAAGTCCAAAATCTAAGAGGGAATTCTTCTCAATATGAGGTAATAATTGGCCTGCCAGAGTCAGTTTGGGCTCAGCCAGTGTAGCCTTGACTTGCGCTAGCAATTGACGGTAGGCGTCAGGGAGATTGAAATGCTGGATCACATTTTCCATAGCTTGGAGAATAGCTGAGCTGTCGGCCTCAGGAGGTAGAGAAGTCAAGGGGTGAGCCAGAGCAACAGCATCGTTGAGAGCATAAGCGGCTTGTAGCTGTGTATCACTATCTGTCACATCATCCAGCCACAATAGAGCCAAGAGAAAGAGATGGACCGTGTCCAAGGTTTCCTGACTAATGCCTAAAACGTCGAAAGGATTGAGGTCGAAACAGCGCAGTTCCAAGTAAGTAATGCCTTGTTCCAGATAATCTCGATTTCGTTTTTGACCGCGAAAGCGCACAGGCGAGTAAAATTCCTTTTCTGCACTTAGGTCGCCAGACTTGACATAGGCCTCGATGTCCGAGACATAGCTTTCCAGCGAGCTAAATGACACATGGACATGCTCCTCATTGACGTAGCCGTGATGGCTATTGCGGAGTGAGCGAACAGGAGCCTCAACTGACTCATCGTAAAAGCCAGCTTCTGCCAGTGGAGCTGCACCATAAAGATAGGTCAAGAACCAGCGGAAACGGAGGAAATTGCGAGCTAATTTGAGATAGAGAGCATTTTTAAAATCCTTGAAGGAAGAAAAGTCACTAGCCTCAAAGAGAGACGTCATCAAATCTTTTCCTAACTCGATATTGTAATGAATGCCGGAAATGGTCTGGAGCCGTTTTCCGTATTTTTCCGCTAAACCTTGCCGATAATGGAGTTCGTAGGTATTTTCGAGGTGGGCAATTTCAATCTCGTCTTCTCGGAGTTGGGGAGGCATGGACAAGGGCCACATGAGTTCATCTTGGGGAATGGAGCGTCCAGCTACATCGGTGATGGCACCCAGTAGGCGACGGGCTTCCTGAGTTGAAGAGGCGATGGGCGTAATTAATTCGAGCTGTTGCTCGCTAAAATCCGTCTGGATATAGGGATGAAAACTCCGAGAACCCAGAGAGCTGGGATGGGGAGTTGATGCCAGTGTCCCAGCCTCTGTCACGCGTAGGGATTCTCTTTCTAGTCCAAAAGTCGCCTGTAAGATCGGGCTGGCAGGGTCTAGCTTTTCAAGTAAACGATCAATAGTCATTATTTTTTCCGTCCTTAGTATAGTACTTTCAGTCTATTATAAAAAAGGCCAGAAAACAACTATTCACTACGTTTTTAATGAATTTCCGAACTTTTATCGATATTTAGTAGATATATTTCGTGAAAATGGGAAAATCCAAAAAGAATTATTCGCTTTCAAAGGTGAAAATCCAAATTTAAAAGGTGCTCAATCTTGAAAAAAATTCAAAATTTTCTTATAATAAGGTGTAAGATACGTTTGCAGGTGAAACTCCTGCCTTGTAGATTAAGAAAGGAAGAGCTCTCGCGGCTCAGACGAAATTATGACATCAGTTGTTGTTGTAGGAACCCAATGGGGAGATGAAGGAAAAGGGAAAATTACGGATTTCCTTTCGGCCAATGCTGAAGTGATCGCCCGCTACCAAGGCGGTGATAATGCTGGACATACGATTGTGATTGACGGGAAAAAATATAAATTGCATTTAATTCCGTCAGGAATTTTCTTCCCAGAAAAGATCTCAGTGATTGGAAATGGGATGGTGGTCAATCCTAAATCTCTGGTCAAGGAGTTGGCTTATCTGCACCAAGAAGGTGTTACCACAGATAATTTGCGTATTTCAGACCGTGCCCATGTCATCCTGCCTTACCATATCGAGCTAGATCGTCTGCAAGAGGAAGCTAAAGGCGACAATAAGATTGGTACCACGATCAAGGGAATCGGTCCTGCCTACATGGACAAGGCTGCGCGTGTTGGTATCCGTATCGCAGACCTCTTGGATAAAGACATTTTCAGAGAGCGCTTGGAGCGGAATCTAGCTGAGAAAAACCGCCTCTTTGAGAAATTGTACGATAGCCAAGCCATGAACATTGACGATATTTTTGAAGAATATTATGAATATGGTCAGCAAATCAAGCAGTATGTGACCGACACCTCTGTCATCCTCAATGACGCTCTAGATCAAGGCAAGCGTGTCCTCTTTGAAGGGGCACAAGGCGTCATGCTGGATATTGACCAAGGTACCTATCCGTTTGTAACTTCGTCTAACCCAGTTGCTGGTGGGGTGACGATCGGTTCAGGTGTTGGTCCAAGCAAGATTGACAAAGTTGTTGGTGTCTGCAAAGCCTATACGAGCCGTGTCGGTGATGGACCATTCCCAACAGAGCTGTTTGATGAAGTGGGCGAACGCATTCGCGAAGTGGGTCATGAATACGGTACAACGACTGGCCGTCCACGTCGTGTGGGCTGGTTTGACTCCGTTGTGATGCGTCACAGCCGCCGCGTATCAGGAATTACCAATCTTTCCCTCAATTCCATTGACGTTTTGAGTGGTCTGGATACAGTCAAAATCTGCGTGGCTTACGATTTGGATGGCGAGCGAATCGACCATTACCCAGCAAGTCTGGAGCAGCTCAAGCGCTGCAAGCCAATCTATGAAGAATTGCCAGGTTGGTCAGAAGACATCACTGGTGTCCGCAGCCTAGAAGACCTGCCAGAAAATGCCCGCAATTATGTTCGCCGTGTCAGCGAGCTGGTCGGTGTCCGCATTTCGACCTTCTCAGTCGGACCAGGTCGCGAGCAAACCAATATCTTGGAAAGTGCTTGGTCAAGTTTATAAGCAAATGAAGACAGAGGCTGGGACAAAAGTCCTAGCCTCTCAATTGTCTTTGGATTGTCGAGCAAGACGCAGTGGTTGAGTGGGCTCTACTACGCTGATTTCATCAGTTTTTACAGCCCTACTCAACTGTGCGGAGGTGAGACGACGAAATCGAATTCTAACGAATTACCGATTTCTGTCCCACTCTCTTTTTGAAAGCAGAAAGAGGAAAAGATGTATCAAACGATTTTATTTGACCTAGACGGCACCTTGACCAATTCAGAACTAGGGATTACCAACTCGGTGGCCTATGCCTTAGGAAAATATGGGATCCAAGTGCCAGACAAGAAAGCATTAAGAGTTTTTATCGGTCCGCCCTTGCAAGATTCTTTTGAGCGCTTTTATGGATTTTCTAAGGAAGAATGTTTAGAGGCCATTGACTACTATCATGAGTACTTTTCCGAAAAAGGTCTTTATGAAAATGAGGTCTATCCAGGTATTCCAGACTTGCTGGCTTCCCTGAAGCAGGCTGGTAAGCAGTTGATTGTAGCTACGTCAAAACCTGAAGAATTTTCCATTCAAATTCTCAAACATTTTGGTTTGTATGACTATTTTGACTTTGTCGCTGGCGCGACCATGGACAGAAAACGTAGTAAAAAAAGCGATGTTATCCAGTATGCCCTAGAACAAAATCAGATTACAGACTTGGCGCATACCATCATGATTGGAGACAGGGAGCACGATGTGCTTGGCGCTCAAGCGCAAAAGCTTGATTCTATCGGCGTTCTTTATGGCTTTGGTAGCAGGGAAGAATTGGAAGAAGCCGGCGCCACCTATATTGCCCGAGAAGTTAGCGATATTGCAGCTTTTATCGGCTAATCTTTTTGAGATTCTAAGTGGCGATATTTCCAAAATCATCAATATTCAGAGAGCTTA
>NZ_CALHWC010000114.1 GCF_938036805.1 uncultured Streptococcus sp.
CAAAGTCCGCCAAGTCCAGCTTCTTGTCCCGCCAGTTTTTCTTGACCTTGACCCATGTTTCGAGGAAGACCTTGTCTCCCAGCATGAGCTCGATATCGCGGCGAGCCATAGAACCGATTTTCTTGAGCATGGAGCCACCTTTACCGATGATAATGCCTTTTTGGCTGTCACGCTCGACCATGATGGTCGCTCGGATATGGACCTTGTCCGTCTCCTCGTCTCGCTTCATGCTGTCAACAACCACCGCAACTGAGTGTGGAATTTCTTCACGAGTCAGGTGGAGAACCTTTTCGCGAATCATTTCTGAAACCAAGAAACGTTCTGGATGGTCGGTAATCTGGTCTTCTGGGAAATATTGGAAACCTTCCTCCAAATTTTCACTAAGGATATCAACCAGACGGGAAACATTGTTGCCCTGCAGAGCTGAAATTGGCACGATTTCTTTGAAATCCATCTGCTGACGGAAATCATCAATTTGCGCCAAGAGTTGATCCGGATGGACTTTATCAATCTTATTGACCACCAAAATAACTGGCACCTTAGCCGCTTTCAGGCGCTCGATAATCATGTCATCGCCCTTGCCACGCGGCTCATCAGCCGGCACCATGAAGAGAACAGTGTCTACCTCTCGCAGGGTACTGTAAGCTGCTTCGACCATGAAATCACCCAGAGCCGTCTTAGGCTTATGGATTCCCGGCGTGTCGATAAAGACAATCTGCTCCTTATCCGTTGTATAAATGCCCATAATCTTGTTGCGGGTCGTCTGAGCCTTGTCACTCATGATGGCAATTTTTTGCCCCATGACATGATTCAAAAAAGTTGATTTGCCGACATTTGGTCGACCTAAAATGGCTACAAAGCCTGATTTAAAAGTCATTCTTCTATTCCTTCTCTAAAAAATAATATCCCACAGTTTTGGCAGAAAGATAATCAAACCTGTAATAACTGCAAAACCAGAAACCACCAAAACTGCACCAGCTGCCATATCCTTGGCATTCTTAGCCCGCATAGAAAAGTGATAATCACTAGCCAGATCCACCACATTTTCAACGGCTGAATTCATGATTTCAAAAGCGATTACCAAAAAAATACTTAGCAGCAATAAGAGCCACTCAGTCGCTGAAATCCGAAAAATCAAACCTGCAATGATGGCAGCTACAGCTGAAAGAACATGGCTCCGCATATTCTTTTCTTCCTTAAAAGCTGTGAAAATCCCCGTCAGAGCGAACTCCAAACTCGATATGACGTCTCGATTTTTCCATTTGCGCTTGTTTTTTTTATTGTCTTGTAAGTCCATAAGCTGTCAAAATTTCTTCCTGTAAGCCAAACATTTCTGCTTCTTCTTCCGGCGTATAATGATCATAGCCGTTGATATGCAGAAAACCATGCACCGCCAAAAAGCCCATCTCCCGTTCAAAGCTGTGGCCGTATTCTTCCGCCTGCTCCCGCGCCTTGTCCACCGAAATGAAGAGCTCGCCGATATAAGCATCAAAATCCTCCAGCATCTCAGCCAGCTCAGGATTGTCCGTCAAATCTTCCTCGTCAAAGGCAATATCTAGCTCCGGCTTGTATTCCAGACTGATGACATCCGTCGGCCGATCCGTGTCTCGATATTCCAAATTGAGCTCATGGCTGCGCTCATTGGTCACAAAGGTCACAGCCATTTCCTTATTTTCTTTGCCTGTTTTCTGAGCCGCAAACTCCAAGATTTCCTGAGTCTGCTTGATGATTTCTTGAGAAACCTGACCGGTTTCATCCACCATTTCGATATACATATTTTACCTGCCTTGCTAATATTACTTTTATTATACCATATTTGGGCGCCTATGAGGGCGCAAGCGTACATTTTGAACTAGGAGAAATCCTAATTTAAAACCAAAAAAGGCTGAGAAAATCTCAACCTTTCCATCGAGTGCTAATTGCCGGCAAATCCGCCATATTAAAATGATTAAAAATAGCCTAAAAAGTTTATTACCACGCTAATTCTTAGCTATGCGATTTATATTCTTTGATTTAATTTTATAAACTTTTTGGGCGGATTTTGGGTTTCGTTTACACAATTATCAAGCGCAAATCCAGCACACAAACCTTGATACTATCAATTTTATCAAAGTCAGCAAAATGCTTTCGCGCGAAAATCAAGCGAAATCAGACCGACATCGCTGCCAGTCTGTCAAGTCTGTCAGAGCAGAAAATCTCGAAATTTTCTGTTCCCAAAGACAAGGGGGGATTCCCCCTTTTTTTGTAGTCAATTTATTCAACAGGTTTGCTAAACACTTCTTCTTCAGCGTCATCCTCAAATAATTCATCATATAGATCGCCGAATCCTAATTCTTTTCGTTCTTGGCGGACACGTTCTGCATCTTCTTCTGTTCGTACCAGAAGGTATGCAATTGTGTCGTTGTCGCGTTCTGTAAGTTTTTTGATTTTTTCTTTAAGCTGTTTGATTTCTTTGTCGATATCTTCTTGACTGACAGCCTCTGCTGCTACTGGACCAGTGTATTCTCCATCTTCATTCATTTTTAGCATATCAGTAAAAATTCTGATTTGTTTTTCAACTTCTTGTTCGCTGACTTCGTAAACTTTGTTGTATTTAGTGACTTTCATTTTGTTTTACCTTGAGAGCTTTTTGCTCTCCCTTTCTTTATCTTGATTATATTATAACACGCATTGCGTATATTGTCAACACTTTTTATAAAATTTTTTTAAATTTTTTTTAAAAATTTGCAAATAAAAAAAGACCAAATACAGACAAACTGATCTGGTCTTTATCGCATCGCTATTCGTTTCTAGGGACGTATTTAGCTACTAACTCTTGTCTATACTCGTATGCTTTTTGTGGTGTATCAAACCCTCCTTTGCTATAACGTTTGCCTCCTACAGTCAGATAAGCGCTATATCTAGCCTCGCCGCTAGCTAAGTAATATTTTTGTACTCCTTTGTAACCAGTAGTGTTGTTTTTTTGCATTTTGTCATTGATTAAAAACGTAGCTACACCTTCGACACGCTTGTCATTATATGCTTTATGTGCTTTTTCGGCAAGCCTTTCCCTTATTGCGATATCTTTAGCAGATTCTACAGCTAAACACCCGCAAGACTTCGTTATACCGCCGGTCAAAGCACTGCCTCGTATCTCAACAAAGTTGCCACACTCGCACTGACACAACCAGCGAGACTCTCTTTTTGTATTTGGGATCTCTTTTAAAACAGTAAGTCTGCCAAATGTTTTATTTATTAAATTTAATTTTTTCATTTTTATAAACCGCTTGAAAATTGTGCAAAATCAATCAATAATTTGACGTATTCCGGCGCACTCCGATTCCCCAAATCCCAGTCTTGTAGAGTTCGGACAGGGATCCCATATCGTCTGCTAAATTCCGCTCTTGAGACCTGTCGAGTATCTTTAAGCGGATTGTTTGCCAGATGGTAAATGCGACTTAGCAGATCAGCTACTTCGTCTGGAGTATATCCCTCCATCCAGTCCTGCCATCCTCGCTCTGCGACGTAGAGTTCCAACGAGGCGATTTCTAGCGCCTCGTCGTATAACTCTTTAAATAATTCAAATTTCATTTTCTCCTCCAAAATCCTATCTATTCATCATTTTATAAATGTAAGAGTCGCTCATTTCGATGTCAAACTCGCCATTGTCAAGTAGAGTCAGGGTATCTGCGTCTTTTAACGCCTCTTTTATCCATCGAGCGCTTCGTATTTCTTTTAAATGTTCCGTCGCCTCCTCTTCATCATCAAATATATACCTATCTCTAAAATCATATTGCTCTTTGTTTAGCCAGGCTTCTGCTGATTCAAGATTGGGGAATTTTACGACTTGGATAGACCACCCAAAGTCATTCTTTTGACTTACTCCAACTAACATTTTGTATTCCTCCTTTATTTTTTGATGTATTCGTGCATACCGTATCCGTCGTAATAATGTTTTTTACCATTGTAACAATAGTTAGTATGATATTCAATGATTGTTCCTGCATCTGTTACATAATTGTAGATAAAGTAAGCTTCAGTCTTTTTCGCTTGATGGTTCAAAAACATCAGTTCTTCTTTTGTGTATTCTTCTTTGCTTTTTGCATACTCATCAAACTTTTCTGTTTCAAATTTTGCTTGGACACTTTCGTATTTTGCAAAGTCTGCGTATGGGCTCAAAATTTTCCCATCCATTTCTTCGATAATTTTTGAAGCGTATGCAATTTGTTTTGGCGTTCCTGTTAATGTTCTCATTTTTATTTCCCGCTTTCTTTTTTTGTTTTATCTTTATCTTGATTATATTATAACACGCATTGCGTATATTGTCAACACTTTTTATAAAATTTTTTTGATTTTTTTAAAAAATTTTTGACAAACAAAAAAGCCCCAGCCTTTTGGCCGGGGTAGATTAAAATTTAAGAAAATATATTTTTTATTTATCGCAGTTTCCGCTGCGTTATTGTTTTAGCTCAAATCACCCCAAAGAGTGATGCGATTTCCTGTATCGTCTGTTTGGCCAATGGCCATATAATTACGATTGCCAGATTGGCCAATGTAAGAGATCCAGCGATAACCATTAGCTGAGCCTTTACTGTCATAATTAACAGAATCCCCGGCTTCGTAAACATGCACGATTTCACTGTTAAGATTTGGTGCACGGCGTACATTGATAGCTGATGTTCCAATTGTGAATGTACCGATTTCAGGTGTAAGCTCAATTTCTTCTGATGTTGGAGTTATGTCAGCTGGAGTTACTGGCGCTGGACCGTAGCTATAAGGTGGATAAAACCAGCCAATCACATCCTCAAAACCTCGATTATTGTATCGAGCTGGCCCTCCAACGATTAAAGCATCAGCATTGCCGTCAATGTTTTGCTCGACAGTTCGCATAGTAATGCCGTCCGAGTCTTCAATGACGATACCACAATGGCCATAATTAACACCACCAAACCAAGCATTCATGTTGAAAAACGCTCCAGCTCGTGGGTTTTCGTCAGTTGGCATGCGGTGTACTTCCCAGCCAGCAGCTTCTGCGGAATCTAGCAAATCGGCGGCATTGCCCAACAAGTCCACGCCGAAAAAGTGTTTTGATGGATAGGTTAGCAAATCAGCGCATTGAGTGCCTGCGAATCCATCTTTATCAACACCCATACCAGAGTTTGCTAGGTCAATCGTAAATTGTACAAGTTCATTTGCTGTTGTCATAATTATTTTCCCCCTATTTATCAAACTGGCTCGCGCCGATGATATAAGTTACCTCTCCAACAATATCAAGCGGTGTAGGCAATTGGCGCACATTGCTAGCATTGACCAGCACACGACCGTCTGGCATCAAGACGAAGTCAATCGCAGCTTGTGGTTGGATTTTCCCTTGAGAAATCACCTTAGCTGTGAATGTTACGGGATGCGCAGGCTTAAATCCTTCTGCAATCCTTTCGTTTAATGTATATTGTCCGTTATCCCAGCGTTGTGTCGCTGGTGTAGAGATGTGAGCTCGCACTTGCGCTTCTTCATTTCGAGCTAGATAGAGTTTTGACCCAAAGCCAAAGCGGAAATTTCCTTCTGCATATTCAGTTACTTTTGCCATAATTATTTTCCTTTCATTTTTTCAAAGGCTGCGAGCCAAAAATAGCCCGCAGCAAAAGCAAACAGAGCAAGCTTCAGAGCCTGCTCTATTATGTTATTTCTTAGGCTCATCATAGCCTAAAGCTCGCTGACTGTCACCTAGCCCAGCAGTCGTTGGGTCTGTGACCACACCCAGAATAACCAAGATTAAGACGAATGTATTGACTCCTGACTGGATATTGCTAGGCACGTCTAACCCGAATTGTTGCAACATGAGAAAGACAGCAGCAATTAAGGCTGTGAGTGTAGCCTTGTTTTTAAAACGTAATTTAAGGTTGATCATTATTTTTCCTCCTTGATTGGTAGTTTTGAAAATTTATCAAACAAAAGCTTGATGGCACCATTGCCGCCAAGCTCAACATAGCTCTCGTAAAGACG
>NZ_CALHWC010000115.1 GCF_938036805.1 uncultured Streptococcus sp.
CCCCTGAGTAATGCTCTTTTATATAAGTTCCTAGTTGCTCTTCCAGAAGTCGAAAGCCATGCTGATAGAGTTTGGCTGTTTTGGGGCTAAGGTTAGGTTTTGTTAATTTGTTGTACATATAGATTCCTCCTGATATTACAACGAATAGAATTGTTAAAGCAATAATAATCTTTTTTTTCACAAGACTAACTCCATTATAATGATTTTTAAGAGAGCGGTTTCAAAGTTCTTTTCTAATAGAAAAGCATAATACCTTAGTATTGTCATATAAAATATTTTTCATTATCTTTGGCAAACTTCTATCCTCAACTACCTAAGAAAATAGTTGTCTTTGTCGCTTAGTTCACGCCACATCATCCTTCCTCTTTGCTTAGCTTAACATTGTAAATGATTTCAGCTTCTGGGCTTCCTTTTTCATCCTTAACAACATCCTTTAACTGACTGTCTTCAACCAATAAAGAAATATTTTCATCTGTACTTCTAGCCTTCGTGAGCTTTGCTTCGTCTGGCAAATGTTTTGCATTTGAAACATCAATGTCATTACCTTCTGAGTCCATTAATTCTATAACATTATTTCCTGAACCATCAAAATCAAGAAATATATGAGTAACCAAACCATAGCTACTAGGTGTGTAGTTCTTTATTGTTGTTCCTAATGTTGCTTTATTCCCATATTTATCATAAATCGTCGGACGTACATAGGCATTTAGCATAGAACCACCATTATCCCCTTCAATATAAATCGGAGAAAATTCAATCTTCTCAATACCTTTATAGTGTTCTTTGAAATAGGTTCCATATTGTTCTTCTAAGAGTCGAAAACCTCGCTGATAGAGCTTGGTGGTTTTGGGGCTAAGGTTGGGTTTTGTTAATTTGTTATACATATAGATGCCTCCCGAAATTACAACGAATAGAATTGTTAAAGCAATAATAATCTTTTTTTTCACAAGACTACCTCCATTATAATGATTTTTAAGAGAGCGGTTTCAAAGTTCTTTTCTAATAGAAAAGCATAATACATTTATATTGTCATATAAAATTTTTTCATTGTTCTTGCAAAACTTTGTTCTCAACCATCTAAAAAAATGAATATATTTCTTGATTAATTCACGCCACATCAATCTTCCTCTTTACTTAGCTTAACATTGTAAATAATCTGAGCTTCTGGGCTTCCTTTTTCATCTTTCACAACATCTTTTAACTGACCGTCTTGAACCAATAAAGAAATATTTTCATCTGTACTTCTAGCCTTCGTGAGCTTTGCTTCATTAGGTAAATGCTTTACTTTTGAAACATCTACTAGTCTGTCTTCCGAATCCATTAACTCAATAACTTCGTCACCACTCCCGTCAAAATCAAGAATAATATCTGAACTTAGACCATAACTTAATGGAATAAATTTTTTTACTGGTACTCCCAACGTCGCTTTATGCCCGTATTTATCATAAATTGTCGGACGTACATAAGCATTCAGCATAGAAGATCCGTCATCCCCCGTAACATAAATTGGAGAAAATTCAATCTTCTCAATACCTTTATAGTGTTCTTTGATATAGGTTCCAATTTGTTCCTCTAAAAATCGAAAGCCTCGCTGATAGAGTTTGGTTGTTTTCGGGCCAAAGTTCGGTTTTGTAAGTTTATTGTACATATAGATTCCTCCTGATATTACAACGAATAGAATTGTTAAAACAATAATAATCTTTTTTTTCACTAATATACCTCCTTACACCGATCCGTAAAAATGCTCACATGTTTTTCTAACAGTATATCATAGTGTCTCGCCTTTGTAATATAAAATTTTTTATCACTTCCGCTAAAAATACTCTGTTACATCGATAAAAGTTTCATTCCTTAATGAGTTAATGTAATATCATCCTTCCTCTTTACTTAGCTTAACATTGTAAATGATTTCAGCTTCCGGGCTTCCTTTTTCATCCTTGACAACATCTTTTAACTGACCATCTTCTACTAACATTTGAATATTTATATCTATACTTTTTGCATCTGTTAATCTAGCTTCTTTAGGGAGTTCTTTAGCATTTGAAACATCAATACTATTATCTTCTGAATCTAACAACTCAATGACTTCATTACCATCCCAGTCAAAATCAAGAACAAAATCTGCTTCAATCCCAAAACTATTTGGGACATATTTTTTTATTTGCGTACCCAAAGTAGCCTTATTCCCATATTTATCATAAATTGTCGGACGTACATAGGCATTCAACATAGAAGAATCCTCATCTCCAGTCACATAAATTGGAGAAAATTCAATTTTTTCAATACCTGAATATTTATCCTTAATATAAGTGCTAATTTGTTCTTCTAAGAGTCGAAAGCCTCGCTGATAGAGCTTGGTGGTTTTGGAGCTAAGGTTGGGCTTTGTTAATTTGTTATACATATAGATACCTCCCGAAATTACAACGAATAGAATTATTAAACCCGTAATAATCTTTTTTTTCACAAGTATACCTCCTTACATCTATATGAAAACGAATCCATTTTTTCTGTTTATAGTATATTACAATATTGTATTTTTTGCCGAGTATTTCTGCCATATTATCCATAAACAGAAACCTCCCCATTTAATCAAGGATCATTCCCATTCTGAGTAGTACCCTCTTCTGATTTCAATGTTATACTCTATCTTTGCTTTTGGACTACCACTTTCACTCTTCTTTACACCTTTCAACTGACCGTTCTGGATAAGCACCTCAATATTCTTATCTAATTTGGGAAGGGAAGACAATTTAGCGAATTCAGGCAAATGTTTATGATTAGACACTTCTACTGTTGTATTTTCATCAATCCTCAGGTCAATGGCTTCTTCACCAGTCGCTCCATCAAATCCTAGAAGCAAATCCCACGAATCACCATAGGCAGCATAGGTAGTGTCTCCTATTTTTTTCCCTAAATAAGTTTTATTTCCATTTGAATCAGTTATAGCTGCGATTATACTAGCACCAAACATTGTCTGTCCATCCCCACCTTGAACAAAAATTGGCGAAAACTCTATTTTACTGACTCCTGAATAGTGCTCTTTGATATAAGTTGACAACTGTTCTTCCAACAAACGAAATCCGCGTTTGTAAAGTTTTACTTCTTTATCGTCTAAAACGTCACTAACATTATACGGTGAGTTTTGATATTCAATCCATTTTGTCATACAGTATCCCCCTCCTGAAACTAGAACGAACAAAATTACCAGAACGACAATAACCTTTTTTCTCATGATTATACCTCCATTACAGTATTCTATAAAACAAGGCTTTCAGCTATCACTTTCCTACATTGTAGCATAATTTTTAGCATTGTCCCCTATCGTCTTTTTCTATCGTTTTAAGTAAAGGTGGCTTCCTCAATCATCTAGGTAAAATGCACTGGTTTATTTTAGGTTTTTAGCCCTTTGAAATCCCAATTCGTCTCATCTCACCTTTTCTCCTCCTCAAAACAAAAAGACAAGCTTAGCCTGTCTCTTTAACATATATTATAATTCAACAATTTTACCCGTTTCAAAGTAAACGACCCATTCGCAGATGTTTTTGGCATAATCGCCGATACGTTCCAAGAAAGAAATAACCTGGAAGTAATCACGGCCTGTAACGATGGCTTCAGGATTTTTCTTGATTTCTTCCGTTGCCAGGTCACGAATGCTATCAAAATAATGGTTGATTTTTTCATCCATGGCTGCTACTTCATAGGCTTGATCTACAGAACCATTCAGGTAGAGATCAAGGGCAGCTTCAACGAAATTTTTCACATCGCGACCCATCTTTTTAATTTCGTCCTCGACAGTTGGAATACGCTGTTCACCCTTCATACGAATAGCTGCTTTTGCAATGGATACTGCATGGTCTCCCATACGCTCTAAGTCTGAAACAGCCTTCAGAACGGTCAAGACTGTACGAAGGTCTTGAGAAACAGGTTGTTGGAGAGCAATCATTTCAAATGATTTCTTTTCCAATTTCACTTCATATTCATTTACTTCTGCATCATCTTCGATGACTTCCTTTGCCAAGTCACGGTCATGCGTGACAAAGGCACGCACGGTGCGGTTGATTTGTGAGAGCACTTCTTGTCCCATTGCGTAAAACTGATTGTGCAATTTCTCCAAATCTTCTTCAAATTGAGATCGTAACATCATTCAACTCCTTATCCAAATTTTCCTGTAATATAATCTTCTGTTTCCTTGTTTTGTGGGTTGAGGAACATCTCCTTAGTATCATTAAACTCCATCAAATCGCCGCCCAAGAAGAAGCCCGTTTTATCCGACAGCCGTGAAGCCTGCTGCATGGAGCGCGTCACCAAAAGCATGGTATAGGTGTCTTTGAGACCGTAGAGAGTTTCCTCAATCTTACCAGCAGAGATTGGATCTAACGCCGATGTTGGCTCATCCAAGAGGATAATTTTCGGGCTGGTAGCCAAAACGCGCGCTACACAAATCCGCTGCTGTTGACCACCAGAGAGGCCGATAGCCGAATCATGTAAACGGTCTTTCACTTCGTCCCAAATAGAAGCCCCAATCAAGGAACGCTCTACCGCTTCATCTAAAACCTGTTTATCCTTGACACCGTTAATGCGCAGTCCATAAACAACATTTTCATAAATGGTCATTGGGAAGGGATTAGGCTGCTGGAAAACCATACCAATTTCCTTGCGCAACTCCACCGTATCTGTCCGAGGACTGTAGATATTGTGTCCGTTATAGATGACCGTGCCTGTCGTTGTTACTTCTGGATTCAAATCACCCATACGGTTGATAGCCTTGAGCAAGGTAGATTTCCCTGAACCTGATGGCCCAATCAAGGCAGTGATTTCATTAGGCATAAAGTCCAAGGAGACACTATTAAGTGCTTTCTTTTTATTATAATAAACCGACAAGTCCTTGACTTGCAAAATAGGTTCTGTCATAAGTTCATTCCTTTAGTTTCTTCACCTTTAACCAAAATGACCAGAAACATAGTCATTGGTCGACTGCAGTTTGGCATTTTGGAAAATATTGGCAGTCTTGTCGTACTCAATCAAATCCCCCAGATAAAAGAAGCCGGTGTAGTCACTGGCACGGGCAGCCTGCTGCATATTGTGAGTCACGATGATGATCGTATAGTCCTTTTTGAGCTCAAACATGGTCTCTTCCAGCTGCATGGTCGCAATTGGATCCAGCGCAGAAGCTGGCTCGTCCATAAGCAAGATATCTGGCTTGACCGAGATAGCTCGGGCAATACAGAGCCGTTGCTGCTGGCCGCCTGACAAGGTCAAGGCTGATTTATGAAGATCGTCCTTGACTTGGTCCCAAAGCGCGGCTTGCTTGAGCGAAGTTTCAACAAGCTCATCCAAGATCTTTTTATCTTTTACACCTGCACGTTCGTGAGCAAAAGTAATGTTGCGGTAGATAGACTTGGCAAATGGATTGGGCCGTTGAAAGACCATGCCGATGTGCTTACGCATTTCGTAAACGTTGATATCAGACCGATTGACGTCTATTCCTTGGTAAAGAATTTGCCCTGTTACCTTGGCAATATCAATCGTGTCATTCATACGATTAAGACTGCGGAGATAGGTAGATTTCCCTGAGCCAGAGGGACCGATAAGAGCTGTGATTTTATTCTTTTCAAATTGCATATCAATACCCTTGATGGATTCTTTTTTACCATAGTAAACATGCAAATCCTTGGTCGAAAGGGCTACCTTTTCTTCAGGAAAAGTAATGATATGTTTTTCACTCCAATTATATTCTGTCATTGCTTCTCCTTTATGCAGAGGTTAATTTCTTATGCAAGTAGGCACCGAGTTTACGGGCTCCAAAATTGAAAATCAAGATGAAAATCAGAAGCACTGCTGCTGATCCTGCTGACACGACAGTTCCATCAGGAATGGTTCCTTCACTATTGACCTTCCAGATATGGACAGCCAGCGTCTCCGCCTGCCGGAAAATCGAAATCGGGCTGGTAATGCTGAAAATATTCCAGTTAGACCAATCCAGAGCTGGCGCAGATTGACCCGCAGTATAGATCAAGGCAGCTGCTTCACCGAAAATCCGACCAGAAGCAAGAACAATTCCTGTCACAATCCCTGGCAGAGCTTCAGGAATGACCACATGTAGGACTGTTTCCCAGCGGGAAATTCCCAAGGCCAAACCAGCTTCACGCTGTGTATGGTGAACGTGACGTAAGCTATCCTCGACATTCCGAGTCATCTGAGGCAGATTGAAGACAGTCAGCGCCAGAGCACCTGAGATGATAGAAAAGCCATACTCAAACTGCACAACGAAAATCAAATAACCAAAGAGTCCGACTACCACGGATGGAAGAGAGGACAGGATTTCAATACAGGTACGGACAAAATTAGTCACTGGACCTTTTTTAGCGTACTCAGCCAGATAGACTCCCGCTCCCATCGAAAGGGGAACAGAGATAATCAGAGTAATCACCAGCAGGAAGAAGGAATTGTAGAGCTGAATCCCAATACCCCCGCCAGCTTGATAAGAAGAAGATTTTCCAGTCAGGAAAGACCAAGAAATATGTGGCAATCCTCTTACCAGGATATAAAGAATCAGGGAGGCAAGGATAGCAACAATGATACCAGCTATCGTGTAGAGAACACCAGTCGCCAATTTATCTAATTTCTTAGCGTGCATAGTTTTTCTTACCTCTTTCTTTTGTAATCAGTTTAATGGTACTGTTAAAGGCTAAGCTCATCATCAAGAGCACCAGAGCCAGAGACCAGAGAACGTTATTATCCACTGTTCCCATAATGGTATTCCCGATTCCCATGGTTAAAACGGAAGTCAGCGTCGCCGCAGGTGTTGTCAAAGAGGTTGGAATCACCGCAGAGTTCCCGACAACCATCTGGATAGCCAAGGCTTCACCAAAGGCACGCGCCATTCCAAAAACCACAGCTGTAAAGATACCGGAACGAGCAGCCTTGAGCGTTACCCGCCAAATAGTCTGCCAGCGCGTAGCCCCCATAGCCAGACTTGCTTCACGATAATGACGCGGCACAGCACGAAGACTGTCTGTTGTCATAAAGGTAACAGTCGGCAAAATCATAACAAAGAGTACGAAAATTCCAGACAAAATCCCAAATCCGGTACCGCCAAAAACAGTCCGAACAAAAGGAACCACAACCTGCAAGCCGATAAATCCGTACACAACAGACGGAATTCCAACCAAGAGCTCAATCGCAGGCTGAAGAATCTTGGCCCCTTTAGGCGACACTTCAGTCATAAAGACGGCTGCTCCAATAGCAAATGGCGTTGCAATCAATGCTGACAAAATCGTAACAATGAAAGACCCCAAGATCATGGGCAGAGCACCGAATTCCTTACCTGACGGATTCCAAGTGGAGCCAAACAAAAATTCAAACACATTGACTCCGTTGACAAAGAAGGTCGACAGCCCTTTTTGTGCTACGAAGATTAAAATCATGGCTACAATCAATACGATTAAAGACAGGCAGGCAAAGGTAATATATTTACCAAATTTTTCCAGACGAGAGTTTTTCGAAGGGGATAGTAATTTCTTTGCTAATTCTTCATTTCTCATTTGCTATCTCCTTTTAAGCTCGTAACATTTCCATCAGAGTCCTTGCTGACCTGCATTTCCTTGATGGAAATATAGCCCATTCCTGAGACGATTCCATCCTGAACTTCATCTGACAGCATGTAGTCCAGAAACTCTGCTGCCAGACCAGTCGGCTTGCCCAATGTATACATATGCTCATAAGACCAGAGGGGCCAAGCATTGGTCGCAACATTTTTGGCCGTTGGCTCGTAGCCATTGAGCTTCAAAATCTTGACAGAATCATCCACATAAGCAAAGGCCAGATAAGAAATGGCTCCCGGTGTTTGAGAAACAATGGACTTAACCATCCCATTTGAATCCTGCTCCTGACTTTGAACAGCTGATTTACCATTCATGATGACACTGTCAAACGTAGCTCGAGAACCAGAACTTGCCGCACGGTTGATGATGGAAATCTCTAGGTTTTTCCCACCCAGCTGCTTCCAGTTGGTCACTTCACCAGTAAAAATCTTCTGCAGTTGCTCCGCCGTTAAATTATCGACAGACACTTCTTTATTGACAATCACGGCAATTCCAGCGACTGCTACCTTGTGGTCAACAAGGGCTGAAGCATCAATCCCTTCTTTTTCCTCAGCAAAGACATCTGAGTTACCAATTTCAACTGCACCAGACTGAACTTGAGACAAGCCAGTACCTGATCCGCCACCTTGAACATTGACTGTTTTTCCAATATTGGCTGAACCAAACTCATCCGCGGCTGCTTCAACAAGCGGCTGAAGAGCTGTCGAACCAACGGCAGTCATGGACTCCCCTCGGTCAATCCAGCTGGAACAGGCTGATAGGCTGACTGCAAATAGCACTAGAACCGCTGACAAAATCAGCTTATATTTTTTCTTCACCATTTTTCTCCTCGAAATCTTGAGAATGATAGTGGAATGTCTATTTGAAAGAAACTGAAAATCCCACTATATCCACTATAACATAGAAAGAGGGCTTTGCCTAGTCTTTTGAACGAAAGCGAAGCCCCTTTGGGAAATAATTTTTCAAGGTATTTCCAGTAATTTTTGCAAAGCCCAGACCATTGCCTTGGGCAAGCACTTGATACCAGCCATTTGGATAGTTTTGAGAGAGTTGAACCGTCTCGCCTGCTACATATTTGCTAAAGGCCTCATCGTCAATCTCAAGGACTGAGACGACTTCACTAGGTCTCAAGGCCAAACCTAAGGCAAAGCTCGGTTCAAAGCGATTTTTCTTAAATTCACCCAGATGCAGGCCATTGCGAGCGATTTTCAGCTTGGATATGTCTGGCAATCCGGCTGGCAGCAGATACAGATTGTTGCCAAAGATATCTAAATGTCCTTCTAGCTCAATTTTTAGATGCTTTTTCTGGAAATCTTGCCAGAGTTTTCTTTGCTCAGCTGTCAATTTATTTTTGGCAGCCTTGATTTTTTTAGCAGACTGACTTCCTGTAAAACGAAATTTCGCTACAAATTGTCCTTCTCCTTTGAAATGGTGGGGATACATACGAGCTGTTTCTGGAAAATCAATCCCTGCCACCATGCCATTGACTTTTGGTATTTCAAGCAATTCCAAAGGAAAATTCTCTAAAAGCCAAGCGACAATTTCTTCATTTTCTTCAGGTGCCCAGGTGCAGGTCGAATAGACCAGCTGCCCGCCCGTTGCTAACATCTTGATAGCGTCCGCTAAAATTTCTCGCTGGAGACGCGCACACTGAGCCGGATATTCCAGACTCCAATATTGGGTAGCATCTGGCTGTTTGCGAAACATCCCTTCGCCAGAGCAAGGAGCATCCAGAACAATGAGGTCAAAATAGCCCTGATAAACCTTAGCTAATCTATCGGCAGATTCGTTGGTGACAAGGACATTTCGCGCTCCAAACCGCTCAATGTTTTCTACCAAGATTTTACTTCGTTTGGCATTGATTTCGTTAGAAACCAGCAAACCTGTGTTTTCCAGATAAGAGAGTAACTGGGTAGATTTTCCGCCTGGTGCAGCCGCTAAGTCCAAAACTTTCATTCCCTTTTGTGGTGCTGCAACCTGGGCAACCATTTGCGCAGCTGGCTCCTGAGAATAAACCAGCCCCGTGACGTGTTCCACCGACTTACCTGACACTTTTCCATAATAGCCCCAATCTGTGTTTGGGATAGCAGCCGCAAATTCTTTCTGAGTTTCTTTTAAAGGATTGCTTCGAAAGGCTGAAATAGGCTCTTGATCAAAAGTCGCAAAAAAAGCCTCTGCTTCCTGACCCAAGAGCTCCCTATACTTTTCCTTAAAACCTACTGGAAAGTCCATACTAGCCTTTTCCCTTTCGTAAATACTCTTGTAATTCGTCCAACTTGCACTTCGGCGCAATCATAATCGGCTCCTGAGTCTGAAAATTCGGCTGATTGCCATCTAGGGTCTGAATGACAAAGCCCAGTTTGTCAGCCATCACATAGGCAGCTGCGTAGTCCCAAGGCCAATTATAAGAGAAATAGGCCGCCAAACCACCCGCCAGAGCCTTGCCAAAACTAATCCCAGCGCTGCCATAGACACGCACGCCTAGGCAAGCACGAGATAAGTCAGCCAGTCCCCAGTGATTATGCTCTAACATACAGGCATTTGAAGCAATCAAATATTGCTGCAAGGGCTTATCGATAAAAGTAGCCAACTTTCTGTCATTGCAGTAAACATCAAAAGCCCCGCCTCCATGAAAAAGCTGGTCCCTTGTCACATCGTAGATCAAACCGAACTTGCCCTGCCCATTTTCGAAATAAGCCAACATAATAGCAAAATCAGCCTGCTGGGTAATGAAATTATTGGTACCATCAATGGGATCAATCACCCATACATTGCCATCCGCGATGTCGTGTCGCAGGTCATTTTCCTCGGCCAAAATCGCGTCGTTCGGATACTGAGTTAAAATTTTCCCGACCAAGTCATCCTGGATGATCCGATCCATTTGAGTCACCAAGTCAGTCGGACTGCTCTTTTGTAGGACATCCAGGTCATCATAGAGATGCTCCCTTAAAAAAGCGCCTGCCTGATAAACTATTTCTTTCGCAAAATGAAATTTATTTTCCAAGAGAAATCATTCCTTTCCCTTTTCTTTTTGCCTCCTGAACAGCCCGATAAAAAGAATAGCCACTGACCATTTCAAACTCACGACCGAGTCGCTTCTCTTCTCCCTTACTGGGAACAACTTTCTTGAAGACTGCATAAGACTGGAGCAGTTTCTCCGCTTGAATCTTCTGTTCATAGGCTTGCTCTACGTCATTAAAAAAAGAAAGCACTGAAGCAAGCTCTTCAGTGCTCCACGATAAGTCTAGTGGGTAACTATAATTTTTTTCCATATTTTAAATATCAGCACGCATGGTTGCGGCTCTGAGTTCTTCTTTCCGATAGCCTCTAGGCAAGAAAGCACGGATTTCATCTTCATTGAAGCCGATCTGCATTCGTTTACCATCAAGGATAATTGGGCGACGCAAAAGACTAGGATTTTCCTCAATCAGCTTAATGAGCGTTGAAATCGATAAATCCTCTACGTCTAAATCTAGTTTTTGAAAAATTTTTGAGCGGGTTGAGATGATGTCATCAGTGCCATTTTCTGTCAATGAAAGAATATGTTGCAATTCTGGAGCAGACAGAGGGCTCGTCATGATATTATGCTCCGTAAATGGAACTTCATGACCAATCAACCAAGCACGCGCCTTGCGACAGGAAGTGCAGCTAGGCGATAAAAATAATGTAATCATGCTGTTCTCTTCTTATTTTTATATAGTAACTAACTCTATTATACTAAATTTTATCTCTCTTGACTAGATATTTTTAAGAATCAGCTTGAAATACTAAGAAAAATATCAAGAACTGATATTTATTCCGAACATTCCCAATTTCTTGCCACTTCTTCATCACTCTTTAATTGAGCAACCAGTTCTTCAATACCATCAAATTTAACCATATCACGAATCTTATCCAGCCAGATAATCCTGATCGTATCGCCATAGATTTCCTCCGCAAAGTCAAATAGATTGGCCTCAAAACGAAGCTCATCTCCTTCAAAGGTCACATTTTTGCCAACGCTAGCCATACCTCGATAAATCTTACCATTGTGCTCAACATCTACCACATAGACGCCATCTGCTGGCAAAATCACGCGATCCAATGGTGCTAGATTGGCCGTTGGATAGCCAATGGTACGCCCTCTAGCATTGCCATGAACCACAATGCCACGAGTAGAGAGAGGATAGCCTAGTAGCTGATGCGCCTTGGCAACATCACCGTTTTGAATAGTCTCTCTAATCCGAGTAGAAGAAATCTTTTCCTCATCTTGATTAACTGATGAGACGATGACAATCTGACCATCGAAATAGTCTGCAAGCTCCTCTGCCTTTCTCTTGTCAGACCCAAAATGGTAATCAAAACCTGCCACAACTGCCTTCGCTTTAAGTGCAGCAACGTACTTATCAAAAAATTCTTGGGCTGTATTTTTAGAAAAATGGCTAGTAAAGTCAATCAAGTAAAGGTAGTCCACACCTAAATTTTCTAAGTGAGCAGCTCGTTCCTCTGGATGATTCAAATGCAACATCAACTCTGGCTGATAGCGGACAAAGGCCAATTTGGGTGACTCAGGAAAGGTCAGTACAGCAATCTTCAGTCCTTGCTCTTCTGCGATTTTCCTTGCTTCCTTAAAAAGTGTCTGATGTCCCTTATGCAGGCCGTCAAAATATCCTAGCACCAAGACTGTATCTTCTTCCTGCTTTATCTCTAATTCATTATTTATTCGTCTTATTTTCATCATTTTTCTATTTTACTATGTATCCGCTTTTTTTACAACAAATTAAATCCCATGAAAAGAACTTCTATTGCCCCAAGAAAACACCTTGCTATCTTTAACAAAGTGTCTCTGTAAATATTTGAAACTACACTGGTTACTGACGATCATCATAGCCGTTTGGATGACTGGAATGCCATTTCCAAGCGGTTTCGATAATGGTTTCGATATTGTCAAATTTCGGCTGCCAGCCCAGAACATTTCTTGCTTTCTCAGAGGAAGCAATCAGCGTATCCGGATCCCCTGGGCGCCGCTCTGCTATTTCCAAAGGAATAGGATGTCCAGTCACCTTGCGGGCTGCTTCTACAATCTGCAGGTTAGAAAAGCCAGTCGAGGAGCCAAGGTTAAAGGCATCCGAAGGTTGACCAGCACGCAGATGCTCAACAGCCAAAATATGAGCGTCAGCCAAGTCGAAAGGATGGACATAATCGCGGACATTGGTCCCGTCCGGAGTATCGTAATCATCGCCAAAGACAGCAATCTTCTCGCGTTTGCCCTGAGCCACCTGAAGTATAATTGGCAAGAGATGGGTTTCAGGTCCGTGGTCCTCACCGATTGAACCGTCAGGTTTGGCACCGGCCACATTGAAATAACGCAGGGCTACAAACTTGATGCCATAGGCCTGGTCTGCCCAACGCATAATAGTCTCCATCATAAGCTTGCTCTCACCATAAGGATTGATCGGCTTTTGCGGGGTCGTTTCCAGAATCGGCACTTCTTCAGGAATGCCATAAGTCGCCGCTGTCGAAGAAAAGACAATGTTCTTAACGCCGCATTCCTGCATGACTTCCAAGAGAGAAACCATGCCAGCTGTGTTATTGTCAAAATACTTGAGCGGGTCCACCATAGACTCTGCCACCAGTGAAAAAGCAGCGAAGTGAATGACTGCATCGATGGATGGATGTTTGTCAAAAACGCCACGCATAAAGTCCTTATCCGCCAAATCCCCCTCATAAAAGGCTGCCTGAGGATGAACTGCTGCCCGATGACCAGTCACCAAATTATCAACGACGACCACCTCTTCCTTGCCTGCTGCTACCAGACGATCTACCATGTGCGAGCCGATATAGCCAGCTCCACCTAATACTAAAATTGCCATGTCTCTCACTTTCTTGTCTTGATTTTTATTTAACTATTTTATCAAAAATAAGGACGAATGAAAACTCTTGCTGCAATTATTCTTCCAAACCAACAGATTGGACAAAGCGCATGAAAGCTTCTTGCCCCTCCTCTGTTCGCTTGTAAACTCCCGCGTCTTCCAGCACACGGCTAAAAATTTGTCCAACCGATGCCTGAACTACTCCTTCCACCGTTTCAGCGGTAACTTTCGGATGCTGGTTTTTGAGTTGATTGGCCCACTCCTGATGATAGGCAGCAACCTGACAGTCTTCTCCCAGCAGAAACAGCTCCACCTGCTTGAGCTCTTCCTTGAGCCGAGGCGGCAGAATAGCCAGCCCCATAACCTCAATCAGGCCGATATTTTCTTTCTTAATATGCTGAACATCTCTATGAGGGTGGTAAATGCCGTCCGGATGTTCTGAGGAAGTTTGATTGTCCCGCAAGACCAAGTCTAGCTCAAAAGATCCATCTTTCCTGCGGGCAATCGGTGTGATGGTATGATGCGGTTCACCCTCAGACTCTGCCAACACCTGCACACTGGGATCAGAATAAGTCCGCCAAGCTTGCAAAATCTTGCCAGCCAACTTAATCAACTGTTCCTTCTTCTCAGATTTCATACGAATGACGGACATAGGCCATTTGACAATACCTGCCTCCACCTCTTCAAATCCGCTAAAAGTAAAGCTGCAATCCAGCTCTGCTATTTCCATAGGGAAGGTATGACGTCCGCCCTGATAGTGGTCGTGGGTCAGGATGGAGCCACCGACAATAGGTAGGTCGGCGTTAGAACCTGCGAAATAGCCTGGAAAAGTCTCGACGATGTCCAGCAGGCGCTCAAAGGTCAGCCGGCTGATAGCCATAGGAAGGTGCTGGCTGTGCAGAAAGATGCAATGCTCATTAAAGTAGGCATAGGGCGAATACTGGAAGCCCCATTCCTGTCCGGCCAAATCGAATCGAATAATCCGATGGTTAGCGCGGGCAGGGTGATTCAAGCGGCCTTGGTAGCCTTCATTTTCCATGCAGAGCTGGCAGGCTGGATAATGGCTGTTCTTAGCCTTTTTAGCTGCCGCAATTTCCTTGGGATCCTTTTCTGGCTTAGAGAGATTAATGGTGATTTCCAAATCTCCATAGGCAGTCGGTGCTTTGAAAGCAATATTTCTAGCAATAGCCTTGACCTTGATGTAGTCATTCTTTTGACTAAGCTGGTAAAAATCAGCCACAGCTTGCTCGGGATTGGAAGCATAGGTCGTCCAGAAGTCCTGATTGAGCTGGCTAGGGGCAGGTGTAATCAAGTTCATGAGCTCAGCTCCCAGTATATCCTGCTCAGCCAGAGTATCACCAATCTTCCCATTCTTGACAGCCGCAGCTACCAAGTTATCCTTCAGGTCAATTAGCTGCTCACCCTTCGTCTCCTGTTCTGCCACTGTCTCTCCAACCAGAGCCATGACACGATTGCTTAGATAAATGGCGTCCATTTCCTCAAAAGTGCTATTGTCAATCACTGCTGATACAAAAGCATCCAGTAACTTCTTGGGCATAGTTCTTCCTTTCTTTTGCTAGTAAAGAGAGTGGGACAGAAATCGGTAATTCGTTAGAATTCGATTTCGTCGTCCCACCTCCGCACAGTTGAGTAGGGCTGTAAGAGCTGATGAAATCGGCGTAGTAGAGCCCACTCAACCACTGCGTCTTGCTCGACGATCCAAAGATAATTGAGAGACTAGGACTTTTGTCCCAGACCCAAGTTCCTTTTCTGTGATTTAGTCCAGCACCCGGCTTCCGCCAGCTACTTCTGCAATGTAAAAGCTAGGAGCATAGCCAACGACTTCTTGATACTTAGAGCCGACCTTTTCCTTAAAAGCATCCACAGCATCCTTACGCACTAAAGCAATAGCACAGCCACCGAAGCCAGCCCCAGTCATACGAGCCCCCAGAACACCTTCTTGCTCCCAGGCTGTGTGAACCAAGGTGTCCAGCTCTAGGCCGGTCACTTCATAGTCATGCTCCAATGAAACATGGGAGGCATTCATGAGACGGCCAAACTTGCTCAGATCGCCTGCTTGCAAAGCTACCCTCGCTTGCAAAGTGCGTTGATTTTCTAAAACTGCATGGCGAGCTCGTTTGAGTCGGTTCTCGTCCTCTATCAAATAGCTATACTCATCAAAGTCCCACTCGCCCAACTCACCCAAGGTTGCGATAGACAGCTTGCGATTGAGCTCTTCAACAGCTTTTTCACACTCAGCACGGCGCTCATTGTACTTAGAGTCCGCCAACTCACGACGCTTATTGGTATTCATAATCACTACGACATTGTCCTTGAGATCAAGCGGCACCAAATCATATTCAAGAGTATTTGTATCTAAGTAAATAGCCCGCTGGTCAGCTCCCATTCCGATAGCAAACTGGTCCATAATGCCAGAATTAACCCCGATAAACTCATTCTCAGTTAATTTACCGATTTTCACTAGGTCCAAACGTTCCAACCGCAAATCAAAGAGTTTCTCAGCAATGACACCTGTCAAAAGCTCTAGAGATGCAGAAGAAGACAAGCCCGATCCATTGGGAATATTTCCATAAACATAGATATCCATTCCTTGGTCAATCGTATGGTCTGCCTCCTGTAGAAAGTACAAAACTCCTTTCAGATAGTTGGTCCAGTTATGCTCAGGCTCAAAGTGCAGGTTTTCCAGTGGCACTTCAATAATCCCTTTTTCTTCAAAATTCCCTGAGAAGAATCGCAAGAGCTGATCGTCCCGCTTGCGAGCCGCTCCATAAGTTCCTAGAGAAATTGCTGCAGGAAAGACATGGCCGCCGTTATAGTCCGTATGCTCACCAATCAGATTGATCCGACCAGGTGAAAAGAATGTGTGATCCGCTTCTACTCCAAAAACTTTAGCAAAATCTGAACGGATTTGCTCCGCTGAAAGTACATTTGACATAAACTAAACTCCTTTAAAATGAATGATCGATATTGTAATCGTTTTCTTATCTTTATTATAACTATTTTCGAGTAAAACTTCAATTAATTTAGTAAATTTTTACCTAATAAAGCAATTGAGTAATATTTACTAAATTCCTCTTTGTTATTTACTTGTTTTTGAGGTATAATAGCCCATATAAGAAAAATAGGAGTAAAAAATGGCTACGATTAAGGATATTGCCCAAGCTGCTGGGGTCTCTCCCGCTACAGTTTCCCGCGTACTCAATTACGACCCAGCCATGTCAGTAAGTGATGGCACTCGAAAAAAGATTTTTGACATTGCTGAGCAGCTAAACTATAAAAAATCAAGAAAAACTAAGCCAAACAGGACTCAAGCCTACCGTATCGGACTCATCGAATGGTACACCGAACAGGAAGAACTCGATGACCTCTACTACTACTCTATTCGCTTGGGCATTGAAAAAAAAGCTCAAGAATTGGGTTATGAGATTCTCAGAGTTTTTCAAAACGATTCTCTTGAGATATTGAAAGACATTAATGGATTGATTGCCATCGGTAAATTCAGCCCAGCTCAAATTCAACAGCTGGAGCAGTACAGCAACCACTTAGTTTTTGTCGATAGTGATACGCTTAATGCAGACCACAGCTGTGTGACGGTTGATTTTGAGAATGCTGTAAGGAAGGTACTTGAGCACTTCATAAATGCTGGTTTTGACCAGATTGGCATGATTGCTGGGCAAGAAAGAACCTCTGACCAGGCTAGGCTCATCAGCGACCCTCGCCTAGCCAGCTTTCAGCAGTATCTGTCTGAAAAAGGAATCTTTCAAGCTGACTTGGTTAAGGTAGGCAGCTTTTCTTCGGAATCAGGCTATCAGATGATGACAGAGCTCCTTAGCGAGCACAAGGACAAGCTGCCATCCGCCTTCTTCATCTCCAGCGATGCTTTGGCTATCGGTGCTTTGCGGGCTCTGCAAGAACACGAAATTCATGTTCCTCAAGATGTCAGCATCATTTCATTTAATGATACCTCTATTGCTAAGTACATCTATCCCAGTCTCAGTACGGTCACCGTTTTTACAGAAGAAATGGGCAAGCAGGCTCTGCACATTCTGAATCAAAGTTTAACATCCGAAGAGGATTCCATTCCCTATATGGTCAAACTTTCTACCAAGCTGACCATTCGAGAAAGCAGTATTTAACAGAGAAAGAACGAATGAAAACCTACGAAAAATTATTTACCATTCTCAACCAAGCTGACGATTATGCCAACGGAGAAAGTTTGGCTCAGACATTAGGCATTTCCAGGACATCCATTTGGAAGGCCATTCAGCGCTTGGAAAAAGAAGGAATCAAGATTGATTCCGTAAAAAACCGTGGCTATAAGCTCAAAGCAGGGGATTTACTAATCCCAAAAATCATTGAAAAAAAGGCACCTATCAAGGTTTCCTTCAACCCCAACTGCCAATCTACTCAGATAGATGCCAAAGCAGGTCTGGAAGCGGGCAACGAAGCCAATACCCTCTATCTAGCTGCTGCTCAATCCGCTGGTCGCGGTCGCTTCGGCCGAGATTTTTTCTCTCCAAAACAGGGCGGCTTTTATATGTCCCTCCATCTCAAGCCCAACCTGTCTTTTGATCAAATCCCTGCTTATACTCTCCTGACAGCTGGAGCCATCTATCAGGCTGTAAAAAATCTAACCTTCATAGACATAGATATCAAGTGGGTCAACGATATTTACTACAAGGATAAAAAAATCGCAGGTATTTTAACCGAGGCTACTACTTCAGTCGAGACAGGCTTAGTCACAGACATTATTATCGGGGTCGGTTTTAATTTTTGCGTTCATGATTTTCCAGAAGAATTGCAATCTAAGGCTGGCTCACTCTTTACAGAGCGAGCTCCTATAAGCAGAAATGAGCTGATTGCTGAAATCTGGAGATGTTTCTACGAAAGCGATCCCCAAGACCTGCTCTATCTTTACAAAAAGCACTCCCTAGTCCTCGGTCGCCAAGTGAGCTTCCAGCAAAATAATCAAACCTATAAGGGAATTGCTAGCGATATCTCGGACAGTGGTCAACTTCTAGTCCAGTTGGAGAACGGCCAAAATATCTGGCTCAACAGCGGGGAAATTTCACTGACTAGCTGGTAGTTTGTACAAAATTGCATTCAAAAAGCACTTGATGTTCCATTTCAAGTGCTTTTCTGTATAGTCTTTCTTCCAGTATGATGCCGCTATTTAATCCCCAAAGCGATTCGAGCATAACGACTCATCTTTTCTACTGTCCAAGCGGGATACCAAACCAATTTGACTTCTGTCTTAGTAACCTCTGGAACATCTGACATGGCATCATAAATCTGGTCAGTCAGAAGATCCGCCAGAGGGCATCCCATAGTGGTCAAGGTCATATCGATTTCCGTTTCCCCATTGGTCTCGTCAAAACGGATCTCATAAATCAAGCCGAGATTGACAATATCAATCCCCAGCTCTGGGTCAATGACTTGCTCCAAGCTCTCTAAAATCCGCGTTTTAATCTTTTCAACCTCTTCAGGGCTATATTTTTTTTCTGACATGCATATCCTCCTTATAGATATGACAAAAATTCAAGTTAACTTGAGGGGCTTTGTTTTCAGCTAGGTTTTCAGTCTTGACGCTTCCTGCTGAAAGATTTCTGCTCCTCGCTGCTCTTCATTTCTTAATCTTCGATAAAGTCTCTGAGTGGTTTGCTGCGGCTTGGATGGCGGAGTTTACGCAGGGCTTTTGCTTCAATCTGGCGAATCCGCTCACGGGTGACATTGAAGACCTTGCCGACATCCTCTAGTGTCCGCATTTTTCCATCGTCCAGACCAAAGCGCAGACGCAAGACATTTTCCTCGCGGTCTGTCAGCGTATCTAGGACTTCATCCAACTGCTCACGAAGGACGACACGAGTTGTGTAGTCAACTGGATTTTCAATCACTTCGTCCTCGATAAAGTCTCCCAGATGACTATCATCTTCCTCACCGATTGGCGTCTCCAGAGAAACCGGCTCCTGAGCAATCTTGAGAATCTCACGAACCTTATCTGGTGTCATATCCATGCGCTCAGCGATTTGCTCTGGTGTTGGATCTTGACCTAATTCCTGCAAGAGATTGCGTTGCTCGCGGACTAGCTTGTTAATGGTTTCCACCATGTGAACTGGAATCCGAATAGTCCGAGCTTGATCAGCAATTGCACGGGTAATGGCCTGACGAATCCACCAAGTCGCATAAGTTGAAAACTTAAATCCTTTGGTGTAGTCAAACTTATCAACAGCCTTCATCAACCCCATATTTCCTTCTTGAATCAAGTCAAGGAACTGCATCCCACGGCCGACATAACGCTTAGCAATAGAAACAACCAGACGAAGATTGGCCTCAGCCAGACGCTGCTTGGCTTCCAAGTCTCCCTGTTCTACCAAGATAGCCAACTCCTGCTCTTCTTCATTACTGAGAAGGGGCACAACCCCGATTTCTTTCAGGTACATGCGGACTGGGTCATTGACCTTGGCTGAATTGCTGCCCAAGAGCTCTTCATCTGTCAGCTCCGCTTCTTCCTCTTCAGTATTCAAGACGCGCGCGCTGGGATTTCCTTCCTTATCTGTAATCGAGATACCTGCATCCTGAATGCGTTGCAGCAAATCCTCAATCCCATCAGCGTCCAACGTGAAAGGAATGACCAGTTGGTCATTGATTTCATCATCTGTCGCTACACCTGTCTGCTTATGGTTGCGGATGAATTCTGCAATTTGAACGTCTAATGTTGTTACTTCTTTTTGTTTTGTAGCCATACCTACTCCATTCTTCTTTTTTGTGCGATTAAGCGCTCCACTTCTAATATAGCGGCATTCTCATCTCCAGTATGCAAAGCTTCTCGAACCTTTTTGCTAATCAGCTGATTATTCTTACGAAGCAATTCGCGTTCCCTAGTCAGCTCAACTTCTGCTAACTCTCCGTCTTCCATCTCCTCTGGCAAATCTTCCTCCAACATCCGATACCAAAGTTGCTGGACTCTTTCTGGTAAGCTAGATAAATCCTGCGAAGTCACTTCACCATTGGCCAGTAAAAGCTCGTATAGCTCCTGCAGTTCCGCCGTATCAAAGGCAAAATCTGTACGAAGCCGGTAGCTATTTAAAACCAGCGGATTATGTACCATCCGATAAAGGATATGGATTTCTGCCTTTATCAACCGTGATAGCTGTTTAGAAAGCGGAAGATCTACCAGTACAGGTCTTCTTAGAGATTCCGACTGCTGCCCGCTTCGACTACTTCTCTCAATCAAACGACTATTGTTAACCGTATTCTCTACCTGCTGGTAATCAAAATCTGGCAGTAACTCAGCCAACATATAAATATAGGAATTCTGAGCTGTAATAGACTGCGTCTGAGCAATAATAGGCGCCATTCGCTCTACAAATTCAATCTGAGCCTGCAAATTTTCAATATTATCCGGCTTGAGATAACGCAAAAGGAACTCTACATCACTAATTCGCGTTTTGGTCAGAAATTGTCGCAATTCCTCGGCAGAATTTTTTGCAATAAACTCATCGGGATCCATATTGTCGGGAAAGGATACAATCTCTACCGACATATCTCGCAGCTCCTCTAAAGCCTTGGCTGTCGCAGCCTGACCAGCCCTGTCTCCATCATAAGTCAGAATGATCTTCTTGCAATACTTACGCAAATGCTGGACATGCTCAGGTGTCAGAGCTGTTCCCATAGATGCGACTGCATTTTCAACTCCAGCCCGATAGGCCGCAATCACATCCATGAAGCCCTCCATCAGATAGACCTCATGGCTCTTTTTAATCACCGGCTTGGCCTTATCCAGATGATAAAGCTCATAGCTTTTATTAAAAATAGGGGTGCTGCGACTATTCTTATACTTAGCAGTCTGCGAACCAGCCTCCGAATCTTGCCAGATCCGACCAGAAAAGGCGACAACCTGACCCTTGTCATTGGTCAAAGGAAACATAATCCGGTTCTGAAAAGCATCGTAGACAAGATTATTCTCTGCCAAATTAAAAAGACCCGAGTTCATGATAGTGGACTCATCAAACTTACCAGCCATACTCTTATGAAGATAGTTGCCTTCATTGGGAGCCAGCCCGATTTGAAAATGCTTAATGACTTCATCCGTCAGCCCACGCTGATAGAGATAAGCGCGCGCTTCTTCTCCTATCTTGGTCGTCATCAGAACCGCATGATAAAACTTCGCTGCTTCTGTATGAATATCATAGAGCGCCTGATGCGGATGATCCTGTCTCGGTCGATCTGCGCTAGCTCTCTCCATACCTAATGAAATGCCCGCTCTGTCTGCGACAATCTGCACAGCATCCATAAAGGATACGCCTCGGTAGTCCTCAATAAACTTGAAAACATCCCCCGACTTGCCACATCCAAAGCAGTGATAGAACTGCTTGTCCTCTACAACATTGAAAGAGGGCGTCTTTTCGCCATGAAAGGGACAAAGTCCCAGAAAATTTCTCCCAGCCTTGGTCAAGGCCACTGTTTCTCCTATGACATCGACGATATTGACACTATTTTTTATTTCAGAAATCATTTCTTTATCCAATAGACAATACCTCCAATTTATCACAGAATATCACTCTATATTTTATAATAATTTGCCGCAAATGTAAAACATTTGATAGGCAAATGACTTGAAATAATTGCTACTTTAAGCTATAATATAACCACAAATATTAAATTATTTTTTGAAAGGAAAAGAAAATGTTAAAGGATCTTAAAGAATTTTTGCTACGCGGTAACGTGATTGACTTGGCAGTCGGGGTTATCATTGCGAATGCTTTCGGAGCAATCGTCAACTCATTGATTACTGACGTTATCACTCCCCTCTTCCTCAACCCAATTTTGAAAGCTGCAAACTTGAAGCAAATCGCTGAATTGAAATGGAACGGAATTGCTTATGGTAACTTCTTGAGCGCCGTGATCAACTTCTTAGTAATCGGTACTGTTCTCTTCTTCATCGTTAAGTCTGCTGAAAAAGCACAAAGCCTTGCTAAAAAGAACGAAGAAGCTGCTGAAGAAGCACCAGCTGGACCAACAGAACTTGAAGTTCTGCAAGAAATCAAGAGCTTGCTTGAAAAACAAAACTAATATCCAAACAGAGGCTGGGACAAAAGTCCTAGCCTCTCAATTGTCTTTGGATTGTCGAGCAAGACGCAGTGGTTGAGTGGGCTCTACTAGGCTGATTCCATCAGCTTTTACAGCCCTACTCAACTGTGCGGAGGTGGGACGACGAAATCGAATTCTAACGAATTACCGATTTCTGTCCCACTCTCTGTTTTATTATACGCTTCCCAGTCAAAAGAAAAAAACAGCCAAATTGGCTGCTTTCTCATTCTAGTTATTAGAATTTTTTACGTTTACGAGCTGCTTCTGATTTACGTTTGCGTTTTACAGAAGGTTTTTCATAGAATTCACGTTTGCGTGTTTCTTGAAGAGTACCAGCTTTAGTAACCGCACGTTTGAAACGACGAAGAGCATCGTCAAGAGATTCATTCTTACGTACTACTGTTTTTGACATTTTTTTCACTCCCTTCAAGTCCAAGATCTATTCTATTCTACACGCAAAATGGATAAATGTCAAGAAAAAAACTGCCATAAACTTATATTATCTTCACTTTCTTTTTTAAAAGCAACAAATTATTAGAATGAACATCATAATAGCAAAAAGAAATTTATTTTAAGTCTGTTCAGAAACGACTTCTCTTTCTTCACCATTTACAATTACGGCTTGGGAATTGTTTATTAGCATTAAACTGAGCTGATTTTTATACATTTCAAAGGTCTTCTGACTACTATCAGTAAAAGGCTCCTCACCATAATGTGGAAGGATATAAAAATTCACTTCACCCAATCCTGCTGTATCAGATAACTCTGTTGCTACCGTCTTGTCGTCCATGAGTTTATTGTAGTCAATATCCTTGGCTGTGTAATAATAGCCCCTGCTGATTCTCCTACATAAACCAACCCATCTCGTATTTGTTCTTTGATGAGAGATAGGAGTTGCTTTTTCTTCAATTCTTGCAATAAATAAAAGGTATTTCCGCCTGAGACATAAAGAACCTTACTTTGGAAAATCTTTGCCTGCGCGATTTCTCGATCACAAGAAGCAATATCCAGAATCTCTATCTCAAAGCCTAAATCTCTGAATGTTTGCTGAGCCTCATCGATATAGGCAGTATAGTCCTCTTTGTTCCCAGCGGTAGGAATAAATAAAACCTTTTTTTCTAGATTCTTTTCCTTTGCATAATCACTAAAAAGATCCTTGACACCAGCAAAATATGAACATAAAAATAATTGTTTCATGATTGTACCTCCATTAGTTTTTAATGATTTTATAAAGGATCCACGATCCCTTTCTTTGACTAGTTACGAGCTCAAAGCCTATTGATAACAAGAATCGTTTAAATACTTCTTCTCTTTGAAATTTCGGTAAAAAATAAGATAGCTTGTTAGATTCACAAGCTAGTAAGAGCATCCCGTCTGATTTGAGTATTCTTCGAAGTTCCATAAAAGAAGCCTCTAAATCCTGCCAATGAAAATGAGTTTGAAAAGCTGTGATTAAATCAACACTTTCATCAGAAAAACCTGTCTCCCTAACATCTCTTCGTTCAAAATTTAGATTAGTCATCTCTATCTGTTTAGCTTGAGCTATTGCAGTATCTGAAATATCGATTCCAGTTACAGTACTTCGCGGAAAGGTTTCTTTCAGTAGAATGGTTGAACGACCATTTCCAACTCCTACATCTAAGATTACAGGGTAAAATGTCCTATCCAGATGACGAATTGCCCATACAAACATGGGGATATAGGCTCGATTCCACAATTTCATCATTCATTTTCCTAGAAAACCTGAAGGGTTCTTTGATTGCTGAATCAAAGAATGAAACATGAGTAATAAAAGTATGATAGAAATGATAATTATTATATGAAGCACTCTTCAATCCTCCACTTCTGGATAGCTACATTATACCATTTTTAGAGAGATTACAGCTAAATCAATCAACAAAACACTTGCATCCCAAAAAATAACTTTTGGGATGCAAGTTATTCAAAACGACTGTTTTCTACCTTACAAGGTCTTTCGTTTTTTGGCTTCTTTCGAGAAGGAAATATTCTTAATCTTCTCATAGCGTAAGAAGCGTTGGATGAGGCGCTGGTCGCTTACATCTGGTTTCAAATCAACCACGTAGTCCAACTTGATAAACTTATTGTCAACTGACTGGACAGAGGTCAACTCAAAGCTTTTGCAGGCTGTTTCAAAGATTGCTTCAAAAAGGATTTCATAGTATAATTCAGCTAGAAACTGAATTTGGACATAACGTCTGGTTTGACTAACCGAACTAAATCCCATCTTTTCTTTGATCAAATGCAACTGGAACAAAGTTTCTTCGTCCTCAACCTCTGTCCCCCAACGTTGCAACATCCTTTTGAAACGGATATAAGAATAGGCATATTTACCTAGGTTAAATGCACAACCAAGCAGCTAAATGGCAAAGAATATTTCAAACCAAGGCGCCCTAGAAAAGCCTCCCAGAGATTGGACTGACAAGCTTTTTCAGCTACTTGAGAAACAGCTTGCCCTCCACTTGTCTGGCTAGCTCTAACAGTTGTCTGAATAGTCGCTCCAGTATTCAGCTGAATCAAACCAGAACCAAACTGAGGACGGAATGGGAATAAAAAGCTCAGCAAGATTAAAATCCAAATAAAATACTTGACCTTGACTGAAATTTTGGTCTTGAGGACTGCAAAAAGAAGGCTCAAAAACAGAACCAAAATCGACGTTGATAGACTGGTTAAGAGGAAAGACAAAAGGAACTGTTTCATGGATACTACCTGATCTTACTCTTTCTGATTCAGTAAATTGCGTAGCTCATCCAGTTCATTTTCTGAAAAAGAATTGGACGAAAAGAGGGTCTTGACAAAGCCTCCCATGGAATGACCGCTATAGCGCTTCAAAAAGTCTGACGTTTCTACCTCTAGGTACTCATCTTCCGAAATTAAGGCCGTGTATTGCCTTTCACGCCCCTTGCGAACACTTTCTAAAAAGCCCTTTTCCGTCAAGCGAGCTAAGACTGTCAACAAAGTTTGAGGCTTCCAATGGTTATCTTCACCCAGCTTTTCCATGATTTGGGCAGAGGTCGTTGGATTTGGTAGGTGCCAAATAATCTTTAAGATGGCAAATTCACCATCTGGTAAACGTTTAATTGAATGATTCATTATATTTCCATACTTTCTAGAGTCTTCTTCTAATTTTATTCTACATATGTCTAATAAAAAAGTCAATCATTATGTAAAAAAAGAGCTGGAAATCGCTATTTCCCGCTCCTTTTTAGAAAAATAAACTCAGCAGAGTCAATATTGCCAAACCACCCTGCTTAAGCAGAATTTTCGGATCACTGGTAACTGCACCGTAAGCCGCTACCAAGATGATATAAACCATAAAAATTCCCAGCCAAACTGGACTAGGCTGCACAAAGGCCGCAATCAAGACCAAAACAGCTATCAATCCGTTGTAAATTCCTTGGTTTTTGAAAAGAGTATTGACCGACTTCTGCTCCAACTCCTCTTGTGACATACCAAAGACCCGTGCTGTCGTAGCTGAAGTCGTTGCGATGGTCTCTAAGTACATAATATAAAAAAATTCCAAGGCAACCAAACTTGCCAAAATCAGTGTAAAAATAGACATTTCCTTCTCCTTATAAAAATTTATGACGGATCAAGTATAACATAGAGCATGAAAAAGCGCTAAAATTTGGTTCCAATAAAATGCTTTACGACACTTTTTTAAAATAGGCGTAGCAGAAATGAGCATTTTCCGACTAGATGTGATACAATCTTTTTGAAAGATGGAGGTAAATTATGTTAACCTATGATTTAATTGTCATCGGCTTTGGTAAGGCCGGTAAAACATTGGCGGCTAAAATGGCGGTTCAAGGAAAAAAAGTTGCTTTGATTGAGCGAAGCAAGGCTATGTACGGAGGAACCTGTATCAATATCGCCTGCATCCCAACCAAGACCCTGCTTGTCGCAGCTGAAAAAGGCCTGTCTTTCGACCAAGTCATGGCTGAAAAGAACGCTGTAACCAGCCGTCTCAACGGCAAGAACTACGCAGCAATCAGTGGCGCTGGTGTTGACATCATCGATGCGGAAGCTCATTTCCTTTCCAATAAAGTCATCGAAATCACAGCTGGCGATGAAAAAGAGGAACTGACGGCTGAAACTATTGTCATCAATACTGGTGCTGTTTCCAATGTCCTGCCAATTCCAGGACTGACTGAAACTGAGCATGTCTATGACTCAACTGGCATCCAAAATCTGAAAGAACTTCCTAAACGCTTAGGAGTTCTGGGTGGCGGTAATATCGGCCTAGAATTTGCTGGACTCTACAACAAATTGGGCAGTCAGGTGACTGTGCTGGATGCTGCTCCTGTCTTTCTCCCTCGAGTAGAGCCTTCTATCGCTGCTCTAGCTAAGCAATATATGGAAGAAGACGGTATCCAACTCCTGCAAAATGTGCAAACTAAGCAGATTAAAAATGATGGTGCTGAAGTTGTCGTTGTGACTGAGGATGGAGAATTCCGCTTTGATGCCCTGCTCTATGCTACTGGCCGCAAGCCCAATGTTGAACCACTGCAGTTAGAAAATACTGACATTGAGCTGACAGAGCGCGGCGCTATTAAGGTCAATAAACACTTGGAAACATCTGTACCTGGAGTTTTTGCAGCGGGAGATGTCAATGGCGGTCTGCAGTTCACTTATATCTCACTGGATGACTTCCGTATCCTTTATAGCTATCTGGCTGGCGACGGCAGCTACACACTGGAAGACCGTAAAAACGTCCCTACCAGCATGTTCATCACACCGCCTTTGGCTCAAATCGGATTGACTGAAAAGGAAGCCAAAGAGCAAGGACTGCCGATTGCAGTGAAGGAGATTCCAGTCGCAGCAATGCCTCGCGGACATGTCAATGCTGACTTACGCGGTGCCTTCAAGGCCGTTGTCAACACAGAGACCAAGGAAATCGTTGGAGCGACTATCTTCTCAGCAGGGGCTCAGGAAATTATCAATATCCTGACTGTAGCCATGGATAATAAGATTCCTTATACCTACTTGAGCAAGCAAATCTTCACCCACCCAACGCTGGCTGAAAACCTCAATGATTTATTTGCTATCTAATTTTAAGCCCCTGATGGGGCTTTTATAATTCCTACAAAGATTTAACTACATTTCGACCTATTTTTGTGATACAATAATGCTAGTTTATTTTAAAAAGATTGAGGAAAATTATGTCTGAACTGTATGATATTACGATTGTCGGCGGCGGTCCAGTTGGCTTATTCGCAGCTTTTTACGCTCATTTGCGCCAAGCCAAGGTGAAAATCATTGATTCCCTGCCTCAGCTGGGTGGTCAACCGGCCATTCTCTACCCAGAGAAGAAGATTCTGGATGTGCCGGGCTTTACTAATTTGACTGGCGAAGAATTGACTCAGCGCCTGAATGAGCAACTGGAAACTTTCCAGACTGAGATTTGTCTCAATGAAACAGTACTTGATATCGTTAAATCTGATGATGGCTTCACCATCACGACTTCTCAAGCTCAGCATCAGACCAAAACCATTATCATCGCCATGGGAGGCGGCGCCTTTAAACCAAGAGCTTTGGAGTTAGACGATGCTGAATCCTACAGCAACCTTCACTATCATGTTTCAAACATCAGCCAGTACGCAGGCAAAAAGGTTGTTGTTCTGGGAGGCGGCGACTCGGCTGTTGACTGGGCGCTGGCTTTTGAAAAGATTGCAGAAACCAGCCTAGTTCACCGTCGGGATAACTTCCGGGCTTTAGAGCATAGTGTGGAAGAACTCAAGGCTTCTAGTGTTGAGATTAAGACACCATTTGTACCGAGTCGCTTGGTCGGCGAAAATGGCAAGATTACCCACTTGGAAATCAGTCAAGTCAAGGGAGAGGAAAGTCAGCTTCTGCCTCTGGATCATCTCTTTGTCAACTACGGTTTTAAATCCTCTGTCGGCAATCTCAAAGATTGGGGCTTGGAGCTCAACCGTCACAAGATTTTGGTAAACAGCAAGCAAGAAACTTCCGTGCCAGGTATCTATGCAGCTGGTGACTGCTGCAGCTATGAGGGGAAAATTGACCTGATTGCGACTGGGCTAGGTGAGGCACCTACTGCTGTCAACAATGCCATTAACCATATCTATCCTGAGCAAAAAGTCCAACCCAAACATTCTACAAGCCTATAAAAAAACAGCTGCCGAGCTCAAGCTCAGCAGCTTTTATAATTCATCTGCGATTTTATTGATTTTTCTCAAGCGATGATTGACACCGCTCTTAGTTAGAGGCCGGCTCAGACTATCAGCTAGCTGCTGGATCGAATAGTCCGGATGCTGGATACGAAGTTGAGCAACCTCCTGCAGGTCTATAGGTAAACTCTCAATGCCGACATTATCGCTGATTTTGGCAATATTGTTGATGGTTTTCATACTGGCTGTGACCGTGCGAGCGATGTTCGCTGTCTCCGCATTATTGGCGCGATTGAGGTCATTGCGCGCTTCCCGCATGAGCTTAAGAGACTCAAACTCAGCCATGGCTTCCATAGCCCCGATGACAATGAGAAAATCCATGATGTCTTCAGCTCGCTGCAGATAAGTAACAGCCCCCTTCTTGCGCTCGATGGTCTTGGCATCCAGCAGAAAACGGCGCATCAAGTCAGCTAAATCCTCAGCATGATCCAGATAAACGGACAGGATTTCCAGCTGATACTTACCTGAATCTGGCTCCCGCATGCTGCCATTTGAGAGAAAGGCCCCCCTCAGATAGGCTCGGCTGGCTTCGTCATCTGACAAAATGGCTTGGTCAATCCCTGCCTCGATACCAAAAAAGGAGTCAGCCAAGTGCAGATCAGAAAGGATTTCTTCAACTTTCTGATCCAGAAATACTGTATAAACGCGATTCTTGCGCAGATTGGTCTTCTGATGGTGACGGATTTCTGACTTGACCTGATAAAGGTCCAACAGCAACTCATAGAGATGGCGGGCAATCTTAGCATTTTCTGTTGAAATGGATAAGGTAAGGCCAGACGAAGAAATTCCCAAGCTACCAGCCATCTTGATGATGGCAGCCAACTCGTTTTTGTCTTTTACAGATAAGCTTAAAAGCTCTTCTTTTACCTTCACTGTAAAACTCATTTGCGCACCTGTATAATCTGCATCAATTCGTCAACAAGCAACTTGCCGTCATGGAAAGCTCCGCCATTTTCCAAACGAAGAAAATTCGAGGAAATGACTCGTGGAACTTGCTCCTGCAGCCCTCGAAAATTATGATCAACCTGAACTAAATATTCATCAAATTTATTGCTATTCATATACTCGCGTGGGACTGGTTCTATATTGACCAAGACAGTATCAATGAACTTTTTGCCCAGATGACGATGCAAGACTTGAACGTGGTCGCTATCTGAAAAGTGCTCGGTTTCGCCACGTTGAGTCATAATATTGCAAACATAGGCTACTTCTGCCTTAGTGTCCAAAATAGCTTGGCCGATTTCTTCAATCACGAGATTTGGCAAGATAGAGGTGAAAAGGGAACCCGGCCCCAGTACCACCATATCACTATCCAAAATACTCTGGACCACCTTTCTACTGGCAACAGGCTTTTCATCATCATAAGTATTGGTCACATAGACCCTCTCAATCATACCAGCCTTACTAGCTAGATTGCTCTCACCGACAACTTCCGTCCCATCTGTAAACACAGCATGCAAAGTCAGTGGAGTGTCGCTCGAAGGGTAGATTTTACCTGTCGTATGGAAAAACTTGGTCAGAAGCTGCATGGCATTATAGGTCGAACCCTGCATTTCGGAAATGCCAGCAATAATCAAATTCCCCAGGGGATGACCTGCTAGAACGCCGTCTCCTTTGGCAAAGCGATACTGGAAGACCTTCTCATAAAACTTTGGCATGTCGGACATGGCCACCAAAACATTTCGCAAGTCACCCGGCGGCGTCAGCTGCTGGATGTTTTTACGCAGCTCACCAGAACTACCGCCATCATCTGCAACTGTGACAATGGCTGTGATCTCCACATCCTTTTTCCGTAGGCTGTTTAAAATAACTGAAATTCCTGTACCGCCGCCGATAACTGTAATTCTCGGTTTTCTCATGAGCGGTTCACCGTTTCCTTCCGACGATTTTTGTCGCGATGACTGGCATTGACTGGCCAATTTTTCGCTAAATCATCCGCCAAACGCTGTGCAAAGGCCACACTGCGGTGCTGTCCGCCCGTGCAGCCGACTGCGATGGTCAGTACAGATTTTCCTTCCTTTTGATAGCCTGGCAAAATCGGCTCAATCAAGCCTAGCAGGTTCTGGTAAAATTCTTCTGACTCCGCATGGTTCATGACATAGTCAAAGACATCCTTATCCAATCCTGTCTGATTGCGCAGCTCAGATTTATAGTAGGGATTAGGCAGAAAACGCACATCAAAAACCAAGTCTGCATCCAGAGGCAAACCATATTTGAAACCAAAACTCATAACCTCAATGCGGAAACTGTGCAGATCAGCCTGGTTTGAAAATTGTTCAGAGATGGTCTTTCTGAGCTCCCGTGGTGTCAGTTCCGTCGTATCTACAACATTTTGACTGAGATTCTTCAGAGGGGCTAAAAGTTCGCGCTCCAGTTTAATCCCATCTAAAATTCGCCCGTCAGCTGCCAAAGGGTGACTGCGTCTAGTTTCCTTATAGCGAGCCACCAACTCCTTGTCGGCCGCATCCAAAAATAAAATTTTAAAATCAATTTCCGTGCTTCTTTCTAGCTCATCCAGAATATCCTGAATCTCCAAAAAGAAGGAGCGACTCCTCATATCAACAACCAGAGCCAACTTATCATTGTCCTTTGTCCCTTCGACCAACTGCAAAAACTTTGGTACTAGGGTCGGCGGCATATTATCAATGGTAAAATAGCCCAAATCCTCAAAAGACTGGATGGCGACAGTCTTTCCGGCACCGCTCATTCCTGTCACAATCACTAATTGAATCTTGTGTTCAGCCATTCTTTCTCCCTTCATCTAACATTTTATTTCTAAAAAAGGACGGGAAACTTCTCCCGGTCCCAATCATTTATTCTACAATCTCAGCAATGACTTCGATTTCGATTTTTACATCACGAGGCAAGCGAGCCACTTCTACTGCCGAACGAGCTGGAAACTCGCTCTTAAAGGCCGTTTTGTAGACCTCATTAAATGGCACAAAATCATTGATGTCGCTTAGGAAGCAGGTTGCCTTGACCACATGTTCAAAATCTGTACCAGCTGCTTCTAAAATGGCTCCTACATTTTTTAAAACTTGCTGGGTCTGCTCTTCAATCGTTGCACCTACAATTTCTCCCGTCTCTGGTGACAAAGGAATCTGACCACTTGCAAATAACAGGTTGCCAACGATTTTTCCTTGGACATAAGGTCCGATTGCTGCTGGTGCTTTATCTGTTTGTACTATTTTTGCCATTGTATTCTCCTCATTTCTTTTATCTTACTTATTATATCATAAAGTCAAAAGACTGACTATTCTTGTCCTCCTTCCCATTGACTTTTAGGCAATTTTTCTTTATGATAGTAAATGCATAATTCAAAACACTTGTTTTGGACTGGTTCGCAAACTTCCCAGTATAAAAAACTAAGTACCCTTATATTCTAAAGTAATGTAATTGCGCATAGTTTTTTCTGGTGTCCTGCCACTTTGGCAGAACTAACTGAGAGGTTGAGACTGAGGTTTCAGCCTTATTTTATTTCTCAAAAGGAGAGCCTATGAAAAGAAAAGTTATTATTGACTGCGACCCCGGCATAGACGACAGCCTAGCCCTGCTCTATGCCCTGCAACACCCTGACTTAGAGGTCGTTGCTTTGACCATAGTCGCTGGAAATGTCCCAGTAGAACTTGGTCTTGAAAATGCCTTTAAAATCCTAGAAAGGCTGAATCAGCTGGATATTCCAGTTTATGTAGGAGCCGATAAGCCCTTGGTTCGTGACTTCGTCTCTGCTCAGGACACCCACGGCATGGATGGATTGGGGGAAAGCGGAATAACAAGAAGCAGTTCCACCCAGGCCCAACCACAAGCAGCTTATGACTTTCTGGCTGACTATTTCCAGAAAAATAAAGATACTTCCATCATTGCACTGGGGCCTTTGACCAATATTGCCTTGGCTCTTAGGAAAAATCCTACACTTGGTCAGCATCTAGACCGGTTTGTCAGCATGGGCGGCAGCTACAAATCGCACGGCAACTGTTCACCCGTAGCTGAGTACAACTACTGGTGCGATCCACATGCAGCCCAAGAAACCTACGAAAAACTTGGAAAGAAGATCGAAATGGTCGGTCTAGATGTCACTCGAAAGATTGTCTTGACGCCTAATCTCTTGGAATATATGCGATTTATCAATCCTGAAGTCGCTGACTTTATCGGAAAAATCACTCGTTTTTACTGGGATTTTCATTGGGAGTATGAACATATCATCGGCTGTGTCATCAACGATCCATTGGCCGTTGCCCATTTCCTACATGAAGACCTTTGTCAAGGCTTTGACTCCTTCGTCGATCTCGCAACGGAAGGCATTGCCATGGGACAAACGCTAGTTGATGCCTATCATTTTTATGGTAAGCAAGCCAATGCTAAGGTGCTGACCCAAGTAAACACCCACCTCTTCTTTCAGGATTTTCTCTCCGTGATACTCAACACTTCAAAGGAAATCATCTGCCAAGATCTAGAAACCTTAAATTTAGGATAAAACTATGAAAAAAACATCACCATTCACCATTACATTTACAGCAATCTGCATCGCTCTAAACTATATCGGTGCCAACATCGCACTTTTTCTAAAACTTCCTGTTTATTTGGATACATTTGGAACGATATTGGCCAGCCTCGTTTTAGGACCTATTTTCGGAGTAGGAACTGCGGTTGCTAGTGCTCTTATTAGCGCCTTTACAACAGACATTTCTGCTATTTATTTCTCTCCGGTAGCTATTCTTTTGGCCCTGCTCGTCTCAGTCTTTTTCACTGCTGATTCAAAACCCAGACTAAACCTTCTCTGGAAAACGGTTCTGGTCTCTCTGCCAGCTACTGCTTTGGCCTCTCTGATTACCGTCATTGTCTTCAAAGGGATTACTCCTAGTGGTTCCAGTATTATCGTACAAGGTTTACATGGCTTAGGATTAGATTTGGTCACCAGCACTATCATCGTTCAAGCGCTGACCGACTATGCAGACCGACTCATCGTTATTGGAGTCAGTCTCGTCTTCATCCCACAACTCAAAAAAGTCATTCCAAGAATCTTTGCAAAATCCAGCAATGCATAAATCAAAAGAACTACTCAGAAAACGTAATTTCGAGTAGTTCTTTTAGTTTAACATTGTCTTTTATAAGTCTTTAAGGTTAAGTTTAAAAAAGGAGTAGGCAGACTCTTCTTGAGTCCAATCCTACTCACAAGCTACATTTTGAGATTAGTTGCGTCCCTTGAGAACAGCTTCAATGATAGCCATTCTGACAAAGACGCCATTTGTCATTTGTTCTACAATTCGAGATTTTGGAGCTTCAACCAAATGATCTGCAATTTCTACATCGCGATTGACAGGCGCTGGGTGCATCAGGATTGCAGTATCCTTCATACGATCATAGCGCTCTTGCGTCAAACCATGGAGTTTATGATAATTCTCCTTAGAGAAAATGGAGTTGTAGTCATGGCGTTCGTGCTGTACGCGGAGGAACATCATGACATCCACTTGGTCAATCACTTCGTCAATCGTTACGAATTTACCATAGTCAGCAAATTCCTCACTTCTCCACTCATCTGGACCAGCAAAGAAGAGCTCCGCACCGAGACGTTTTAAGATTTGCATATTAGATTTGGCTACACGTGAGTGATCAAGGTCACCAGCAATGGCTACCTTCAAACCATCAAAATGACCGAATTCTTGGTAAATTGTCATCAAGTCAAGCAAACTTTGGCTTGGGTGCTGACCAGAACCATCACCACCATTTACGATAGAAGTTGTAATTGTTGGACTTTCGATCAATTCTTTATAGTAATCGACCTCGGGGTGACGGATAACACAGACATCAACACCGAGAGCTGACATAGTCAAAATCGTGTCATACAAGGTTTCTCCCTTATTGACTGAGCTTGTCTTGACATCAAAGTCAAGCAGGTCACACCCAAGTTTTAATTCAGCTACTTCAAAAGCCTTGTGGGTCCGAGTCGAAGATTCAAAGAAAAGATTCGAAATGATATGCTGCTCATCATAATGAACCTTTGCGCCGTTTTTAAATTCAATCCCGCGCTTGATCAAAGCCATTACTTCTTCGTTCGTAAGGTGTTCCATAGATACAAGATTTTTAAGTGCGATTTGATTTGATGACATGATGTTATACTCCTTTTTTATTAAAAACTTTGGACAAATGTAGCAATCTCGTCAGCCTAATTTTTAGGTTCTGGCAGGATGAGGTAGAGGGCAATTCCGAGAACAGTTGACAAGGCAACTCCTGAAACTTGCAGACCTGATAGTTGCAGGGTCAGACCACCGATACCAGATACCAGAACGACACTGGCAATCAGCAGGTTCTTTTTGTTGTCAAAATTGGTTTGGGCTTCAATCAGAATTTTCAAACCGCTAGAAGCAATTACCCCGAAGAGGGCGATGGAAATGCCACCCAAAACTGGACTTGGAATCGATTGGAGCAGGGCAGATACTTTCCCGACAAAACTCATGACAATCGCTAATACAGCAGCACCAGCAATCACATAAACACTGTAGATTTTATTGAGCGCCATAACCCCGATATTTTCACCGTAGCTGGTCACTGGCGGAGCACCAAAGATACCCGCGATAACCTGAGCCAGACCATCTCCAGCTAAAGTCTTATCCAAACCAGGCTCTTTAAAGAAATCTTTGCCTGTCAAGCTATTCAGAACCATAACATGCCCAAAGTGCTCTGTCATCGTTACAAAGGCGATCGGCGCCATTGTTAGGATTGCACTTGGATACAATTTAAAATCATAATCTATAAACGGAAGATTCATTGGCGGAACGTGGAACCAAGAAGCTTTTGTCACGTTGGCAAATGAGATAATCTCCTGACCTGTCACCGCTCCGACAATCAGAGCGAAGATATAGCCAACAATCAAGCCCAGCAGAACTGGAATAATACCAACGATTTTCTTACCGTAGATGTTAAAGAGAATAACACAGAGAAGAGTTACCATCCCGATAGCAAAGTAGGTGATATCGTAAACCTTCTGGTCTCCAACAGTCTTATACATCACATCGCCAACAGCTGTACCCGCTAGACTCAGACCAATCACCATGATGATAGGCCCTACCACTACCGGTGGCAAAATCTTATCAATCCAGGCGTTACCTGCGAATTTCACGATGAGGGCCACGATAAAATAGACCAGACCACCCGTGATAGCACCTTGCGCAACCGCAGCAATCCCATCTGTCTTCATTAAGATTTGCATGGCAGCGATATAAGCAAAGCTGGAGCCCATATAAGCAGGGATTTTGTACTTGGTCACTGTCAAGTGGGCCAGCGTTCCCAAACCACTTGAAAACAGGGCTACTGCTGGGTCAATTCCCACCAGAATCGGAACCAACACTGTCGCCCCAAACATAGCGAATAAATGTTGGAATGAAAGTCCTAAGAGTAAGCCAGGTTTTGGCATATCATGGACATCGTATTTAACTTCTTGACTCATCTTGTCTCCTCCTCTACAATCAGAACTCGGTCCTGACCATCTTTTTCAGTCATTTCAACAATAATCTCTTCAAGGTGGCTCGTTGGAATATTTTTGCCAACATAGTCTGCCCGAATCGGCAACTCACGGTGCCCGCGGTCCACTAGAACAGCGAGGCTGACGCGTGATGGCCGTCCATTGCTGACAAGATTATCAATGGCTGCGCGGATAGTCCGGCCTGTATAGAGCACATCGTCAACGATAATCACTTCACGATCAGTAATGTCAACTGGAATTACTGTCGTGTCTTCCTTGACCTTGATATCGTCTCGGAAGGGCTTTGTATCCACTTCGCAAACTGGAATCTCAATTTTCTCTAGCTGAGCCAGTCGTTGCTGGATACGTTTGGCAATGAAAACCCCTCTGGTCTTAATGCCTGCCAAAACGATTTGGCTTAAATCCTTGTTGCGCTCGATGATTTCATAGGTGATTCGCGTGATGGCACGATTCATAGTGATCTCATCGACAACTTCCTTTGTCTTCATCTAAACCTCCTAAAAACATTAAAAAAGCCTCCTTTTGCAAGGAGACCTCAGAAAATAGAGACAGGCTGAAACAAGACGCACTTGTCACACTCCACCTATCATTTTTACTTTGCTCCTTGCCTATCTCTCTGGATAGAATTAAAGGACTATTTAATTGTTTATAACTATACCACAATTTCATTTCCATTTCAAGAAAAAAATGAACTTTTTTCACGATAAATTGCTATCCATTTCAACAAAATAAAAAAGAGAGAACATCTGTTTTCTATTCCCATTATAACTATCTAAGCTTTTTGCTTCTTTGAAAATGAGATAGATTTGATTCCGTAAAAAATATAACCGAAGACTAGATAGGCCACAAAGATAATCAGGCACATCTTGATGACATAAGGCCAACCGTGCTTATAGACATTAAGGAAAAAGTAGGGAAAGGGTTTATCCTTGGCATTGGGAATATCAATTTTCAAGAAAAAGCCGTTAATAAGGGCAAAAATCATGTAAATTAGCGGAACACTTGTCCAAGAAATGGGATCAAACCAACGATACTGCCGAGTTTTATCAAATACAAGAGTATCAAAGAAAAACATGAGGGGCACAATATAATGGCAAAGGAAATTTTCCAAACGATAAAAATCGGTCGCAATCGGAGCTAGGAGCAAGTGATAGACTACGCAGGTAATCATGATACACATGGTCACACCGCCCTTCACGCGCAACAGCTTGGAACTCTCCCAGTTATTGTCCGTCCACATTCTGAAAATGAGATAGGCTGTGAATAACAGAACCAGAAGATTAGACAAGACCGTGTAGTACATCAGCATTCCTACGCCAAGTTTAGCAAGTTCCAGATAGACTCCGACAAAAGCTAAAACCAGAAGAAGAAGGCGATAAGAAAGAATTATTTTTTTATTCATAAGATTTCTCAGATTTTCTTGACAAATTCTGACTTAAGCTTCATAGCACCAAATCCATCAACCTTACAGTCAATATTGTGGTCGCCTTCGACGATGCGGATATTTTTCACGCGCGTTCCTTGTTTGAGATCCTTAGGAGCACCTTTGACTTTCAAGTCCTTGATTAAGGTAACTGTATCCCCATCGGCCAACTGGTTTCCGTTCGCATCAATAGCCACTGGACCAGCTTCTCCTGCTGCAACTTCTGCTGGATCCCATTCGTAGGCACATTCTGGACAAACCAAGAGGACACCATCTTCATAAACGTATTCTGAGTTACATTTTGGGCAATTTGGTAAATTATTCATTAAATCATTTCTCCTTATAAGTGGGCAGACATTCAGAAAAGAATAAGAACTGAGTGACAGCCATATTTTACCGTCTTATTATACGATATTTTATCTTATTTGACAAATGGGCAAAGAAAATCACCTGTTTTCAAAAAACTTTCTTGACTTTTATGACAAAACAATGTACTATTCTAGTGTATATACAGTAGATAAAAGGAGTTTATTATGAAACCAACATCTAAAAATCAGTTTATGACCCTAACTGCTTTTTTGACTGCCCTAGCCATCGTTATCCCGCTGGTTATGCCGATTAAGATTGTCATCCCGCCTGCTTCCTTCACTCTAGCCAGCCACGTTGCAATCTTTCTGGCCATGTTCATCTCACCACTCATGACAGTGATTGTCGTTCTCGGCTCTACCATCGGATTTTTCATGTCCGGTCTTCCTTTCATCATCACCCTGAGAGCCCTGTCTCACCTGCTCTTCGGGACTGTCGGCGCTCTTTACCTGCAAAAGCATCCTGGTATATTAGACAATCAGAAAACGACCTGGATCTTTAATTTCGTGCTGGCCCTGATTCATGCCTTTGGTGAGGTTGTGGTCTGCATTCTCTTTTACACTACGACAGCCTATCCGGCCAATGCCTTCTATATCCTCTTCGGTTTAGTTGGATTTGGAACAATCATTCACAGTATGGTGGACTTTGTCATTGCTAAATTTGTCTATCAGGCTCTGAAAAAGATTCGCTAAACCTTGAATCTTCTATAGATTTGATTTACAATGAAGATATGACAAAAAAACGAAGAAATGATTTATTAGAACTTTTAAAAGAAGCTCGGCAACCTTTAAACGGACAATTTTTGGCCGAACAATTTCATGTCACTCGTCAGATTATCGTTCAGGATATTGCCCTACTGCGAGCCGATGGCACTCCCATTATCAGTACCAATAGGGGCTATCTCTATAAAGAAAGCAATCAACCCGCTCATTTTCACAGACTTTTTAAACTCAAACACAAGGCGGATGATATCGAAGCCGAACTTTTGGCCATCGTTGATAATGGCGGACGAGTGCAAAATATTATGATTGAGCATCCTGTCTATGGGGAAATTCAGACCTATCTGAAATTGGCCTGCCGCCGCGATGTGCAACAATTTTTAGAGCAAATTTCAGAGAGCGATTTTCGTGCCTTATCCGAGCTAACAAATGGAATTCACTACCATTTAATCGAGGCAGACTCTCAGCAGGACCTAGACTATATCGAGGAAGCCTTAGCGACACTGGGCTTTCTGCAAGAATAAGCACAAGGATATTATTCTATATTGAACCAGTTTTGAAGGGAATTCAAGGCTGGTTTTTATATTTTAAATGAACAAGAAACTTTGTCAACTTCCTAGAAATAAGGTAGAATAAGAGAAAGAAATCTGTAGGGGGACAGAATGGCAGCAAAACCTAAATACCAAGTCATCATGGATAAAATTATTAGGGACATTGACAAGGGAAGACTTACTAGGGGGCAAAAGATTCCCTCCGTCCGCAAGCTGGCAGACCGCTACCATTGCAGCAAGGATACTGCCCAGAAGGCCTTGATTGAGCTTCGTTATCAGAAGTACATCTATGCTGTACCTAAGAGCGGCTACTATGTCTTGGAAAATGACCAAAATAAAAAGGAAGATATCGAACTGGCTGTGACAGACGACCGCCACCAAGCCTATGAAGACTTCCGCCTGTGTGTCAATGAAACACTGATTGGTCGAGAAAACTATCTTTTCAACTACTATTCTCAGCAAGAAGGACTGGAGGAGTTGCGACAGTCAGTTCAGCGCTTGCTCTTGGACTCCGCAGTCTACACTTCTGCAGACAGTCTGATTCTGACTTCCGGTACCCAACAAGCCCTCTACATTCTCTCTCAGATTGATTTCCCCAATGGTAAAGAGACCATTCTGGTCGAGCAACCCACCTACCACCGAATCAATGATTTACTGCTAAATCAGAAATTGCCTTACGAGAGCATTGAACGTAAACCGACTGGCATTGACCTGAAAGAGTTAGAGAGGATTTTTCAAACAGGGCAAATCAAGTTTTTCTATACGATTCCCCGTTTCCACTATCCACTAGGACATTCCTACAGCCGTCAGGAAAAGGAAGAAATCCTTGACCTCGCTGAGCGTTATGATGTCTATATCGTTGAAGACGACTATCTGGCTGACTTTGACAGCAAGCGGGGACTACCCTTTCATTATCTAGATGACAGCCAGTATGTCCTCTATATCAAGTCTTTTTCTACTAGTCTCTTTCCTGCCCTGCGCATCACGGCCTTGGTTCTGCCACCTCAGATTCGAGAAACCTTTCTGTCCTATAAAATAGCGGTTGACTACGACAGTAACCTCATCATGCAAAAGGCTCTCTCCCTCTATATTGATAATCTGATGTTTGAAAAGAATCGTCTAGGCTTACTTAACCGACTAGAAACTGAAAAAACTAAGGCACAATTCCTCTTGGACGACCTTCATTTCCCTCTGCCCCACCAGTTGACAACAGATGGCGTGATTTTTGACCTCCAATCCCTCCCCTCAGTCAGCTCCCTCAAACACAGCAAGCTGCCGCTGGACTTTTTTGAAAGCAGCTACATTCAGACCTGCCCCTACCACTACGCTAAGCTACAGTTTGATGATTTAAAAGAAAATCTGGAAAAATTTAAAGACTATCTAAAAAAGAGAGGGGGACAGAAATCGGTAATTCGTTAGAATTCGATTTCGTCATCCCACCTCCGCACAGTTGAGTAGGACTGTAAAAACTGATGAAATCAGCGGAGTAGAGCCCACTCAACCACTGCGTCTTGATCGACAATTAAGAGGCTAGGACTTTTGTCCCAGCCTCTTTTCTTTGAATTTTTCCTTGTTTTTCAGGCATCCAACATTCCAGCCTGCAGCTGGTACATTTTCTTATACGTCCCATTTTGCGCTAGAAGCTCTTCATGGCTACCAGACTCAATGATGCGCCCTTTATCTAAAACGTAGATGCAATTGGCATCCTGAATCGTAGACAGCCGATGAGCAATGGCAATAGTCGTTCTGCCCTGCCGCATTTTCCGAAGAGAATGCTGGATCAGCTCCTCAGTTTCCGAATCGATATTGGCAGTGGCTTCGTCCAAAATCAAGATTTTAGGCTTGGATGCGATGGTTCTGGCAAAGGCCAAAAGCTGTCGTTGGCCACTAGAAAAGGTGGAGCCACGCTCAGTAACCGGACTATCATAGCCCTGAGCTAGCTGGCTGATAAAGTCATGGGCATCCACAAAGCGAGCTGCTTCTTCGACCTCTGCTCGCGATAGATTTTCCTGATACATACGGATATTGGAGGCAATGGTGCCATGGTAGAGGAAGGGATCCTGCAAAACAAGACCAATATTTCGTCGTAATTCTGCTTGACTATAGTCTCTGATATCTCTGCCATCAATAAGAATTTTGCCTTTCTCAAATTCATAAAAGCGCAGGAAAAGGTTGATAATGGAGGATTTTCCCGACCCCGTTGATCCGACAAAAGCAATCGTCTCACCTTGCTTGACGCTAAAAGAAATATCCTTTAGAATCTCCCGCTTTCCGTCATAGGAGAAGGTCACGTGCTGAAAGTCAATATTGCCCGCCTGAATCTCAGGTCCCTCTTCTGCTTGCTCAGGCTCAAAGTCTCGACGATCCATGAGTTCAAAAACGCGCTCTGCAGCCACCATGGATGTCTGAAGAACAGAGTAATTTTGCATGACATCAATCAGGGGATTGAAAAGCTGATTGACATACTGGATAAAAGCATACATGACACCAGCAGTCACTCCAGCTACTTGCCAACTCAAGCCAAAATAAGTCAGAATAAGGGCATAAGCCAAGATTTTCAGCAAGGACATAGCTGGGCGCAGAAAGAGGCTGTTCACATTCAGATAGCGATTACTAAAGTCTAGGTGTTCTCCATTGATTGCTTCAAATTCTTCGATTAGCCGCTTTTCCTGACCAAAAGCTTGGATGATCCGCATCCCTTCAATACTCTCAGAAAGTTTGACATTGAGGTCGCTCAGTCTGGCTCGGACTTGCTTGAGCAAGCGATTGGACAGCCGCTGATACAAGATAATCGAGCCAAGCATGATGGGCAAAAAGAGGACAATCAGCAGAGTCAGCCGCCAATTCAGAGCCAGCATGGTTGCAATTGTCACTACCAAGATAAGTATAGAGCTAAGGAAATTTGAAAAAATACTGCTAAACATATCAGCCACTGACTGGGTATCGTTGGTCAAGCGGGAAACGATAGCCCCTGCTGCAGTCTGGTCAAAGTAAGCCATACATAATTGCTGCATATTCGCAAGAGTTTCCTGCCGGAGATCGCGGACAATGCTATAAGCCACCCGTGCAAAGGCATACTGCCCCAGAAAAGTAAGGAGCACCCGCAAAAGAAAGAGACCATAGTAAATTCCCAGCAAATAGAGACCACTTGAGGCTGCTTCTCGGCTGACAAACTGGTCAATATAAGACCGAGCCAAGAGCGGCAAGGCCGTTGTCACCAGAGTTGTCGCAAAAATAAAGACTAGAGCCAGGAGACTAATCCATTTGTAGCGCCACATATAATCTAGAAGGCGTCTAAAAGTTGATTGTTTTGTCATTTTGCAGACTCCTCCTCAAAGCGTTCATATAGTTGTTGATTTTGATAGGTTTGAGCATACCAGCCCTGTGCTGCTAGAAGTTCTTGGTGACTGCCTCGCTCCTTAATACGGCCATTCTCCAACACTAGAATCAAATCCGCATGGACAATGGCTGACAGACGATGGGCAGTGATAATGGTCGTCTTACCAGCTCGTTCCTGCTTGAGATTTTCTAAAATCATATGTTCGGTCTTGGCATCCACTGCTGACAAGGAATCATCCAAAATCAAAATTTCTGGATTGATGATGAGGGCTCTGCTCATAGCCAAACGCTGCTTTTGACCACCAGAAAGCGAGACGCCCCGCTCACCAAGCAACGTATCCAAACCATCCGGCATAGCCTTAATATCCTCATAAACACCACAAAGCTGGGCTGCTCGGATAACTTGCTCATCTGACAGTTGTGGATTGGCAAAGCGGATATTGTTCCGAATGGATAGAGCAAAAAGAATCTGATCCTGAGGCACATAACCAATCAGACTGCGCATATCCTTAAGAGCATACTCTCGGATGTCGTGCCCATTCAGATAAATTGCTCCTTGCTGAATATCCTGCTCCCGCAGCAAAAGGCGTAGCAAGGTGGTCTTCCCAGATCCAGTCGGCCCAACAATCCCCAAGGTCTGCCCTTTGTCTAATGTAAAGTGAATATCCTTTAACGTCACTTCGTTCTCATAGGCAAAGTAATCTATTTCATAGTCCAGTCGACCATTTTGAATACTGGCAAGTGGCTGCTGGGCTTCCTCGACATCCGACTCCTCAGCCAGCAAGTTCTCAATTCGTTCATAGGAAACAGCTCCCCGCTGGCTGATATTCACTAGGTAACCCATCGCTTGCAGCGGCCACACTAGCATATCCAGATAAGTCATAAAGGTAACCAGCTCACCGACTGTAAATTGACCTTGGGAGATAAACATTCCCCCAAAAATCAGGGTCAGAACATAGGATAAGCCGACAAAAATAAGCACCATGGGGTCAAACAGAGAATTGTACTTGGCAGCTAAAATATTCTTTTGATAGACTTCTTGGTTGATTGCTGCAAAGGACTGAGTCTCCGCATTCTGATAGCCAAAAGACTTAGTCACTTTAATCCCCGCTACGCTTTCCTGAACTTTATTGTTGAGATCTGAAAAGGCCTCCTGAGCCGCTTTAAAGCTCTCGTGGTTCTTCCGACCAATCAAGCTGGTTCCCCAGGATAGAAAGGGCAGAGGGAGAATAGCAATCAGGGTCAGTCGCCAGTCCAAGACCAAAAACATGGTGATGAGGGTCACCAAGGCTGTAATAGAAGCATCTACCGCTGACATAACACCACCGCCAGCCACGCTAACCACCGCATTGATATCATTAGTTGCATGAGCCATGAGGTCACCCGTTCGGTATTTTTGATAAAAACTTGGCGACATCCGCGTAAAATGCTCAAAAAGCCGAAAGCGTAAGATGCGCCCCAGATTATTTGCCGTGCCAAAGATATAGAGCCGCCAGACATAACGCAAACCATACATAATAAAAGCAGCCAAAATCAAAAGGAGAAGATTATAAGCAAGTTCTCCAGCAGTCAGACTCCGTCTAGCAATCTGGTCAATAACCTGCCCAATGACCCGTGGCGGAATCAGATTAAACACACTGACCAGAGACAAGGCTAAGATGCCGATCATATAACGCCGCTTTTCCAGTTTAAAAAACCAGTCTAGTTTTCTGATTAGATTCATTTCGTTTCCTCATTCCAAACAAAGGACGGACAGCCCTTAATCCGACTGTCCGTTTCTCACTATCTCTATTATACGCTATTTCATCTAAAAATGAAACTCAGGCAAACTATGCTCATCTTTTCTTAGTCAGGACAAAACTGGTGTCCAACAAATCAAAAAGTTGCTGATCCGACAAGGTCCCATCCAAGGGAAGACTGAGCCAGTATTTTTTATTCATATGAAAGGCGGGATAAATTCCCTTTTGCTGAATAAGTTCCGCAACTCGGTCACTCTTGACATTTAGAACCTCAATCAGACCACTGCGCTCCTTTTCAAACTTGGACCAGTCAGTCGTCAAAAAAGCTCCGTACCATTTCTTGCTATCCTGATGGCGAAAAACAGCGGCCCCATTAGAGCTTTTACGAGAAGAATTTTCCCAAAGATATTCCAACTGCCCCTGATAAGTAGTCGCCACATAGCTACTCAGTCGCTGACTTTGCTCATAAAGAAAGCCTACTTTCTCAAAGCAATGCTGCCGAATGTACAGCAGAACCTCCTGACAGGCCGCCCTGACTTGACCGACAAATTCTCCAGTCATACTTTCCATCTTGACCTGACGATACTCATCACCTGTATCCAAGTCAAACACCTGAAAATTCAGCTTTCCATCGGAAATCAGCACATTCATCTGGAAGTCACCAGCCATAATCTTGGTCGAATAGCTGTATTCTGCACCAGACCTGACAAAGCCATAATCCAGCAAATTTTCTTCCTTCAGCCTGTATTTTTCAAATAAATCCAACATGAACTTGCCTACTAAAATACTACTTTGGTGCCGTGCAATTGATCAACACCTAAGCTGTCGGCAATCTCAGCACGATTGTCTAGATTAATTCCACCACCAGGTAAAATTTCTATCCGCCCTGCCGCATGCTCAATCAATTCATCCAGCCAAGCCAAATGCTCTAGAATGGACTCTGACGCTGGCCCGCCATGAGTCAAAATCCGCTTAACTCCATGTTCAACCAGCCAGTCTAACTCTCCAAACTGATATTCAGCAGGAATCGCATCAAAAGCCATATGGAAGACCACATCCAGCCCCTGAGCCGCTTCAAGCAGTCGCTCCATCTTTGGATAATCAATCTCGTTATTTTCCGTTAAAACACCAAAGACGAGGCCATGGCTCCCCGCCTCACGTGCCTTCTGAATGTCCGAGAGCATTATCTCGATTTCCATATCTGAATAGACAAAATTCCCACCACGAGGTCGAATCATGGTCATCACGGTCGCATCATAAGGCTGAACCATTCGTACTGCAGCCTCAATGACACCGTAGCTAGGCGTTGTTCCACCAACTGATAGGTTATCACACAGCTCAACCCGCTTCGCTCCAGCCTTTAAAGCCTTGTCTAGTAAGGTGACATTCTCTGCACAAAATTCATAAATCATGGCACTACCTCTTATTTACTATATTGATTTTCTACTTTTTATTATATCACAAAATTTCTTTTAAAATGCACCCCTAGCATATTTGCCACCGCTTTTCTCAACCATTTTATATTAATAGACTTGCAAAAAATCCTATTCTTCAATCTTACAAGCCTGATTTTCACCTATTTCCATTACGTTTATATTCTAAGCCTTTTCAACTAGAGAAATGGTGAGTTACAGATGTCTTTTGTTCAAGATTGTGCTAAAATAGACTTAATCTATGAAAACAAGGAGCTTTTATGAAATACCCTAATCTTTTAGATCGTTTCCTGACCTATGTCAAAGTTAACACACGCTCAGACGAAACGTCTACTACTACACCCAGTACCCAGAGTCAGGTGGACTTTGCTAACAATATCCTCATTCCTGAGATGAAGCGAGTTGGCTTGGAAAATGTCTACTACCTGCCCAACGGCTTTGCGATTGGAACTCTGCCAGCCAACGACCCTAGCTTTACCCGCAAGATTGGCTTTATTTCCCACATGGATACGGCGGACTTCAACGCAGAAAACATCCAGCCGCAGGTCATTGAGAATTATGATGGCGGTGTGATTCCGCTTGGTCAATCTGGCTTTAACTTAGATCCTGCAGACTTCGCCAGTCTCCATAAATACAAGGGCCAAACACTGATTACAACTGATGGAACCACCCTTCTGGGCGCAGACGACAAGTCAGGTATTGCTGAAATCATGACTGCTATCGAATACCTGTCTGCCCATCCAGAAATCAAGCATGGAGAAATCCGAGTGGGATTTGGACCAGATGAGGAAATCGGTATCGGAGCTGATAAGTTTGACGCGGAAGACTTCGACGTAGACTTTGCTTACACAGTAGATGGCGGCCCTCTAGGAGAACTCCAGTATGAAACCTTTAGCGCTGCTAGCGCAGAATTGACCTTCCAAGGTCGCAATGTCCATCCAGGAACTGCTAAGGACCAGATGGTCAATGCACTTCAGCTGGCTATTGACTTCCACAACCAGCTGCCAGAAGCTGATCGACCAGAGAAAACCGAGGGCTACCAAGGCTTCTACCACCTGATGAACCTGACCGGTACTGTCGAAGAAGCCCAAGCCAGCTACATTGTCCGCGACTTTGAGACAGAAGCTTTTGAAAATCGCAAAGCTGCTATGCAGGCTATTGCTGATAAGATGAACCAAGAGCTGGGTAGCGAACGCGTCATCTTGACCCTCAAAGACCAGTATTACAACATGAAGCAGGTCATTGAAAAGGACATGACACCGATCAATATCGCCAAAGCAGTCATGGAAAGTTTGGATATCCAGCCAATTATCGAGCCTATTCGTGGCGGAACTGATGGCTCTAAAATTTCCTTTATGGGCATCCCGACACCGAACCTCTTCGCCGGTGGTGAAAATATGCACGGCCGCTTTGAATATGTCAGCCTAGAAACCATGGAACGCGCTGTCGATACCATCATTGGCATCGTCTCTTATCAAGAATAAATAAAAAACAGAAATTCATAACGAATTTCTGTTTTTTTGACTTTTAAAACTGAAAGTTAAGCTAACACCAACTGCTCCAAGAGCAAAAAAGGAGAAGACCAATTGGTCCTCTCCAAAGTTTAGCATGTATCAGGCCGTTATAGTCGACAAAAAACCGTATCGGCAGATTCAATTAAGCTTCTGTACCGTTAATGACTTCTATAATCTTCTCAATAATCTCATTATCTAGATATTGTTCAAATTGAGGCAAGTATTCATAATAGTTCTTATAAGTATCGGCCTGTCCTGCCATAATCAAAGCTCTGAAGCCTTGGTAGGCAACTTCAAAATTCCCTATTTTGACACCATTTTCTAACAATTCAAATGGAATCCAATAGTCATAAACCCTGTTCCAGCTGAAAAGACTATCCGGATTCAATTCTAAATCCTTAGCCATATAAGCATAAGCAAAAGCAATGTGATGCTGCCCTGCTTCTCTATATAATTTGGCTAATTGAGACCATGCTTCAGCGCGATTAGGGTTAATCTGGATAGCTTTTTCCAAATACTCTCGTCCTTCAAGAGCTTTCCCTTCATTTTCATAAATTTGCGCTATTTCTAGACAAGAATAATAAGCTTCCTCTGACCATCCATCCGTCATAACTGCACGTTTTTTGAACCAAGACAAGGCCTCCTGGTATAAACCTGCATCACGATAAGATCTCGCGCAATAAAAGGTATATCTAGGCTCTAAATCAGGGTCTTGATTATTATAAACAGCATTTGCAAGTACAGTTGCATCATGATAATATTTATCATCGTCTAGACTTCGTGCGCCTCTTGTTCTTGCAATGACTGAATAGGGTCCTACAAGATTTCCATAACTGGCACCTTCAGGCAATTCAATAAATTCATGCACAACTCCTCGCCAATAAATTTCTGGATTATTTTTAACAAGAGCTACACGACGAAATGAAAGAACTCCACTCTCATCTGAAAAATTGAGATAATAGGCATCTGCTTCAAGATCAGTAGAAATTTTTAAACTACCTTCAACGAAATCATCTGCATCAAAGATTAGAATATAGTCTCCCTTTCCTCTTGCATAATTTAGGGCTAAATTTCTATTATGTGCAAAGTTTTGCCATTCATCTTTGTGCAATTCTCCTGGAATTCCCACCTCACTAAAAAAGTTCAAGATAAGGTTTTCCGTTCCATCTGTGGAGCCAGTGTCAGAAATGACCCAGTAGTCAAATGTGATTGAATTGACCAAATTTTGGAGTGTTTCCAAAATTATATGGGCTTCATTTTTTACAATCATATTCAATACAATTGATGACATTCAATTCCTCCAAAACATTAATACAACAAAACTAGAGGCTAGTAGAATTTTAATAATCCTAATAGCCTCTGTTTTACTCTAAACTTGATATTGCTTAAATTTTATAAAGAGAATATCTTAGAGTTCTTCTTCTTTTCGCTTAGAAACACCTAAGGCAGCTAGAAGTGCAGCTGATAGAAGTCCTGCGCCTACCACACCTACTTCATGGTTGCTATTGTCACCAGTCTTAGGAAGGGTTCCTGACTTAGCTACTACTTTGGTTGTTCCTGCAGGTTTTGTTGGCTTAGCTGGAACTGTTGGAGCTGTTGGAACTACTGGTTTTATTGGATTAGTAGGACCGGTTGGGCCGGTTGGACCTGTAGGACCAGTTGGGCCCGTTGGACCAGTTGGGCCTGTAGGACCGGTTGGACCGGTTGGACCGGTTGGACCTGTAGGACCAGTTGGACCTGTAGGACCAGTTGGGCCGGTTGGACCTGTAGGGCCGGTTGGACCTGTAGGGCCGGTTGGACCGGTTGGACCGGTTGGACCGGTTGGACCTGTAGGGCCGGTTGGACCAGTTGGACCGGTTACACCCTTGCCATCTTTACCGTCCTTACCATCTTTACCATCTTTTCCGTCTTTGCCGTCCTTACCATCTTTACCATTTCTGATAATTGTAGAAGATGTTACTTCATCAGAATCAACCTTACCATTGTTATTCTTATCAATTCCAACAAGAATAGTAACACTACCATCTTCATTTTCAACGAGAGTTACAAGTGAGCTTTGACCATCTTTTCCGTCTTTGCCGTCCTTGCCATCTTTTCCGTCTTTGCCATCTTTAACGATAGTAGCAGAGGTTACTTCATCTGAATCAAGCTTACCATTGCCATTTGTATCAAAACCAATCTTAATGGTGTGTGTTCCATTTTGGTTATCAACTACTTCTGCTAATGGTGTCTTACCATCTTTTCCGTCTTTGACGATAGTCGTTGACGTTACTTCACTTGGATCAAGTTTACCGTCGCCGTTCTTATCAAGACCGACCTTAACAGTGTGCGTACCGTCGTTGTTGTTAACTACTTCAGTTAATGATGATTTACCATCTTTACCATCTTTACCATCCGCACCAGTCGCTCCTGTAGCACCAGTTGCGCCATCTTTCACGATAGTCGTTGACGTTACCTCACTTGGATCAAGCTTACCGTCGCCATTCTTATCGATACCGACCTTAACAGTGTGCGTACCATCGTTGTTGTTAACTACTTCAGTTAATGAGGATTTACCATCTTTTCCATCTGCACCAGTTGCACCGGTCGCTCCTGTAGCGCCAG
>NZ_CALHWC010000116.1 GCF_938036805.1 uncultured Streptococcus sp.
AGTTCAAGGGACCTAAGACCTTCGACAACGACGATAAGAAGGATCAAACCTTCACCGTTGCTATGCGTCAAGTTGTAGTACCATTCGATCCAAATAATCCACCGAAACCAAACGATCCAATGGATCCTAAGAATCCGGATGGACCTAAGTGGACAGATGATAAGATCAAGTCAGCTCAACAAGAAGCTGTGAAAGAATTGAGCCGTACGATCAAGTACGTATACGAAGATGGTAAAGAAGCAGCACCAAGCTTCACAGACAGCGCTAAATTCACGCGTATTCTGAAGATCAACGTCGTAACGAAAGCGATCGTAGAAAAAGGCCCATGGACATCACAAGATGACGTGATCAAGGGACAAACTTCACCAGACATCAAGGGTTACGTAGCAGATAAAGCAAGCGTAGCAGATGTGACAGTTACAGCAGACTCAGCTAAACCAGCAGATGAAGTCGTAACTTACAAGAAGGCTGATCAAAAAGCAACCATCACCTTCGTAGACCAAGCTAAGAAAGAATTGGCGAAGATCTCAGAAGGCGGTAAGTCAGGCGAACCAATTAGCCGTGACCAATACCTTGCGAAGTTGAAAGAATTGACTAACCAAGGTTACAAGGTTGTGAACGATGAGTTCAAGGATCCACAAAACTTTGATGATGATGCAAGCAAGGACCAAAACTACACTGTTCAACTGGAAGAAGGCGTAGTACCATTCGATCCAAACAATCCACCGAAACCAAACGATCCAATGGATCCTAAGAATCCGGATGGACCTAAGTGGACAGATGATAAGATCAAGTCAGCTCAACAAGAAGCTGTGAAAGAATTGAGCCGTACGATCAAGTACGTATACGAAGATGGTAAAGAAGCAGCACCAAGCTTCACAGACAGCGCTAAATTCACGCGTATTCTGAAGATCAACGTCGTAACGAAAGCGATCGTAGAAAAAGGCCCATGGACATCACAAGATGACGTGATCAAGGGACAAACTTCACCAGACATCAAGGGTTACGTAGCAGATAAAGCAAGCGTAGCAGATGTGACAGTTACAGCAGACTCAGCTAAACCAGCCGATGAAGTCGTAACCTACAAGAAAGCTGAAGTACCGCCAACTCCGGTACCACCAACTCCAGCTCCGGTACCAAATAAACAAATACCGAACAAGCCAGTGGAACCGAAAGTTCCTGGAACCACTGCTCTGCCAAATACAGGTGAGAAATCATCTTCAGCAGCAGTACTTGGTTTAGGAATTGTTGCAACACTCGCAGGTGTCAGCTTGATTAAACCAAGATTGAAAGAAGAAGATTAATTCTTCACAGCTTGGATAGTAATCACTGAAGAGTTGTAGACGATTAGTTAACAGCTCAGAAAAAGCGATAACTTCGTAAAGAAGTTATCGCTTTTTTGTTTATGTGCGCACTCAGTTTTGGTAGTAATAAAAGAGAGATTATTTCGGCAAGGTCGGCAAGGTAGGTATATTACTACCAAACAGGCCTAAAGGATGTGATTTGTTAGAAGTGCTGAGAAATGATGTATTGATCCTTTTTATCTCAGTTATACTGCTATATAGATGATGTACCAAGAAATTTTAGCAAAACAGAGTAGATAAGGAGCCCATAAAGCAGATCAGAGGTTATTTTGATTTAAGATCGTATTTGGCTGGATTATTTTTAGGAATTGAGAAGTTTCCTGTTTTTGTTGGATGATTTTTCGTCTTTCCTGTGTTATAATAAGGAAGATTAAAAATGTAGAATAGTTAAAGGAGAAATTCCAATGGGACGTAAGTGGGCCAATATTGTAGCTAAGAAGACAGCTAAAGACGGCGCAAACTCAAAAGTTTATGCTAAATTCGGTGTAGAGATCTATGTAGCAGCGAAAAAAGGTGAACCAGATCCTGAGTTGAACACAGCCCTTAAATTCGTTATTGATCGTGCTAAGCAAGCGCAAGTACCAAAGCATGTTATTGACAAGGCGATTGACAAGGCTAAGGGAAATACGGATGAAACCTTTACAGAAGGTCGTTATGAAGGCTTTGGGCCAAATGGTTCTATGCTGATTGTTGATACCTTGACTTCGAATGTCAACCGGACTGCAGCCAATGTTCGTGCAGCCTTTGGGAAAAATGGCGGGAACATGGGTGCTAGTGGCTCTGTATCTTATCTTTTTGATAATAAAGGTGTCATCGTTTTTGCTGGGGATGATGCAGACAGTATCTTTGAATTGCTTTTAGAAGCAGATGTAGATGTGGATGATGTGGAAGCAGAAGATGGAAGCATCACTGTTTATACAGCACCAACTGATCTGCATAAAGCAATCGTGGCCTTGCGTGAATCTGGTATCCAAGAATTCCAAGTGACAGAGCTTGAAATGATTCCTCAGTCAGAAGTGGAGTTGACTGGTGACGACCTCGAAACCTTTGAAAAACTCTATAGCGTTTTGGAAGATGATGAAGATGTCCAAAAGATCTACACCAACGTAGATGGCTTCTAATTGAATAACATAAAAATACAGTCTGATTTAGTATAAGTTGCGTTCTAAGGCAGTTTCTAAATTAGACTGTATTTATTTTTAGTTAGTTAAGTGGAATTTCTTTAGGAATTGTTCCTGTTCCTCTTTGATAGCTTCTGTGGGATTTTTCACAGCGAGAATCATCTCAATCATTTCAGGACTAGCTTCGCGTACTAGCTGACTGAGAGCCCAGATGGCCGTAGCGATATGGACTGGATTTTGTCCCTTGTCAATAATTTCTAGCAGTTTGGGAATGGCAGAGCGATCATTAGCGTTGGCTAGAGCAATGATGGCATTGCGCTGCAGGATGTTTTTGCCCCGCCAGCTACCTGCTATATGGCCGAATTTTTCCTTAAACTGACCATTAGAAAGTTCCAAGAAAGGTAGGAGCTCGGGATGAGCTAGATCGGGGTCAATCTCAGTTGCGAGCGGATTGTCTAAACCTTTATTATAGGGGCAGCAAATTTGGCAGATGTCGCAACCATAGATGACTGTCTTGATTTTTTTGCGAAATTCTAGGTCCATGATGCCCTTATCTTGGGTTTGAAAAGATAGGCAGCGCTTGGCGTTCATAGTCCCATCGCCAATGAGGCAGGAGGTAGGACAGGCTGTTACGCAGCGATTACAGTCTCCGCAGTCATAGTCGACAGGCTGGTCAGGCTCAATGTCCAGATTGGTAATGAGCTCACCCAGAAACATATAAGAACCAAATTCCTTGGAGATGACCAAGCCGTTCTTGCCGATAAAGCCTATTCCTGCTCGCCGGGCTACAGCGGTGTCGACCAAGGCTCCTGTATCCACCATGCCTTTATATTCAAAGTTGGCAGTCAACTCCTCAATTCCCTTTGCAAGCCGATCTAGCTTGTCCTGTAGGACATAGTGGTAATCCAGCCCCCAGCTGTTGGGAGTGAATTTCCCCCGTTTGTAGGCTGTCTTTTGTGGCTGTTGCTTGAGCTTGTGGGGATAAGCGACTGCGATAGAGATGATGGTCTTGGCCGAGGCTAGACTCAGTTTGGGCTTGATCCGCTCCTCAATATTCTTATGTTCAAATCCTGAATTTCGACCTTCTTCTACGGCCAAGCGCAGCGACTTTTCCAGATAGTCAAAGTCATCTGCTGTCGTGAAGCCAATTTTAGAAATGCCAATGTCTTTTGATAATTTGATAATTTCTTCTTTGATATTCATTGCTATTATTATATCGAAATTATGAGAATTATGCGAGAAACTACTTTGTGAAAACCATGATTATTTAGCAAATTTGAGAGCAAGAAGAGTTAGGCAGATAAGCGTGTAAATTGAGAAATGACAGCCTTTCAAGCCAATTGCCAAATGGATTATTTCTTGAAAGATATGGGGAAACATGCTATAATGAGAGGAAACATTTATAAACAGAACATAGCGAGTAAGGAATAAAATGGCTAATATTTTAAAAAAAATCATCGAAAATGATAAAGGTGAAATAAGAAAATTAGAAAAGATGGCGGACAAGGTCATGTCCTATGAGGACGAAATGGCAGCCTTGACCGATGAAGAATTACAAGCAAAAACGGTTGAATTTAAGGAACGTTATGCTAATGGTGAAACTTTAGATCAACTTTTGTTTGAAGCATTTGCAGTTGTCCGCGAAGGAGCGAAGCGTGTCTTAGGTCTTTTCCCATATAAGGTTCAGATTATGGGGGGGATTGTCCTTCACCATGGTGATGTGCCAGAAATGCGTACGGGGGAAGGAAAAACCCTGACAGCGACTATGCCTGTTTACCTGAATGCCTTGTCTGGTCAAGGAGTTCACGTTGTTACAGTCAATGAATACTTATCAGAGCGTGATGCGACTGAGATGGGTGAACTTTATTCTTGGTTGGGACTTTCTGTTGGTATCAATCTAGCATCTAAGTCACCAATGGAAAAAAGAGAAGCTTATGCTTGTGATATCACCTACTCAACCAACTCTGAAATTGGTTTTGACTACCTGCGCGATAACATGGTGGTTCGGGCTGAAAATATGGTACAGCGTCCGCTTAACTATGCCTTGGTTGACGAGGTGGATTCTATCTTGATTGACGAAGCGCGTACGCCATTGATCGTGTCAGGACCGACAGCTTCTGATACGAATCAGCTTTATTATAGAGCGGATAGCTTTGTGAAAACACTTCAAAAAGATGACTATATCATTGATATTCCATCTAAGACGATTGGTTTATCAGATTCAGGTATCGACAAGGCTGAAAGTTACTTTAACTTAGAAAATCTATACGACCTTGAGAATGTTGCTTTGACGCACTTTATCGACAATGCCTTGCGTGCTAACTATATTATGACCCTAGATGTGGATTATGTCGTTAGCGAAAAGCAGGAAATCCTCATCGTTGACCAATTTACTGGACGTACAATGGAAGGCCGTCGTTTCTCTGATGGACTCCACCAAGCGATTGAAGCAAAAGAAGCTGTGCCTATCCAAGAAGAATCAAAAACATCTGCTTCGATTACCTACCAGAACCTTTTCCGTATGTATAAAAAGCTTTCAGGGATGACAGGTACTGGTAAAACAGAAGAAGAAGAATTCCGCGAAATTTATAATATTCGCGTTATCCCAATCCCAACTAACCGCCCAGTTCAACGTATTGACCATCCAGATTTGCTCTATCCTAGCTTGGAAGCTAAGTTTAAAGCAGTAGTAGAAGACGTCAAGGAACGCTACAAAACAGGTCAGCCTGTCTTGGTCGGTACAGTATCAGTTGACACGAGTGACTATCTTTCTCAAAAATTAGTGGCTGCGGGAATTCCTCATGAAGTCCTGAATGCTAAAAACCACTATAAAGAAGCACAAATCATCATGAATGCTGGTCAGCGTGGTGCTATTACCATTGCGACCAACATGGCTGGACGCGGTACCGATATTAAGCTAGGTGAAGGTGTGCGTGAATTGGGTGGACTTTGTGTCATCGGAACAGAGCGCCATGAAAGCCGCCGGATTGACAATCAGCTTCGTGGACGTTCAGGTCGTCAAGGTGATCCAGGCGAATCACAATTCTACCTATCTCTCGAAGACGATTTGATGAAACGTTTCGGTTCAGAGCGCATTAAGGCTGTGCTAGATCGGATGAATCTGAGCGAAGAAGAGTCCGTCATCAAGTCTCGGATGCTGACGCGTCAGGTTGAAGCGGCTCAAAAACGGGTTGAAGGAAATAACTACGATACTCGTAAGCAAGTCCTTCAATATGACGATGTCATGCGTGAGCAACGCGAGATTATTTATTCTCAACGCTATGATGTCATCACAGCAGACCGTGATTTAGCTCCAGAAATTCATGCTATGATCCGTCGGACGATTAATCGGATCGTAGATGGTAGCAGCCATTCAGACCATGATGAAAGAATTGAAGCGATTCTGAATTTTGCTAAATATAATCTTGTACCAGAGGACTCTATCTCAGCTGATGATATAGAAGGTAAATCCAAGCAAGAAATCAAAGATTACTTGATGGAGCGAGCTTCTGAAGTTTATGACAATCAGATTTCTAAGCTTCGGGATGAAGAAGCAGTCCAAGAGTTCCAAAAAGTGCTGATTCTCCGAGTGGTAGATAGTAAATGGACAGATCATATCGACGCCTTGGATCAATTGCGCCAGGCTGTGGGACTGCGCGGTTATGCTCAGAACAACCCAGTTGTTGAGTATCAGGCAGAAGGTTTCCGGATGTTTAATGATATGATTGGCTCTATCGAGTTTGATGTGACTCGTCTCATGATGAAAGCACAGATCCATGAGCAAGAACGTCCACGTACAGAGCACAGTATCAGCACGACAGCTACTCGTAATATTGCTGCCCAAAATCCAAATATTCCAGAAAATGTTGATTTGTCTTCTGTTAAAAGAAATGATTTATGTCCATGTGGTTCAGGTAAGAAATTTAAAAACTGCCATGGTCGCAAGAAGTAGTTTATAAGGAGAGAAGATGACCTTTAAAGCAACTAGTCAACCAATCAATGTAGCAGAAGTGCGTCAGCTTGCTAAGTTAGAAGGTTCTATTCTAGCTCGTAAGCAAGAACGAGATCGCCAACTAGAAGCTATTATCCGCGGTGAGGATGATCGTATCCTTTTGGTCATCGGTCCTTGCTCCTCAGACAATGAAGAAGCTGTCTTGGAATACGCTAAGCGTTTGGCAGTTCTTCAGGAAGAAGTCAAAGATCGGATCTTTATGGTCATGCGGGTCTACACTGCCAAGCCACGGACCAATGGCGATGGCTATAAGGGCTTGATTCACCAGCCTAATGCGACAGCGGCACCTAGTCTAATCAACGGGATTAAGGCGGTGCGCAACCTGCATTACCGTGTGATTTCAGAAACCGGAATGACGACGGCTGACGAGATGCTTTACCCAGAAAATCTTCCCCTAGTAGATGATCTGATTTCCTATATGGCGATCGGTGCTCGTTCTGTTGAGGATCAGCAGCATCGCTTTGTAGCCAGTGGAGCGGATTTCCCGACTGGCTTGAAAAATCCTACGTCTGGAAATCTAAATGTCATGTTTAATGGCATTTATGCGGCTCAAAACAAGCAGAGCTTCCTCTTTGCAAATCGAGAAGTAGAGACGAGTGGAAATCCTTTGGCTCATGCGATTCTGCGCGGTGCCCTCAATGAATATGGCAAAAACATTCCGAACTACTATTATGATAATCTGCTGGACACAATCGCCCAGTATGAAGCAATGGGATTAGAAAATCCATTTATCATCATCGATACTAACCATGACAACTCTGGCAAACAGTATTTGGAGCAAGTTCGGATTGTTCGTCAGACTTTGATCAACCGCGACTGGAATGATAAAATCAAGAAGGTTGTTCGTGGCTTTATGATAGAATCTTACTTGGAAGACGGCCGACAAAATGAGCCAGAAGTCTTTGGCAAATCTATCACAGATCCATGTCTAGGTTGGGACAAGACGGTTGAGCTCGTCCATGAGATATACGATACACTAGGTAAATAATATGGCATTTATAGAAAAAGGTCAGGAAATTGACATCGAGCAGATCAAGTCTGCAACGATTTTGTCAGACCAAGCTTTACAAAAGAAAAATCAGCGTGATCAGGAATTGGCTGCCATCATCAAGGGAGAAGATCAACGCTTGCTCTTGATTATCGGTCCCTGCTCATCTGACAATGAAGAGGCGGTGCTGGAGTACGCTCGCCGCTTGGCTGACCTGCAGCAGAAGGTGGCGGATAAGATTTTTGTCGTCATGCGGGTCTATACTGCCAAGCCTCGGACCAATGGTGACGGCTATAAAGGGCTCGTCCACCAGCCGGATACTTCAAAAAGTCCAAGCTTGATCAATGGGTTAAAGGCAGTGCGCCAGCTTCATTACCGAGTCATTACTGAGACAGGCTTGACCACAGCTGACGAAATGCTCTATCCTTCTAATCTAGTGCTGGTAGATGATTTGGTCAGTTACCATGCCGTAGGTGCTCGTTCGGTTGAAGATCAAGAACACCGTTTTGTAGCTTCTGGTATTGATGCACCGGTCGGTATGAAAAATCCAACATCTGGCAATCTTGGAGTCATGTTTAATGCCGTTTACGCTGCTCAAAATAAACAAATCTTCCTTTACCATGGTCAGGAAGTGGAAACTCTAGGCAATCCCCTGGCGCATGTGATTTTGCGTGGTGCTTTAGATGAGTACGGTAAGAACAAGCCTAACTTCTATTACGAGAATCTTCTGGATGTGATCAAACGCTATGAAGATATGAAGCTGTCCAATCCTTTTATCATAATTGATACCAACCACGATAATTCTGGCAAGCAGTATCTGGAGCAGGTGCGGATTATCCGTCAGACTCTGATCAACCGTGCTTGGAATGAGCAAATCAAGAAGTCGGTGCGTGGTTTCATGATTGAATCCTATTTGGAGGATGGCCGCCAGAATGAGCCAGAAGTCTTTGGTAAGTCTATTACCGATCCTTGCTTGGGCTGGGATAAGACTGAACAGCTCGTTCAGGAAATCTATGAAACCTTAGAAAAAGAAGCTTAAATAGAAAGGATTAGGAGGCTTTGATAGGAGTCTGCTAACGAATATAGGCAAGCTCATACTCTATGAAAATCTAATTTTGATGATGTTAAACCTCTTTGATACATTTCAGTGTCATTCTCATCGGTTTGCCTTGTCGAAATTAGATTTTCTTTCAATCTCCTTGGGAGAAGGGCGTTGCTTCGTATTCCTAATAGAAGTATGATAAGAGGACACGGAATAGATATAGAGGAGATTTCCAGCATTGGTCGGGCCTACGAGAAGAATGCGCGCTTTGTTGAGAAAATCTTGACGGCTCAGGAGTTGGCTCGATTTGGCTCCTTAAAGGGCAAGCGCAAGCTGGAATATTTGGCGGGTCGCTGGTCAGCCAAGGAAGCCTTTGCCAAGGCTTGGGGGACCGGTATTGGCCCTGTGACTTTTCAGGATTTGGAAATTTTAAATGATGATAAGGGGGCGCCTTATTTTAGCAAGTCCCCCTTTGCTGGTTCGGTATGGCTATCAATCAGTCATGCTGGAAATCTGGTGACCGCCAGTGTGATTTTGGAGGAAGACAATGAAAGCTAGTCTACATAGACCCACTAAAGCAGTCATAGACCTGTCTGCTATTGCATTTAATATTGAGCAAATTGCGGCTCATATTCCCCAGTCGGTCCAGAAGTGGGCAGTAGTCAAGGCCAATGCTTATGGACATGGTGCGGTTCCTGTCTCTCAGCATATTCAGCCGCTTGTAGATGGTTTTTGTGTATCTAATATTGACGAAGCCCTCGAACTACGAGAAGCTGGCATTGCTAAATCCATTCTTATTTTGGGTGTTTCTTCATTGGAGGCTGTGCCTTTAGCGATCCAGCAGCAGATTACCCTGACAGTGGCTAGCCTAGCTTGGTTGGAGGAGCTCTTGAACCAGCAAGCTGATCTGACGGGCTTGACTGTTCATATAAAGATTGATTCAGGCATGGGACGCATTGGCTTCCGTGATAGTCAAGAAGCCCAGCAAGCAATTAGCCGCTTGCAAGCAGCAGGAGCTGTGGTAGAAGGAATTTTTACTCATTTTGCAACTGCAGATGAATTAGATACAAGTCATTTTGTAGCCCAATTAAATCGTTTTAAAGAGATTTTGAGTGAGTTAGCTTTCTTGCCGCCAGTTGTGCATGCTAGTAACTCTGCAACAACTCTTTGGCATAGTGAAACGATTATGAATGCTGTTCGGCTGGGCGATATTATTTACGGATTGAATCCTAGCGGACGAGTGCTGGACCTGCCTTATGAGGTCAAACCAGCTCTGAGCTTAGAATCTGCTCTGGTTCACGTCAAAGAAATTCAAGCGGGCGCCCATGTCGGCTATGGGGCGACCTATACCAGTGATAGCCAGCAAATCATTGGAACGATTCCTCTGGGTTATGCCGATGGCTGGACCCGCGACATGCAGGGCTTTGATGTCTTGATCGATGGTCAGCGCTGTCCTATTGTCGGTCGGGTTTCTATGGATCAAATCACGGTACGTCTGCCTCGAGTCTATCCTTTGGGAACGCAGGTGGTCTTGATTGGCCAGAGTGGCGCCGAGCTTATCACAGCAACGGATGTGGCAGAAAAGCGTGGTACGATTAACTATGAAGTGGTCTGCTTAATCAGCGATAGGGTACCGAGAGAGTATAAAAAGTAAAAGACAATCAAGAAGAAGGAAAGGAGACGGGATGAATCTGCACCAGGCTTTGACGGCTCTGCCAGGAGTGGGGCCAAAATCGGCTGAAAAATTTAAAAAACTAGGCCTTGAGAGCCTGCAGGATCTCCTGCTCTATTTTCCTTTTCGCTATGAAGATTTTAAGAGTAAGAATGTCCTTGATTTAGAAGATGGAGAAAAGGCGGTCATTTCTGGGATCGTCGCGACTCCAGCTAATGTCCAGTATTATGGCTACAAGCGCAATCGCCTGCGTTTCACAATCAAGCAGGGAGAAGTCGCGATTGCAGTCAATTTTTTCAATCAGCCTTATCTAGCAGATAAGATCGAACTGGGAGCGACGGTGGCTATTTTTGGTAAATGGGATAAAGCCAAGGCTAGTCTGACGGGGATGAAGGTGTTAGCTCAGGTTGAAGATGACTTGCAGCCAGTTTATCGAGTTGCCCAAGGGATTAGTCAGGCAAGTCTAGTCAAGCTGATTAAGGCGGCCTTTGACCAAGGTTTGGATCAGTTATTGGAGGAAAATCTCCCTCCTATCCTTCTGGATCGCTACCAGCTTTTGGGGCGTACTCAAGCTGTGAGGGCCATGCACTTTCCTAAGGATTTGGCGGAATATAAGCAGGCCCTGCGTCGGGTCAAATTTGAAGAACTTTTTTATTTTCAGATGCAGCTGCAGGTTCTGAAGCATGAAACCAAGGATGTCAGCCAGGGACTGGCTATTCCTTGGCAGGAAAAAATGCTGGCTCAAAAGAAGGCTGAGCTGCCATTTTCTCTGACGGAAGCTCAGGAGCGAAGTCTGGAAGAAATTCTCGGTGATTTGCAATCGCCTGCCCACATGAACCGCCTCCTGCAGGGAGATGTTGGTAGTGGTAAGACCGTGGTGGCTGGTTTGGCCATGTATGCCGCCCATACGGCAGGCTATCAGTCGGCTTTGATGGTTCCGACAGAAATTTTGGCTGAACAGCATTTGGACAGTCTGACTCAGCTCTTTCCTGAGCTGAATTTGGCCCTCCTAACTGGTGGTATGAAAGCTGCTGAACGCAGAGAGACTTTAGCTGCCATAGAGTCGGGGCAAGTAGATATGGTGGTCGGCACCCATGCCTTGATTCAGGAAGGGGTCGTCTATCATCGACTGGGCTTGGTCATTATTGATGAGCAGCATCGTTTTGGGGTGGACCAGCGTCGGATTTTGCGGGAAAAGGGAAATAATCCAGACGTTCTCATGATGACAGCCACGCCTATTCCTCGGACTTTGGCCATTACTGCTTTTGGCGATATGGATGTCTCTATCATCGACCAGATGCCGGCTGGCCGCAAGCCCATCATTACTCGTTGGGTCAAGCATGAGCAGTTGGAAGTGGTCTTGGACTGGATGAAAAAAGAGCTGGCCAAGGGTGCCCAAGTCTACTTCATTTCTCCCTTGATTGAGGAATCCGAGGCTTTGGACTTGAAAAACGCGATTGCTCTAGAGGAAGAGCTCAAGGCCTACTTTGCCAATCAGGCTCAGGTGGCTCTCCTTCACGGTCGTATGAAAAATGACGAAAAAGAGGCCATTATGCAGGACTTCAAGGATGGGAAAACGGATATTCTAGTGTCAACTACAGTCATTGAAGTCGGCGTCAATGTTCCGAATGCGACTATCATGGTTATCATGGATGCCGACCGCTTCGGACTCAGCCAGCTTCATCAGCTGCGGGGACGAGTGGGTCGAGGAAATAAGCAGTCTTATGCCGTTCTAGTTGCCAATCCCAAGACGGAGTCTGGGAAGAAACGGATGAAAATCATGACTGAGACGACAGATGGTTTTGTTCTGGCTGAGGAAGACCTCAAGATGCGTGGTTCAGGTGAAATTTTTGGGACCCGTCAGTCTGGTATTCCAGAGTTTCAGGTGGCGGACATCGTGGAGGATTATCCCATTTTGGAAGAAGCGCGCAAGGTGGCTAGTCAAATCGTTGCCAATCCTAGCTGGCGGCAGGATGCCAATTGGCACCTAGTATCCCTGCATCTAGAAAAACGCGATTATCTGGACTAGCGAAATAACATTCGATTAGATTTTGCTTTATACGTTTAAGCTTTCTGCAAGAAAATTCTAAGCCTTCCTTAAGCTTTAAGGCCTATAATAAAAGCATCAAAAGAAACGAGGTGGCAAAAATGAAAGTAGCAGTTAAAGTAACCTATAAAAAAGAATTTAAACAGATGCGCCGCGTGAACAAGACTTATGGAATCTAATATTCCAAGTGAAAGATAAAAGAAGATACCTCCGGAAGAAATTCTGGAGGTATTTTGCTATTGAATCAAGGCTTTTTTACAATTTATGTTATAATATATAATAACTATGATAAAAGGAGCTCAATTATGTTTCCAGATGACAGTTTGACTTTACATACAGACTTATATCAAATCAATATGATGCAGGTTTATTTCAACGAAGGTATCCATAATAAGCGTGCTGTTTTTGAAGTCTATTTTCGCAAGAATCCTTTTAATAATGGCTATGCCGTTTTTGCGGGCTTAGAGAGGATTGTGGCTTATCTGAATGATTTGACATTCAGTCAGACGGATTTGGACTATTTAGCGTCCTTGGGCTATAACGGAGCTTTCTTAGAGTATTTACGCGATTTCAAGATGCAGCTGACCGTGCGTTCTGCTAAAGAAGGAGATTTGGTTTTTGCCAATGAACCGATTGTTCAGGTCGAAGGGCCGCTGGCTCAATGTCAGTTGGTAGAAACAGCGATTTTAAATATCGTGAATTTCCAAACCTTGATTGCCACTAAGGCAGCTCGCATCCGCTCTGTGATCGAAGATGAGCCGTTGATGGAGTTTGGTACCCGTCGTGCTCAGGAAATGGATGCGGCGATTTGGGGTACGCGGGCGGCCGTTATCGGTGGAGCCAATGGCACCAGCAATGTTCGGGCAGGTAAGCTCTTTGATATTCCCGTTCTAGGGACGCATGCCCATGCACTTGTGCAGGTTTATGGCAATGATTACGAGGCTTTCAAGGCTTATGCAAGCACTCATCGGGATTGTGTGTTCTTGGTAGACACCTATGATACCCTTCGGATTGGGGTTCCTACGGCCATCCGTGTAGCGCGTGAATTTGGGGATAAAATCAATTTCTTGGGCGTGCGGATCGATTCTGGAGACTTGGCCTATATTTCTAAAAAAGTTCGTCAGCAGTTAGATGAAGCGGGCTTCCCAAATGCTAAAATTTACGCTTCCAATGATTTGGATGAAAATACCATCCTCAACTTAAAAATGCAAAAGGCTAAGATTGATGTCTGGGGTGTGGGAACCAAGCTCATTACAGCCTATGACCAGCCAGCTCTGGGTGCTGTTTACAAGATTGTCGCGATTGAAGATGAGAATGGGCACTTGCGCAATACCATTAAGCTCTCCAATAATGCTGAAAAGGTTTCGACTCCGGGCAAGAAGCAGGTTTGGCGGATTACCAGTCGTGAAAAAGGCAAGTCTGAGGGTGACTACATCACTTATGATGGAGTTGACGTCACCCATCTGGCAGAGCTGGAGATGTTCCATCCGACTTATACTTATATTAACAAAACAGTTAAGAACTTTGATGCGGTGCCGCTCTTAGTAGATATTTATAAAGAAGGCCAGCTCGTTTACGAGTTGCCGAGTCTGTCTGAGATTCAGGATTATGCCCGCCGAGAATTTGACAAACTCTGGGACGAATACAAACGGGTTCTCAATCCCCAAGATTATCCGGTCGATTTGGCGCGTGATATTTGGCAGGATAAGATGGACTTGATTGACCAGATGCGCAAGAAAGCCTACCAGACAGGAGCAGAAAAATGAGCCTACAAGAAGAAATCATCCGCCAACTAGGCGTCAAACCAGTCATTGATCCAGAGGAAGAAATCCGCAAGACGGTGGACTTTCTCAAGGCCTATCTGAGAAAACATCCTTTTTTGAAAAGCTATGTTCTGGGCATTTCTGGTGGTCAAGACTCAACCTTGGCTGGTCGCTTGGCCCAGCTAGCCATAGAAGAAATGAGGGCTGAGACAGGAGATGGGAGCTATCGCTTTATCGCTGTCCGCCTGCCTTACGGCGTTCAAGCGGATGAAGACGATGCCCAAAAGGCCCTGACTTTCATCCAGCCTGATGTCAGTCTGACAGTCAATATCAAGGAATCCGCTGACGCCATGACAGCTGCAGTAGAGGCGACAGGTGCTAAAGTCTCTGACTTTAACAAGGGCAATATCAAAGCGCGTAGCCGTATGATTGCCCAGTATGCTTTGGCTGGTTCATATAGCGGAGCTGTCATTGGGACCGACCACGCAGCAGAAAATGTTACGGCCTTTTTCACCAAGTTTGGGGATGGTGGAGCAGATATTGTGCCCCTTTATCGTCTCAATAAACGCCAAGGTAAGCAGCTTTTGGCCGCTTTAGGAGCGGATCCGGCTCTCTATGAGAAGGTTCCTACGGCTGACTTGGAAGAAGAAAAACCTGGAATTGCTGATGAAGTTGCTCTGGGTGTGACCTATAATGAAATTGACGACTATCTCGAAGGCAAGTCCGTTTCGGCTCAAGCCCAAGAGACGATCGAGTCTTGGTGGCATAAGGGCCAGCACAAACGGCATTTGCCGATTACTATTTTTGATGAATTTTGGAAGTGAAAATCTCGATCGAAACTTTTTAGCCTGAGCTAAGAAACGAGGAAGCTATGAAAAAGATAGGTACACAGTCCATTGAAACTAAACGTCTTTTACTAAGACCTTTTCTGGAATCGGATGCACAAGCTATGTATGACAACTGGGCTTCTCGTCCGGATAATTTGCTGCATGTGACCTGGGATGCTCACGAGAGTCCTGAAGTCACCAAACAATCCATTGCTCGTTGGGCTGAGAATTATCAAAAAATGGATTTTTACAAGTGGGCCATCTGCCTGAAGGAAAAACCTGAACAAGTGATTGGTGATATTAGTGTGGTAGATAGAGATGAAGCAGTCAATGCTTGCGATGTCGGCTATATTTTAAGTAAAGACTATTGGGGGCAAGGGCTGATGACAGAAGCTTTGAAAGCTGTTCTAAACTATCTCTTGCAAGATGCAGGATTCAATCGTGTCACAGCAAGATTTGTAACAGCCAATCCAGCTTCTGGGTGTGTCATGGCCAAAGCTGGCATGAGCTACGAAGGTACTTTCCGTCAGGCTGCATTTCATAAAGGAGAAGTCAAAGATTTTTCTGTCTATGGAATCCTAAAATCAGATTTAAAAAGAAAAAGTTAGGCTTGCCTAACTTTTTTACTTGCGCTCTTTTTTTAAAGTTCTATAATAGATGTATAATGACAAGGAGGTTTCTATGAATTCATTAAAACAAGATTTTACAGATAAGTTGTATGCTGCTTATGAGGCCAATCCCAAGTATGCAGCGATGGAAAATGCTATTAGTCATAATGGGCTCTTGACTTCTTTGGAAAAACGGACTGCTGCTGTAGAAAATGCACCTGTGTTCTCACTAGATCTCACTAAAGATAAGGTCAGTGACCAAAAAGCTTCTGGTCGTTGCTGGATGTTTGCAGCCCTCAATACCTTCCGCCACAAGATGATTGCGGGCTTTCAGTTGGAGGACTTTGAACTGTCTCAAGCTCATACCTTCTTTTGGGATAAGTATGAAAAATCCAACTGGTTCTTGGAGCAGGTTTTGGCAACGGCTGACCAAGAATTGACTAGTCGCAAGGTCAAGTTTCTCCTAGATACGCCTCAGCAGGATGGCGGTCAGTGGGATATGGTCGTGGCGCTTTTTGAGAAATACGGCGTCGTGCCTAAGTCAGTCTATCCAGAGTCAATTTCTTCCAGCAATAGCCGTGAGCTCAATCAGTTGCTCAATAAACTCTTGCGTCAGGATGCGCAAATCTTGCGTGAGCTGGCCCTGAATGGTGCGGATGAAGCTAATCTACAAGCTAAGAAAGAAGCTTTGCTACAGGAAATTTTCAACTTCTTAGCGATGTCGTTGGGCTTACCTCCTCGGAAATTTGACTTTGCATATAGAGATAAGGATGGTAATTACCATAGGGAAGCTGATTTGACTCCGCAGGCCTTTTACCAAAAATATGTAGACCTCAAGCTGGATGACTATGTGTCAATTATCAATGCGCCAACAGCGGATAAACCTTATGGCAAGTCTTACACAGTCGAGATGTTGGGCAATGTAGTCGGCGGTAAACCTGTTCGCTATTTGAATGTAGAAATGAAACGTCTCAAGGAATTAGCTATCGCTCAGATGCAGGCTGGTGAGACTGTTTGGTTTGGCTCTGATGTGGGTCAGTCCAGCAATCGCAAGGCTGGTATCATGGAAGCAGGTATGCATGATTTAACCTCTAGTATGGATATTCAGTTGACCCAAGATAAGGCAGGTCGTCTCGATTATAGCGAAAGCCTCATGACTCATGCCATGGTACTGGCTGGAGTAGACTTGGATGAAAAGGGTCAAGCTAAAAAATGGAAGGTAGAAAATTCTTGGGGAGAAAAGGTTGGAGATAAGGGATACTTTGTCGCTAGCGACGCTTGGATGGATGAGTATACTTACCAAATTGTAGTCAGAAAAGAATTCTTGACTCCAGAAGAGTTGGCAGCCTACAATGTTGATCCAATTGTCCTAGCACCGTGGGATCCAATGGGAGCTCTTGCTAGTGGCGAAATGATTTGATAGGATAAGCAATTGCAGAAAGCTATTGATTTATTTAAACATAAAAAAGATTGGATTTTAAAATCCAATCTTTTTTGGTTTATCGATGTTCAGCTCCTTGGTTAGAACTAGTTGAGCTGCTGGTTGTTCCAGAACTTGTTGAACTTGTTTGGGAACTAGAGTTGGTACTACTATGTTCTTCGCTAGATTCACTCGTACTTTGACTTGAAGATTCTGAGCTTGACTCAGAAGTAGAGCTTGAAGATGATTGGGTATAAGCGCGGCTGTAAGTAGAAGTACCATTGAGATAGAGATAGGATCCGCTACGGAAAAGTCCGCTTGGTGGTGTCCAGTCTTCATTGCTATAGCCTGTCAGATAGAGCATCATAGAGCGGTAGACATCGGTTGCTACCTTAACTCCATCGTCTAAAACAGGAGTGAGGCGGTTTGAGTAACCAGTCCAAACAGCCATAGAGTACTGTGGAGTGTAGCCAACAAACAGCTCGTCTGGTGTGACAATGCTAGAACTATAATAAGGTTTTGTCAACTTCTCTAGCTCGTCATCTGCATAGTTGGAAGTACCAGTTTTACCTGCTTGATAGACCCCTGGAATTGCAGCATTGGTACCAGTTCCAGACTGAAGAACGGTCTTCATCATGTCTGTCATCATGTAGGCTGTCGTCTCTTTCATGGCTTTTGATCCGCCATTTGAAAAGACTTTTTCTGTACCGTCGCTAAAGACAACTCGGTTGACGTATTGCGGTTTGTAATATGTACCGCCATTAGCAAAGGCAGCGTAGGCAGCAGCCATTTTTTCGCTACTTGCTCCGTATTGGTTGCCAGATTCGCTCGTATTACTTGAAATCGCATTAGAATAATGCATTTCAGGATAATTGATACCAAGGCCATTGAGGAACTTCAATGAATTATCTAATCCGACTGCTTCCAGCGATTTGACGGCTGGTACGTTACGGGATTCTTGGATAGCGTATTGGATAGTAATCCAGCCATAATAGCGTTTATCCCAGTTATAGAAAGGAGTAGAGGTTCCAGGGAAATAGTAAGGAGCATCTTGGATTGAGGCAGCGGTGGAAGTGAAAACGTTGTATTCCAAGGCTGGGGCATAATCAGTGATTGGTTTCATGGTAGAACCCCAGTCGCGATTTGTTTCGACTGCTTGGTTGGTACCAAAAGAAACGTTGGAAGACTGATGGCGAGCACCCAGTTGGGCAATGACTTTCCCGTTGGTAACATCCATAACGGTTGATGCCACTTGCAGTTCATCATCTGGATAAGCAACATATTCTTCCGTGTTGTAAATATCCCACAATTTTTTCTGGGCTTCGGTATTAACGTTGGTATAAACTTCCATACCAGTCGTAAGGACATTGTAGCCAGTTTCTTCTTCGACTTGCTCAATAACTTCTTTTAAGTAGTTATCCATATAGGCAGGATAGCTAGCTGAATTTTTCAAGCTCTGTAAGCCGTCGGTCACTGGTGTATTGATAGCTTGTTCGTATTGTTCTGGTGAGATGTACTTGAGTTCATACATTTCAGATAATACGAGATTCCGACGCTGAGTGGCAGCTTCTGGATTTGTATAAGGGTCATATTGGTTAGGAGCTTGAGGCATTCCTGCAAGCAGGGCGATCTGAGGAAGAGTCAAATCTTTCAAATCTTTGCCATAGTAACTTTGGGAAGCTGTTTGCATCCCGTAATTTCCATTGGACATATAGACTTTATTGACATAGTAGGTCAGGATTTCTTGCTTGGTAGCCTTGCGTTCGAGTTGAGTTGCCAGCCATGCTTCTTGGATTTTCCGAGAAAGGGTAGCATCCGCTGAGGAAGTGGAGAAATAAGTCAACTTGATCAACTGCTGGGTTAAGGTAGATCCCCCTTGACGTCCGCCTCCTTTCAGATTGCTTAGGAAGGCTCCTCCTATCCGAATGAAATCAACCCCACGGTGATTAAAGAAGCGGTGGTCCTCAATCGCAACGATAGCATCTACTAGCTGTGTAGGGATCTGGTCTGTTGACGCATTGACACGCTTTTCAGAACCGAGGTCCGCAATCAGATTGTTATCGCTATCGTAAATCTTACTTGAAGTTGTTGCGACAAGGTCCTTCTCAGAGAGGGTAGGAGACTTGGAGGCATAGTATGTGAAGACAAGAACGCCAGCCACAACTCCAATGATAAAGAGAGATAAGAGGACACTTGCAAGATATTTTAAGGCCTGCAAAAGGGTTTGTTTATTCATTTGTGATACCACCTAGTAGTTTTTGTTCGATAATTTCAAGGTAAGGGATGCTTGGAAATTGCTTTGTTTCGATTAAAAATCCATGTTCTTGAATGTAAGATAAAGGGAGGGATTTTCCGCCTTTATCCATCTTATAAAATGTAATCAAATAAGATGCCGGAAGTAGATAGGTCTCCCGCAAGCTAGAGAAGTGCAGTAAGACAAAGCAAATTCCATTTTGCTGAAGGACTGCCTCCATATGTTCAATCTGGTGTAGATGGAAATTCTTCAGAGGCATGGCTGTTTTTTGCCGTGTTTCCTTGGCTTCAAAATCAATATAATGTCCCTTAAAGACACCAGAATAATCGGTCGTGGATGCCTGTCGGAAATAGGCCTCCACAATCTTTGCACGACTGCGTTGAGGATAGTCCACTTTGACAATCTGAATGGGTGTCGGCTTCTTATGAATGACAGCGAGCCCCCTACTCAAATAGTAGTTGTTGGATTCGTTGATCATCTTTTCAAAAGACATCCCGCGATTGGCAAAGTTAACAGCCGTCTTTGAACCTGGATGGGCTAGTTTACTTTTTATCTTTAGCTTGTGAGGGTAGTTGACCATAAAACTCCTTATTGGTACAATAACATCACTCTATTATATCATAAAAATATTTTTTGAGGGAGAATAAATGACAGGTCTATTAATTGTAGGGTATAAGGCTTTTGAACTTGGCATTATGAATGAGAAAGACATGCGCATCAAGATCATCAAAGAGGCGGTCAGACGGGATTTACAGCGCCTGCTGGATGAAGGATTGGAGTGGCTTATCTTCACGGGAAATCTAGGTTTTGAAACTTGGGTTTTGGAAGTCGCTCGGGAATTGAGAGAAGATTATAATTTCAAGATTGCGACGATTTTTCTTTTCGAGGATCAGGGAAAAAATTGGAACGAAGGAAATCAGGCTAAACTAGCAGATTTTAAACAAGTAGATTTTGTCAAATATGCCTATCCTAGCTATCAAAATCCGAGTCAGTTTCGTGAGTACAACCAATTTCTACTTCAAAATACGGACGGTGCTTACCTGTTTTACGATGAAGAAAACGAGACCAATCTTAAGTATCTTTACAGGGAGATGAAGAATCAAGAACAGTATTTTATCAAAAAATTAACATTTGATGATCTGAATGAGGTTGCAGAAATTTTTTCGGAAAAGTAGGGTATAAATCTTGCTTTTTATAGGTGATTTCGTATATAATTGGATATGATAAACTAGATTGGAGTGAGAGCATGGCGAGTATTATTTATACAGCAAAAGATATTTTTGATCAAGACTTTAAGCGTGAAGTACGAGGATATAGTAAGGCTGAAGTGGATGAATTTTTAGATGATGTGATTAAGGATTATGAAACTTATGCAGCTTTGGTAAAGGAGTTGCGTGAGGAGATTAATATTCTCAAAGAACAAGTATCTAATCAAGCGACTGATACTCCTTCGGTTCCTAGTCAGCCAGCTCAACCAACGATTGAGATGCCACAGATGGGAACAGCGACTAACTTCGATATTTTGAAACGCTTAAGCCGTTTGGAAAAGGAAGTTTTTGGCAAGCAAATTCTGGATAACGAAGAGCAATAATGTTGCAGAGTGCAATTTTTGGATAATCGCGTGAAGATTTGATATTTTCATGAGGAAAGTCCATGCTAGCACCGGCTGTGATGCTGGTAGTGTTTGTGCTAGGCGAAACAATAAGCCTAGGGACGGAGCAATCCGTTACGGCGACTGAAAGGGCTAAGTCTTTAGATAGGTCTGAATAGGTCTGAAAGTGCCACAGTGACGTAGTTCTTCTGGAAACAGAAGAAGTGGAACGCGGTAAACCCCTCAAGCTAGCAACCCAAACTTTGGTCGGGGCACGGAATGCGTGGAAACGAACATAGCATTCTGACTGGAAACAGTAGACAGATGATTATCGAAGGAGATGGTACCTAGTCATTTCTGGAACAAAACATGGCTTATAGAAAATTGCACATAGGTTAGCTAGCGTATGCTAGCTTTTTGATTAAGATATAGAGCCCCTTAGACAGAAGATTGATGCAAGGGACAAAATAGGAAAGTAAGGTTTTTCTCAAAAAGAGGAGCCGAGCAAGAACATTCTGCTTTCTAGCTGAGGCCAGTTTTTAACGGCGTGGCTCAGCGGATAGTGATAGAGTAAGAAAGAATGAAAGAAAAATTTAATTTAATTGCTACTGCAGCAGCAGGTCTAGAAGCTGTGGTTGGCCGTGAAGTTCGGGATTTGGGTATAGATTGTCAGGTTGAAAATGGTCGTGTCCGCTTTAGTGGCGATGTCAAAACCATTATTCAAACCAATCTCTGGCTACGCTCGGCAGATCGGATCAAGATTGTTGTGGGTACATTTCCAGCCAAAACATTTGAAGAACTTTTTCAAGGCGTCTTTGCTTTGGACTGGGAAAATTATCTACCTTTAGGCGCCAGATTTCCCATTTCTAAAGCCAAATGTGTCAAGTCAAAATTGCATAATGAGCCCAGCGTTCAAGCCATTTCAAAAAAAGCAGTTGTAAAAAAACTGCAAAAGTATTATGCTCGTCCAGAAGGTGTCCCCTTGCAGGAAAATGGAGCAGAGTTTAAGATTGAAGTTTCTATTTTGAAAGATTTAGTAACGGTCATGATTGATACCAGTGGTTCTAGCTTGTTCAAACGTGGCTATCGGACAGAAAAAGGCGGAGCGCCAATTAAGGAAAATATGGCAGCTGCGATTTTACTTTTGTCAAACTGGTATCCAGACAAACCCTTGATTGATCCGACCTGCGGATCAGGAACCTTCTGTATCGAAGCGGCCATGATTGGGATGAAGATGGCTCCAGGTTTGCACCGTTCCTTTGCTTTTGAAGACTGGAATTGGGTAGACAAGGACTTGGTACGTCGACTTCGGGCAGAAGCTCTAGCTCAGATTGACCAAGACATCCAACTGGATATTTCAGGTTCGGACTTGGATGCTCGTCTGGTAGAGATTGCCAAGAAAAATGCGGAAGAAGCCGGCGTGGCTGACCAGATTCACTTTAAGCAAATGCGGCTGCAAGATCTTCATACGGACAAAATCAATGGCGTGATTATCTCCAATCCGCCTTATGGCGAGCGTTTGTTGGACGATGATGCGGTGACCAAGCTCTATCAAGAAATGGGACAAACCTTTGCTCCTTTGAAGACCTGGAGTAAATTTATCTTGACCAGTGATGAGGCCTTTGAAGCCAAATATGGCAGTCAGGCGGATAAAAAGCGAAAACTTTACAATGGTACTTTAAAAGTTGATTTATATCAATACTTTGGCCAAAGGGTCAAAAGACAACTAGATTAGAAAGGAAATGCTGTGAGCAAAGAAGAAAAGATGGCAACAGAGCAAGAATCAAAAGAAACCGTTCTTGACTTAGAAGATGCGAAAGAAATGACGGTCGGTCAGGCTGCTCGGAAAAACGAGGAAGTCGAAGCTGGTGTGACCGAAGGAGACAACATCCTTGATAAATACATCAAGCAACACCGAGATGAAATCGAAGCAGGGAAATTTGAAACCCAAAAGCTGAGAATCATGGAAGAGCTGGCACAACAAAAAGAAGCTTTGATACAAGAGACCATCAAACAGCTTAAGAGTCAGTCTCAGGCGAAGGAAAATACTGCCAATGTGCCATTACCTTCGGTGCAGCCAGTGAAAGCAGAAACTGCAAACTCGGCAAATGTAGAGACTACAAAGGCTGCACAACCAGCGCTAACAGTTGCAGCTGAAGCACCAACCATCCCGGCAACAAAGCCGGTATCAAAGCCAGTTCCGACAGTATTTGAAGATGAGGACGATACTGAGACAAAGCCTTTCTACAAGAAGAAAGCCTTCCTATACTCAGCCTTAGGTCTTGTAGCGCTTGCCGCTGGAACGACTTGGTATTTTCATCAGGGGTGGGGGAGTCACAAGTCGACAACTGGTTCCAGTTCGACAGTTTCTTCTAGCAAAAAGAAATCTACAAGCCCTAGTGAAGCTAAGAAAGAGGCTGCTAAAGAATTTGAAGACCTTTATGCTAGCTTCTTTACTGATAGTAGTCAGACAGCTATCAAAAATGATAAATTTGGTGATTTGGACAAGTTGAAGGCTAAGTTGGATATCTTGACTGGTAGCTCAGAATATACAGCTGCTAAGAAGAAATATGATGATCTTGTTAAGCAAATTTCAGCGATCCAAAGTGTCAATTCACAATTCAACACAGGTGCTATCGTTGATGGTCTACTGAAGACGGATGCCCAAGTGAAAGAAAATGCCAATCTTCCAGATGTATCGACAGGTAATAACAAGTTAGATGAAGTCTTGAAAGCGGCTATCGCTCAAGGACGCAGTCAACAGTTACCAGCACCGGCGCCTAGTCCAACAGTGGAACCGTCAGCGCCATCAACAGTGCCAACAGCACCAGCCGCACCATCAACGCCGCCAGCTGTTAATCCTGCGCCTAGTGACCCTAGTGGTATTAGAAATGCAGAAACTGGTATCGGACTGCCAAGTGCAGGAGTTAACCTCCAGCGCCACCTTAGCCGTGTGCCTTACAATCAAGCTGCGATTGATGATGTGAACAATCCTGCTTGGACCTTCAATCCAGATGTCTTGGAAACAATCCTCAAGGTGTCTCGCGAGCGTGGTTATATCACAGGAGACCAGTTTATCCTTGAAAAAGTTAATATTATCAATGGAAATGGCTACTACAATCTCTTTAAGCCAGACGGCACTTATCTATTTAGTATGAACTGTAAGACAGGCTACTTTGTAGGAAATGGAGCTGGTTATGCGGATGATTTGGATTACTAAGCATCTTTCTGGCTAATTCATAACAACATATAATAAAAAAGTTAGACGGGTCTGAGGTCATGTATCTCGGACAGGCTGTCTAACTTTTTTTGTATAAATAGTTACGTATTGTTATTTCTTATAATAATCTATAGTTTAAATCTCTAGGTTAATATAGATAACTCAAGATAGCTTGAGTTATCAAGCTTATTGTCAATAAATAAAGATTCCAATAGATTGAATTCTTGTCTTATTTTTGTTAAAATACTATCTGGAGCATTAGGACACCTAGCATAAAAATGTTAAAAGTGTGTATTTTTGCTTATAAACTATAGCACGCAATAAGTCGGTTTCTTTGCTAATGGTCATGAGATTAACAAAGGCTGGCATGTTGAAAAAGGAAAGGAAAACGATGTTTCGAAGTAAGAAATATAACAAGGATTTCGAGATTATTGACGAAAAGAAGCGGTACAAGCTCTATAAGTCTGGGAAAAATTGGGTAAAAGCTTCAAATTCTCAACTCGATCTCTTTCGTATTGGTGGAATGGGAGAAGTTGTCTCAAACAGCTTGTCAGATACAGAAGAGCTTGATCACGATCATCTGAGCCTCAACACTCTTGCAGGTTTAGGGGGAATATTAGCTGCTGGAGCGGCAGGCTTGATGGTGACTCAGGAGCAGTCTGTCTATGCGGATGAAACATCTGAATACACAGATAAAGCTGTCATTTCAGCTGAAGTCAAGGACAATGAAGAAGCAACAGAAGCAAGTACCAATTCGATCATTGCTCAGGCGCAAGCAGAAATGCAAAAAGCAAAAGCAGAACAAGCCTCTGAATCAGCTTCTATTTCGGTTAAACAATCAGTCAGCACTTCTATCTCTGCAAGTGAGTCAGTATCTCTTAGCCTCTCGATTAGCCAGTCTGTCAGTCAATCAATCAGCCAATCAGTTTCAGCTAGTAGCTCAGCTTCTGTCAGCCAGTCTGTATCTGCTAGTAGTTCAGTCTTGACTAGCAATTCAAGCTTGACTAGCAAGTCAGTGAGTGCTGAGTCTGCTACAAAGGTATCCGAGAGCAAAGCACCTGCTAAGCTAGAAAGTGCTAACAACGCAGCTTCTTTAGAGCAGGACAAAGCCTTAGCCAGTGCATCAGCTGATACCTCTGCCTCAGCTTCTACTTCTGCATCGCTGGATATCAAGGTCAATGTTGCCGACAGCTTTATTTCATCTGGTGCAGGACAAAGTTTAGCTAGTGCTACTTTGAGCAATAGCCAAGCCCTAGCGACCAGCAACAACTTGGCCGCTGGTGTGATCGCTGATAAGAATCAAGCCCAAGGCAAGGATGCGCTCAAACAAGCTGAGAAGAGTCAAACGGTAGATAAGATCGTGACCACTTCACCAAAAGAGTCTGTCAGTGCTTCTGCTGAATTAAAAATAACTGAAATTACTGGTAAGAATAGTGTTAGTGGAGTTCAATCAACTTCTGTCACAACTAGCTTAATTGAAGCTGCTGCGGTTGCAATAGCTTCTTCAGAAGTCACTGCTAAACAACAAGAAGAAAACCGTAGGAAGTTGACCAATCTTTCAGCTGAAATAGGTGACTATCTAGCAAAAGCGGTTGATTTACCAAATACGGATTCAGCTCTTGCTAAGGCCAATGCTGCAGTAACAGAAATTGAAAAAGCCCTCGCTGATCCAACTAGTGATTTAACAACAGTAGTGCAAAAAGCTACTTCAGCGCGTAATTCGATTGTCAATGCTGTGTTGGCGGCTAATTCTGGTGTGCGTGATGCACGAAATGGGGCAGAAATTGCTAGAGGGGCACACTCACGTGCAGCCTCTAAACCACCTACGATTTCTATGCCATCTACTATCACAATTTATAATGATGAAGCAGTCAATAATTTTCAGATAAGGCTGAATGATGATCAAGGGATGGCTAAAATCACGGGCTCCCCATCCAATGCTATTATTACAGGTTTAAATGCACCGAACTATCCAACTAACAAGAAAGGGGTATTTGGAGATCTATATATCTATGATCAATCGGGGAGACAAATAGGTGCCCAAAGGTCATACACCATTGACATAATAGGGACAGTGGGTCGTGAAAACAGAACTTGGAAACCCTATAAGCCTGGTACCTATGTTCTGGAATATACAGTAACAGATATTCATGGTCAGACTGCTACAGCACGTACGAATTTCCATATTAAGGGATTTAATGAACGAAACAACCCAGTTAGTGGAGATACCGTTATTGTTAAGAATCCATCTTCTTTGACTGTAAGTGAACGCGATCAAGTACTTGAAAAATTTAAAGAAAAAAACCAGTCGCTTTTATCTGGTAGTGATTTTACGAAAGATGGCGTAACTGGAACGATTTCGGTAGCTGAAAATGGGAATATTACCATTACCTACCGTGATAATACTACAGATGTTATCCCAGCTAATGTGGATGCTGTTCCAGTTCCAAGTGCGACAGTGACTCGTAATGGTCAAGCCCTGACCCCTGTAAATGGCAACTATATTGTGTACGCAGGAGATGATATTCAAATTAATTTCACTGCTACAGATAATAGTGGGCAATTGTCAGAATTTAAGATCGTTTCAAATGCAGATGCAAATGGTTCGCCAATTAAAAATAATTTCTTTGAAGATAATAAATATGGGACGGGGACTGTAGAGCATTTAACGGGGAATATCACAGCGACTACTGCTAGTCCAGCCCGTATTACTGTAAGAGCTCATTTGAATGATAATCTAGAGTATGATAAAAATGGTAGAAATAGTTGGCAACGCAATGCAGTAGCAACGGATAAGGCTGGTAATAGTAATAGTGCAGGAAATGATTCGCCAGGTAATGTCCGTATTGTGCAAGGTAGACTGACGGATATTATGGAAGGGGTAGCACCGACTGAAACCTTCCAGGTAGAGAATGTTTCTCAATTAAAACCTCAAGAAAAAACACGTATATTAGCAGCCGTTGAAAAATTAAATAATAAGCAGGAAAAACGTATTGATTCCTTTACTATTAGTAACAATGGAACAGTTACCATTATCTATAAAGATAAGACTACGGATACGTTCACTGTAAAACTTTCTGATAGTGAGTATAAGAGTAGCAGTGCTTCAACTAGTCTAAGTCAAAGACAGTCAACCAGTGCCTCAGCGAGTGCATCGGTAAGCGCCAGCACTTCAGCGAGCGCATCTGCCTCAACGAGAGCATCCGTTTCTGCAAGAATGTCAGCAAGTGCGTCTGCCTCAACCAGTGCCTCAGCGAGTGCATCGGTAAGCGCCAGCACTTCAGCGAGCGCATCTGCCTCAACGAGAGCATCCGTTTCTGCAAGAATGTCAGCAAGTGCGTCTGCCTCAACCAGTGCCTCAGTAAGTGCTAGTACATCAGCGAGTGCGTCGGCTTCAACGAGCGCCAGTCGTTCAGTTTCTGCTAGCCAGAGCTTGTCTACTTCCTTGCGCAATAGCCAATCGGCATCGATGAGCGCCAGCCGCTCGGTTTCAGCGAGCAATAGTGTTTCTGGCTCGGTTAGCGCAAGCCAATCTGTCTCAGTAAGTGCGAGCACATCTGCGTCAGTGAGCGCAA
>NZ_CALHWC010000117.1 GCF_938036805.1 uncultured Streptococcus sp.
AACCTTGATCTGTTAAAGTAACCTTTCCATTAAAAAACTCTACAAGAGCAGACTTAATATTTTCTTTCTCTTCCTTATCAACATAAATCATTGTATCAACTTGATCTGTAAAGTTTGTATCCAGCTCCATGAGATGATGCTCTCTAAGGAAATTGCCATATTCTTGATACTGAGCGTAAGACATCTGAATGGCTATGCCAGCCTGCTCTTTGATTTCAATAATGCCAATTTCTTTGACAGCCAAGGCCACACTACCTGCGTAAGCACGAATCAAACCTCCAGCGCCTAACTTAATTCCACCAAAGTAACGAGTAACTACTACGCAGACATTCGTAAGATTATGATTTTCTAAGACGCCAAGCATAGGAACTCCAGCAGTACCACTAGGCTCACCATCATCACTCGTACGCTTGATCTCACTGCGTTCCCCTACAATAAAAGCAGAGCAGTTATGGGTGGCTTTGTAGTGTTCTTTTTTGACAGCAGTGATAAAGTCACGAGCTTCTTCTTCACTATAGACACGCTTTGCGTGACAGATAAAGCGTGATTTTTTGATTTCTTCTTGGACTTGCCCGTTCTCTTTAATTGTTTTAAATTCCATGATTTAATTGTACTAAAAAATTACCTAAAGCGCTAGATTTTTACGAATAAAGAAGTATGAAAGTAAATCCAAATTACCTCGGTCGCTTGTTTACTGAGAAAGAATTAACTGAAGAAGAACGACAGGTAGCAGTGAAATTGCCAGCAATGAGAAAAGAGAAGGGGAAACTGTTTTGTCAACGTTGTAATAGTAGTATTCTAGAAGAATGGCATTTACCTATCGGCGCTTACTATTGTAGGGAGTGTTTACTGATGAAGAGAGTCAGGAGTGATCAAGCTTTATACTATTTTCCGCAGGAGGATTTTCCTAAGCAAGACGTCCTCAAATGGCGTGGTCAGTTAACCTCTTTTCAGGAGAAGGTATCAGAGGGGTTGATTCGAGCAGTCGAAAAGAAAGAACCGACTTTAGTTCATGCTGTGACAGGAGCTGGAAAGACAGAGATGATTTATCAAGTTGTGGCCAAAGTGATTGATGATGGTGGTGCAGTTTGTTTGGCCAGTCCTCGCATTGATGTGTGTTTGGAACTGTATAAGCGACTGCAGAATGACTTTGCTTGCGAGATAGCTCTTCTTCATGGAGAATCAGAACCTTATTTCCGAACACCATTAGTTGTTGCGACAACCCATCAGTTATTAAAATTTTATCATGCTTTTGATTTGCTGATAGTGGATGAGGTAGATGCCTTTCCTTATGTTGACAACTCTATGCTTTACTATGCTGTAAAGAATAGTGTAAAGGAGGATGGATTAAGGATATTCCTTACAGCAACTTCTACAGATGAGTTAGATAGGAAGGTTCGCACAGGAGAATTAAAAAGGTTGAGCTTGCCAAGACGGTTTCATGGAAATCCTTTGATTATTCCTAAGCCAGTCTGGTTATCAGATTTTAATCGCTGTTTAGAAAAAAATCAGTTATCAACCAAGTTAAAGACCTATATTGAGAGGCAGAGAAGAACAGGTTATCCGTTGTTAATCTTTGCATCAGAAATTAAAAAAGGCGAGAAACTAAAAGAAATCTTGAAGGAGCAGTACCCGAATGAGAATATCGGATTTGTGTCTTCTGTCACAGAAGACCGATTAGAGCAGGTGCAAGCTTTTCGAGATGGAGAACTAACAATACTGATTAGTACGACAATCTTGGAACGCGGGGTTACCTTCCCTTGTGTGGATGTTTTCGTAGTAGAAGCTAATCATCGGCTCTTTACCAAGTCTAGTTTGATTCAGATTGGTGGTCGAGTTGGGCGTAGTATGGACAGACCAATTGGTGAGTTGCTCTTCTTTCATGATGGATTAAATGCTTCCATCAAGAAGGCGATCAAGGAAATCAAGCAGATGAACAAGGAGGCAGGATTATGAACTGTTTACTATGTGGCCAGACTACAAAGAGTGAGCTGACTTTTAGTAGTCTCTTCCTTTTGAAGGATGACTGCAGTTATCTTTGCTCAGCTTGTGCTTCTAGTTTTGAGAAGATTAGTGAGAATTATTGCCCAAACTGTATGAAAACAGATATGTCAACTAAGTGTCAAGATTGTAAACTTTGGTGTAAAGAAGGAATTCAGGTTGATCATAAGGCAATCTTTACCTATAATCAAGCTATGAAAGACTTTTTCAGTCAATATAAGTTTGATGGCGATTTTTTGCTTAGAAAAGTTTTTGCTTCAGTTCTTGCTGAGGAGCTGAAAAAGTATAGAGGTTATCAATTTGTGTTGATTCCCCTAAGTCCTGAAAGATTACTTGAGAGGGGATTTAACCAAGTTGAGGGTTTGGTCGAAGCGGCAGGCTTTTCTTTTAAAGATATATTAGGAAAAAGAGAAGAGAGTGCTAGTTCTTCTAAAAGCCGTTTGGAAAGGTTAGCTACTGAAATTCCATTTTTTATTAAAGATGGGATCTCACTTCCTAAGAAGATCTTGCTGATTGATGACATCTATACAACAGGTGCAACTGTGAATCGTGTAAAACGACTTTTGGAAGAAGCGGGTGCTTTGGAAGTTAAAACTTTTTCCCTTGTAAGATGAGGAAAAAATTTGCAAAATGAAAATGAAAGCGTTATAATATAGTTAGAAAAACAAAAATGTTTAGAAAGAAGGTACTTATATGATTAAATATAGTATCCGTGGTGAAAACCTAGAAGTAACAGAAGCGATTCGTGATTATGTAGTTTCTAAACTCGAAAAGATCGAAAAGTATTTTCAACCTGAGCAAGAGTTGGATGCACGTGTGAATTTGAAAGTTTACCGTGAAAAAACAGCAAAAGTTGAAGTAACGATTCCACTTGGATCTATTACTCTCCGTGCAGAAGATATTTCTCAAGATATGTATGGCTCTATCGATCTAGTAACTGATAAAATTGAACGTCAGATTCGTAAAAATAAAACAAAAATCGAACGTAAAAATAAAAATAAAGTTGCGACAAGCCAACTCTTTACAGATGCCTTAGTTGAAGATGAAAATGTTGTGCAACCAAAAGTCGTTCGTTCAAAACAAATTGATTTAAAACCAATGGATTTAGAAGAAGCGCTTCTTCAAATGGATTTGTTGGGACATGATTTCTTTATCTATGTAGACGTAGAAGATCAAACAACAAATGTTTTGTATCGTCGTGAAGATGGTGAGGTTGGTTTGCTCGAAGTAAAAGAATCATAAAATTGAAATAACTAATAAAAGTGGTTTACTGATTTGTAAACCACTTTTTCTTGTGCCTATAAGTAAGTAGAAAAACGAGGAAATCCTTGATAAAACAGTCAGAATCGGCCCCTATAATCTGAACTTATAGGGGTGTTTATATTTATTAAGTAGACAAAATAATACCCTAAGGGATAGAATGGGGTTGTCAACAAATAGCGAACACAAAAATGTAAGCGCTGTTATAACAAATAAAGGAGTCATGACTATGGCAACAAAAGAAGAAATTTTACGCGAACTATATCCTGAGGACCTTTTTCACTATGCGGATGGTCTAACTTTGGGAGAAGCAGAGGTTTTACAAGAAACTCGCCGTTTGATTGAGAAACATCTCCGTCCGGTTATTAATGAATACTGGGAAAAACCTGATTTTCCTTTTGAAGAATTCTATGCTGTGGCTAAGGGCGCTCAAATTATGAACAATTCGAAATTGTTTGAGGGACGTGAGGGTAGCTGGAAACCATCTGAACTTTATATTGCTTTCTTGTATCTTGAACTTGCTCGCTTCGATGCTTCTATGGCAACATTCTACACAGTTCATGGCGGACTTTGCTACAACACAATTCTCTTGGGTGGTGATGAGCGTCAACAAAAGGAATTTCTTCCAAAGCTAGCTGCATTTGATTGGCAAGGTTGCTTCGCTTTGACTGAACCTCTTTCAGGTTCTGATATTGCTGGCGGACTTGCAACTACTGCAGAACGTGTTGGAGACAAGTGGATTCTAAATGGCGAAAAACGCTGGATTGGTGGCTCAGATACTGCGGATGTTGTTCCTGTATTTGCTCGTGATGTTGCGGATGGCAAGGTGAAATGCTTTATCGTTC
>NZ_CALHWC010000118.1 GCF_938036805.1 uncultured Streptococcus sp.
ATTTATGATTTAATCAATACCAAAGAATTTCAACGGCTGCGCCGCATCAAACAGCTGGGCACTTCTGGCTATACTTTTCACGGCGGGGAGCACAGCCGTTTTTCGCATTGTCTGGGAGCTTATGAGATTGCCCGACGCATCACCAAGATTTTCAATGAAAAATACAGTAAGGTCTGGGACAGCCACGAAAGCCTGCTAACCATGACAGCCGCTCTCCTGCATGACTTGGGACATGGCGCTTATTCACATACTTTTGAACGCCTCTTTGATACCGATCATGAGGACATTACGCGGCAAATTATCACCAGTCCTGAGACAGAGATTCATCAGGCCTTGGTACAAGTTTCACCAGATTTTCCAGAAAAGGTAGCTAGCGTCATCAACCATACCTATCCCAATAAGCAGGTGGTCCAGCTGATTTCCAGCCAAATTGATGTGGATCGGATGGATTATCTCTTGCGAGATTCCTTCTTTACTGGTGCTTCTTATGGGCAATTTGACTTGACTAGAATTTTACGAGTGATTTGTCCAGTAGAAAAGGGCATCGCCTTCAAACGCAATGGTATGCATGCAGTAGAAGACTACGTAGTCAGCCGCTACCAGATGTACATGCAGGTTTATTTCCACCCGGCCAGCCGAGCTATGGAGGTTCTGTTGCAAAATCTGCTCAAGCGAGCTAAGTTTCTCTATCCGACTCAGAAGGATTATTTTGCGTTGTCATCGCCCAATCTCATTCCCTTCTTTGAAAACAGAGTGACCCTGCAGGATTATCTGGCCTTGGATGATGGTGTCATGAATACCTATTTCCAAGTTTGGATGACGAGTCCGGACAAGATTTTATCTGACTTAGCTCAGCGTTTTATCAACCGCAAGGTCTTCAAGTCTATCGTCTTCTCTCAGGAGAACGAAGCGCATTTGGATATCATGCGAGACCTAGTTGGACAGGTTGGTTTTGACCCTGATTACTATACTGCTATCCATCGTAATTTTGATTTGCCTTATGATTTCTACCGGCCTGACGTTGAAAAACCCCGAACCCAGATTGAGATTCTGCAAAAAGATGGTAGCTTAGCAGAACTGTCCAGCCTGTCTCCTATCGTTCATTCGCTAGCAGGGACCAGACAGGGCGATAATCGCTTCTACTTCCCCAAGGAAATGCTGGCAGAGACGGGACTTTTTAGCGAAAAAAACCAGACTTTTATGCACTATATCAAAAACGACCAATTTACTTACGGAGAATAATATGTCTATCAAATTAGTTGCCGTCGACATTGACGGCACCCTTTTAAATAACCAAAAAGAAATCACGCCTGAAGTCTTCAGCGCTGTACAGGATGCTAAGGCTGCTGGCGTTAAAATCGTCATTGCAACTGGCCGGCCTATTGCGGGTGTTCAAAAGCTTCTCGAGGAGCTAGAGCTTAATCAGCCAGACAACTATGTCGTGACTTTCAACGGCGGACTGGTGCAGGATACTGTCACAGGTCAAGAATTGATCAAGGAAACACTGTCTTATGACGACTATCTGGATATCGAGCTGCTTGGGCGAAAATTAGGTGTCCACATGCATGCCATCACCAAGGACGGCATTTATACTGCCAATCGCAATATCGGCAAGTATACTGTTTACGAGTCCAATCTGGTCAGCATGCCGATTTTCTACCGCACTCCTGAAGAAATGGCCAATAAAGAAATCGTTAAGTGCATGTATATTGATGAGCCGGAAATTTTGGATGC
>NZ_CALHWC010000119.1 GCF_938036805.1 uncultured Streptococcus sp.
GCTTGGGGCATCAAGCCATTGCAGAAGTATTTGGCGGAAAGCTAGGATTGGCTCCGAAGGTTATGCACGGCAAGCAAAGTATTCTGCGTTTTGAGGGAAAATCTCCTATCTATCAAGGGATAGAAGATGGACGGCCAGTCATGCGTTATCATTCGATTTTGATTGAGGAGATGCCAGAGGACTTTGAAGTGACGGCACGGGCAGCTGATGATAACTCGATCATGGCCATCCAGCACAAGAGCCTGCCCATTTATGGATTTCAGTATCATCCAGAAAGTATTGGTACGCCGGACGGCTTGTCGTCTATCAAGAATTTCATCGACTTAGTAAAATAGGGGAAGAATTATGAAAGAAATTATAGCAAAACTAGCAGATTTTAAGGATCTAAGTAGCTCTGAAGTGTCAGATGTGCTAGAGCGCATCGTTACTAGAAGAGTAACGGAAACACAAATTGCGGCCTTTTTGCTGGCTCTCAAGATGAAAGGGGAAACAGTAGAGGAACGGACAGCCTTAGCTCAGGCCATGCGAGGCCATACTCCGCAGATCCCGACTACAATTCGCACAGCCATGGACAATTGTGGAACTGGTGGTGACAGATCATTTAGTTTCAATGTTTCGACCACAGCGGCCTTCGTATTAGCAGGTGGTGGGATCAAGATGGCTAAGCACGGCAATAGATCCATTACCTCTAAATCAGGCTCAGCTGATGTTTTAGAAGCTTTGGGGATTAACCTAAACATGGATACAGCCAGCTTGGGTAAGATCTTTGATCAGACGGGGATAGTCTTTCTTTTTGCTAAAAACCTTCATCCAGCTATGAAATATATCATGCCAGCTCGTCTCAGTCTAGGTGTTCCCACTATCATGAACCTGACTGGACCGCTCATCCATCCTATAGCTCTAGAAACCCAGCTTTTGGGCACTAGCCGGCCGGATATGCTAGAGAGCACGGCAGAGGTTTTGAAAAACATGGGGCGCAAGCGCGCAGTGGTCGTGTCGGGTCCAGATGGTCTAGATGAAGCCGGTCTTCATGGCCGTACCCAGTATGCTTTGCTGGCAGATGGGGAGATCAGCCTGCACAGCTTTCTACCGTCAGACATTGGCATGGAAGAAATTCCTCTTGAAGCAATTCGTGGAGGTAATGCCAAGGAAAATGCAGATATTCTGGTATCTGTCCTGCAAAATCAAGCCAGCCCTTATCTGGAAATGACAGTTCTGAACGCAGGTCTAGGCTTCTTTGCTAATGGGAAATCAGACAGCATAGAAGAAGGAATAGCTTTGGCCCGCCAAGTGATCGCTAGTGGCGCAGCCTATGAAAAACTCAAGCAACTACAGGAGTATCAGAAATGAGCAAAGAATTTCTCCCGACCATTCTAAAGCAAAAAGAGCAGGAAGTCGCAGCTATGTCCTATGAAGAGCTGCAACCTCTGCGCTCGACCTATTCCCTCTATGAGTATCTCAAAAACCACCCTCAAGAGCTGCAGCTGATTGCTGAAGTCAAAAAAGCCAGCCCCAGTCTGGGAGATATTAATCTCGGTGTGGATATTGTGGAGCAAGCCCGCACTTATGAACGATGCGGTGCAGCTATGATTTCGGTCCTGACAGATGAGATTTTCTTCAAAGGACATCTGGATTACCTGAGAGAGATTTCTAGTCAAGTGACCATTCCAACCCTCAATAAGGACTTTATCATTGATGAAAAGCAGATTGTTCGCGCCCGCAATGCTGGAGCGACAGTTATTCTTCTGATTGTGGCTGCCTTGCCTGAAAAGCGGCTGCAAGAACTCTATGATTTTGCGACGGGTTTAGGCTTGGAAGTTCTGGTCGAAACCCATAATCTGGCGGAGCTGGAAATTGCCCATAGAATAGGAGCACAGATAATCGGTGTCAATAACCGCAATCTAGTTACTTTTGAGACAGATATCAATACCAGTCTCCAGTTGTCTGCCCATTTCAAAGATGACAGGGTTTACGTATCTGAGTCCGCTATTTTCAGCAAGGAAGATGCTGAGCTAGTAGCTCCTTATTTCCATGCGGTTTTAGTCGGAACAGCCCTGATGCAAGCTGAGAATGTAGCAGAAAAAATCAAGGAGCTGAAAATTGACAAAGGTTAAGATTTGCGGCTTATCAACGGCCAGCGCTGTGGAAACTGCATGTCAGGCTGGTGCAGATTACATTGGCTTTGTCTTTGCTGAGAGCCGTCGGAGGGTCAGTTTGGAGCAAGCTCAGAAGCTAGCTGTCTTGGTGCCGCCTGCTGTCCGAAAGGTAGGAGTTTTCGTCTCTCCGAGCTTGTCGGAGCTACAGGAAGCTATTTCAGAGGCAAATCTAGATTTGGTGCAGATTCATGGCGATTTTGATGAAGAGCTTTTGACTCAGATCGGCCGTCCGGTTATTCGAGCTTATCAGGTCAAGGGAGCATTAAAAGATGTCAGCCAACAAGCGGACTACCTGCTCTTTGATGCACCACTTGCTGGTAGTGGTCAGACCTTTGACTGGCAAGCTTTTGACAAGAATCAAATCCACCAGCCCTTCTTTATCGCCGGTGGTTTGAATGCAGGAAATGTCCGAGAATCTATTCAGCACTTCGCCCCTTACGCAGTTGATGTCTCAAGCGGGGTCGAAACTGACGGCCAGAAGGACTTAGAAAAGATAACAGAATTTATAGAAAGAGTGAAAGATGGCATATAATCAACCCAATCAAGAAGGATTTTATGGTGAGTTTGGCGGGCGCTTTGTTCCCGAAACGCTGATGACAGCAGTTTTAGAGCTAGACAAAGCCTACCGTGAGAGTAAAAAAGACCCAGCCTTTCAGGCTGAGCTGGATGAGTTGCTGAAGCAGTATGTAGGGCGAGAAAATCCTCTCTATTTTGCAAAAAATCTGACAGCCTATGCTGGCGGTGCTAAGATTTATCTGAAGCGGGAAGACCTCAACCATACCGGTGCCCATAAAATCAATAATGCCCTAGGCCAGGTCCTTCTAGCTAAGAGAATGGGCAAGAAGAAAATCATTGCAGAGACTGGTGCAGGTCAGCACGGAGTAGCCACAGCCACAGCTGCAGCCCTTTTCAACATGGACTGTACCATCTACATGGGCGAAGAAGATGTCAAGCGCCAAGCCCTCAATGTCTTTCGGATGGAACTTCTGGGAGCTAAGGTGGAGTCAGTGACCGATGGTTCTAGAGTCCTCAAGGATGCAGTCAACGCTGCCTTGCGAGCTTGGGTGGCGCAGGTCGATGACACTCACTATATTATGGGCTCAGCTTTGGGTCCCCATCCTTTCCCAGAGATTGTCCGCGACTATCAGAGCGTGATTGGGCGTGAGGCCAAGCGCCAGTTTGCTGAGCAAAATGCAGGTGCCTTACCCGATGCTTTAGTCGCCTGCGTTGGCGGTGGTTCCAATGCTATTGGGCTCTTTTATCCCTTTGTAGACGATAGCTCAGTTGCTATGTATGGAACAGAAGCAGCTGGGCGGGGCGTGGATACAGATGAACATGCTGCTACCTTAACCAAAGGTCGACCAGGTGTTTTACACGGTGCTTTGATGGATGTCTTGCAGGATGAGCAAGGACAGATTCTGGAAGCTTTCTCTATCTCTGCCGGGCTGGATTATCCGGGCATCGGTCCTGAACATTCTCATTTTAATGCTATCAAACGCGCCACTTATGTCCCAGTCACGGATGAAGAAGCCTTGGAATCCTTCCAGCTCCTGTCTCGCATTGAAGGGATTATCCCTGCTCTAGAGTCTAGCCACGCTATTGCTTACGCAGTTAAGCTGGCTAAGGAGTTGGGACCAGA
>NZ_CALHWC010000120.1 GCF_938036805.1 uncultured Streptococcus sp.
GTTGGCGATATTGACGGGCCTAACCGCTCTCTGGAGCAGCTGCAGCAAAGCTTGGCGAGAGCAGTCAAACGCCTGCGAGAGCTTAATCTCCGTCCCATCGTTCTAGGCGGCGGTCACGAAACAGCCTACGGCAACTATCTAGGTCTCAAGTCGTCACTAAATCCTGACCAAAACTTAGCTGTGATCAATATGGATGCCCATTTTGACCTACGCCCCTACGATCAGACGGGCCCCAACTCCGGTACCGGTTTTCGTCAAATGTTTGATGACACCTTAGCTCAGAAACAGATCTTTAACTACCTTATCCTAGGGATTCAGGAACACAATAACAATCTCTTTCTCTTTGACTTTGTAGCCAAATCCAACGCTATCCAATTCCTGACTGGAATGGATATGTACCAAATGGGACATAAGGAAGTCTGCAAGGTAGTTGATGCTTTTCTAGCCGATAAAGAGCAGGTCTATTTAACCATTGATATTGACTGCTTTGCAGCTGGCGCTGCTCCTGGTGTCAGTGCCATCCAGTCGCTCGGTGTGGATCCCAATCTGGCCGTGCTGGTCTTCCAGCACATCGCTGCTTCAGGCAAGCTAATTGGCTTTGACATCGTCGAAGTCTCTCCACCTCACGATATAGATAACCACACGGCCAACCTAGCGGCAAGTTTTGTCTTTTACCTGACCCAAGTCTGGGCACAAGTACATGACTGATGAGAATTTAAAAACTTCATTACAAACACCAAAAGAGGATGAATATAACTTTCATCCTCTTTTATTTGTGTTCAATTCTTAAGACAAGGTCCGACGTAAGTTTTCTAATTCCTTGAGCTGGTGCCGGTCACGGTAGGGATTGAGCTGGCTTTTAGCCGTTTCATAGTAGGTCTCAAAGTCCTGATCTAGTAAATTTTCAAAACCAGCTTCTTGCAAACTGCCAGCCAGCTGGCGATACTTGATCACAGCCATCAGATAGTAGATCAAGCCCTTGTCCCGCGGATTGCCATAGCGACTAATGAGACTATCCTTTTTCCGCAGCAGATCAAGCACCGGCTGGTAATCCCCCTTCTCGCAGCCAATC
>NZ_CALHWC010000121.1 GCF_938036805.1 uncultured Streptococcus sp.
CTATCTATACGACTACTTGCAAAATAAAGATTTTAAAATATGACAAGCTGAAAATTCTCTCGGTTTGTCATATTTTTTTGAATTTTTTACGAATATAAAGATAAAGGAGAAAAATTATGTTTGAAGAAATAGTTGAAAAATTGAAGGAATACAAGATTTTTGTTGGGCTTTCCTTGCTGGGAATCATCTTTGCTGGCTTTTTCTTGCTGAAGGGAAACGCTCAGCCACAGAATCAGGTCAGTGCACTGGCTCAGGAAGTGGTCACATCAGCTTCATCTGAAACCAATGCAGAAAAAAGAAGTGCTAATCAAGAAAAAATCAACTCAGAAAAGGATATGGATTCAGAGGAATCTGAGGAAGAAGTCACCGTTGATGTCAAAGGTGCTGTCAAAAATCCAGGAGTTTATCAGTTGCAGGCAGGAGCGCGTGTGCACGATGCCTTACAAAAAGCAGGGGGCCTACTGCCAGATGCCGAGTCAAAATCTATCAATCAAGCTCAAAGATTAACAGATGAGGCGGTTGTTTATGTAGCTAGAGTCGGTGAGGAAGGGGCAGATGTGACACAAGCTAGTCAGACGCCCGCTGGAAATGGAGAAACGGCAAAAGGGAAGTCTGGCTTGGTCAATCTCAATACGGCGACCGAAGCTGAACTTCAGACAGTTTCAGGCATCGGTCAAAAGAAAGCGCAAGACATCATCGCTTATCGGGAAGCCAATGGCAAGTTTAAGTCAGTAGATGAGCTGAAAAATGTTTCAGGAATTGGTGCAAAAACCTTAGAAAAGTTAAAAGACTATGTCACAGTGGATAAATAAATTTCCCATCAAACCCATCTATTTTTGTCTTTTGCTGGTGCTGACCTACTTTGCAGTTTACACAGGCAGTCTGCCAACTTATCTAGGTTTGGCAGTCCTTCTTGTTCGGCTCTTTTGGCTTTATTCGACTAGAAATAGTCTGCTTGTTTTGGTGTTCTTGAGTCTCTTTACAGGATTTTTCCTATTTCGGAGAGAAATGGCTAACCAAGCCTTTCAAGATGAACCGAAAACCATGTCTGCCATTGTGATGAAGCCAGATACAATTAAAGTCAATGGCGACTCGCTTTCTTTTCGTGGCTATTCCAATGGTCGAACTTATCAGGCCTTTTATAAAATCCAGTTAGAAAAGGAAAAAGTCGCTTTTCAAAAGCTGAGCGATCAACTGCTTTTGGAGATTGATGGAGATCTTAGTTTAGCAGAAGACCAGCGCAATTTTTCAGGCTTTGACTATCGGGCTTATCTAAAAACGCAGGGGATTTACAGGATTTTGAAAATCAATCAAATCAAGTCCAGTCAGCATTTTAGCAGTCTTAATCCTTGGGACTGGCTGTCGGTTTGGCGGAGAAAAGCCTTAGTTTACATCAAAGAAAACTTTCCTAGTCCCATGAACCATTATATGACTGGACTCTTGTTTGGCGATTTGGACACAGATTTTGCTGAGATGAATGAACTTTATTCCAGTCTGGGAATTATCCACCTCTTTGCCCTATCTGGCATGCAGGTCGGCTATTTCATGGACGGTTTTCGCAGGATTCTCCTCAAATCTGGTTTGAAAAGAGAAACCGTCGATTGGATACAGCTGCCCTTTTCCTTCATTTATGCGGGTTTGACGGGCTTTTCAGTATCGGTTGTGAGAAGTTTAGTGCAAAAGCTGCTCTCGCAGTTTGGTGTGACTAAGCTGGATAACTTTGCTTTAACGATCATGCTCTTAGCCATTTTCATGCCCAATTTTCTATTGACGACGGGTGGCGTTCTTTCCTGTGCCTATGCTTTTGTCATTTCGGTCATGGATTTTGAGCATTTACCTCCCGTGCGAAAGGTGCTGGCAGAAAGTCTGACTATTTCACTGGGGATTTTGCCGATTCTGATTTTCTATTTTTCCGAATTTCAGCCCTGGTCTATTCTGCTGACTTTTCTATTCTCAGTCGTTTTTGATCTTTTTATGCTTCCAGCCCTGACCTTTATTTTTGCCCTATCGCCTCTTTTGAAAATTACCCAGGTCAATGCCTTGTTTGAACTGCTGGAAGGGCTGATTCGTTGGACGGCGTCTATTTCCTCACGGCCAGTGGTTTTTGGTCAGCCATCTATCTGGATGATGCTAGGTCTACTCATCACTCTTGGTTTGCTTTATGATTTTCGTAGACAGAAGAAAGCCTTAATCTTACTCAGCTTGGCTCTAGCTCTGCTCTTTTTCCTCACAAAGCATCCCTTGCAAAATGAAATTACCGTCATTGATATTGGGCAGGGAGATAGCATTTTCTTGCGCGATTGGCGGGGGAAATCTGTTCTGATTGATGTGGGTGGTCGAGTGGAGATTGGCAAGAAAGAAGCCTGGCAGAAACGGGTTTCTTCGACAAATGCAGAAAAGACCTTGATTCCCTACCTGAAAAGTAGGGGAGTTAGTCACTTGGATGTGCTGGTTTTGACCCACACCGATACCGATCATATGGGCGATATGCTGGAAGTAGCCAAGCATTTTTCTATAAAGAAAATTTATGTATCTAAGGGAAGTTTGACCCAGTCGGATTTTGTGGAGAAACTGGAGCGGATGCAGACGAGAGTCCATGCGGTAGAAGTGGGAGATAGCCTTCCAATTTTTGATGGATCTTTGCAGGTTCTCTATCCTGAGGATACAGGCGACGGTGGCAATGATGACTCTGTCGTTTTGTACGGGAAGTTTTTTGGAACTAGCTTTTTGTTTACGGGAGACTTAGAGGAGAATGGCGAAGCTACCTTGATGCGGCGTTTTCCGCAACTCAAGGTGGATGTTTTAAAAGCAGGCCACCACGGTTCTAAGGGCTCCTCTAGCCCAGAATTTTTACATCAGCTTCAGCCCCAAATTGCCCTCATTTCTGCGGGTAAGAATAACCGTTACAAGCATCCCCATCAGGAAACTTTAGACAGATTTGAGAACATTCAGACACAGATTTTCCGAACAGATGAGCAGGGAGCCATTCGCTTTAGTGGCTGGGATTCTTGGCAGATTGAGACTGTAAAGTAAGGCTCTGTTTCCTTGCTCTGATAGCGAGCTAGGGTTAGCTTACCTTGATTTCGAGCTAAAATTATGATACAATGACTCTGTTAATAAAAATTTGGAGGAGATGTCTATGTTTTCTGCTTATAAAAAATTTTGGACTCGTTATGCAGACTTTAGTGGTCGTTCAAGCCGTTCTGATTTCTGGTGGGTTGTCCTATGTAATTTTTTAATTACCCTACCATTTTCGTTGATTGCCCTTTTTGGTTTTCTCATTCCGCTTTTTAGTGAAGTTTATTATGCAGGGCTATACGATTATGAACCAGATTTTTCTGGAGCTATGGCTGGCGCTGGTTTTGCTGCGTTCATAATGTTCTTGCTTGCTATCTATGGATTTGCAACTATCGTTCCTAATCTTGCTATCACTGTTCGTCGTCTTCGTGATGCTGGTTTCCATTGGGCATTTATTTTTCTCACTGTAGGACCATCAATAGCTTCCTTCGTTCCAGTTTTGAATATCATAGCGGCTTTGGTTTCTCTGCCATGTGGTATTGCTCTGATTGTCTTGCTTTGCCAAGCTAGCAAACCAGCTCAGCAAGTTAAAGGGGCTCCTTATGGTCAACAAGGATTCCAAGGTCAGCAATTTGGTCAAGCGCAACAACCGGTTCAAAACCAACAGTTTGCTCAGCCTGGATTCCAAGGACAACAACAGCCGACACAAAACCAACAATTTGGTCAAGCTCAACAGCCAGCTCAAAACCAACAGTTTAGTCAGCTTGTTAATCAAGAGCAACCATTTGGCCAAGCACAACAACCGGTTCAAAACCAACCATTCGGTCAGCCTGCTAGCCAAAGTCAACCAGTTGCTCAGCAAGAAGCACCAGCTCAGAATCCAGAATTTGGTCAGCCTCAGCAACCTTTTGGTCAGAATCAAGTGAACCAGCCAACTCAACCGTTTGCTGCTAGCCAATACCAAACTCAAGAGTCAACTCAATCAGCATTCTCAGCATCAGTTTCAGAACCAGCTGAATCAGTTCATTCAGTAGAAGCTCATCAGTCTCAAGCTGAAACTGCAGAACAGGCTCTGGGAACTGCTTCTGAACAAATCACTAACTCAGAGTCAATCTCTCAGTAAAATCTATAAGATGTCAACCCTAGATAGTTTCAACCTATCTGGGGTTTCTTTGTCATGTTTGAAATTTTTGTAACCAAAATGACTTTCGATTCGTTATACTAGTAGAAAGGGGGATGAATAGAAAAATATTAAATAGAGAAAAGTAGTTTTAAATGAGAAGTAGCAGCTGCGAGCTTTGGATTAGAAAGACTTTTTACTATTATTCTGCTTTTTAAAGGAATGCAAGTGAGGAGAGATTTGAGGAGAAGTTGTGGGGAGGTGAGATTATCAAACTGGATGAATACGAAAACATCTTGATTGGCTTTGCCCGAGAGATTGTTTTCTACTTGCAAAAGTCAGGAGCTTCTAAGGCCGAGGCAGAAGATGTGGTGCAGGATGTTTTTGTCAAAATGTTAGAGACTGATCTGGTCATCCCAGCAGAGAAGATGCGAGCTTGGATGTATCGGGTTTCCATTCGCCGCTACATCGATCGCTATAGGCGCGATCAGCATTATCTAGAAATTTTGCAAAAAGAATTTTTCAAACAAGATGTGATTCAACCATTTGAAAACGACCATTATGAGCTGCTAAGGTCGACGATAGAAGAGCTGTCAGCTAGGGAAACAGTGCTTTTAGATCTTTATTATTTCCAAAATTTTACAGTAAAGGAAATCGCTCAAATTATGTCGTATTCTGTAAGTAAAGTGAAAGTACAACTCATGCGTAGCCGAATTAAGCTCCGCCATAAATTGGAAAAGAAAGGATATAAAAATGGAAACATTTGAAATTTTAGCGAAGAAAAGTAAAAGAAAACGACTTTGGAAGACAGTTGCCATCAGTAGCCTTGTTTCCTTAGCTTTATTGCTTTTACTAGGGAAGGGATTGATAGAATTAGCCTCTAGTAATGGTCGAAATTTGCAGAAAGAGTATGAAGTTATGTCGGAAATCGCCTACCCTAATGTTGACTATGACAGTCTTTACTACACTCAAAATTCTTTGTTTTCAGGAATCTTACATTCTGATCGTTTCAAGGATTTAGATGGAGTGAAGGTGGCTTATCCTTCCTATGAGGGAAACTATTCACTCATAGGTGCTTTTAGAGATCCGACTGCGGAAGGAACTTATTTGTCTCTCTCAGGAACCTATACGCGAACCCTGCGTCAAAAATATCCGGTCTTCTACAATATTAATGCTAAAGGAACAATAGATACAAAGCGAATCCCTCAAGAACTTGCTTCTGTCAAAGAAATGCCGAATCAATTGGTGGAAGTAGCTTTGACTTTTGATAAAGCTTATACCTATAAGGAAATCCAGCAGATGATACCGAACAATCTCAAAATCAACTGGTACTGGATTGGCAGTCAGTCAGAAGATGTTGACAATACTGGGGCATTGCGCACTGATCCTAAGACGACTTACGGAGCTAACGCTGGTCTTCTCTTTACTTATGATTCAGATGTTAGAAAGAAGGCAAAAGAGGCTAAGAAAGAGCAGCAGACTTTCTTGGATTATCTGAAAAAGGCAGATAAAAATCTTTTCCCAAGTGTTAGTGGGTACAACACGTACAATGATGTGGAGTCCTATCTCAAGAAATTTGGTCAGCTAGATATTCGTGAAGCAGAAAATCGTGATCAATTAACTTTCTCTGGTGTCATCTTGACTGGAAAAGCTGAAAATTTTGCTCAATTAGAAGATAAAGAATGGATTTATGCTTCCAGTATTGGTGCTTCCGTTCCCAATCAGCCTTACTATAAGCTAGATAAGGAATAATTGACAAAAAATGTGTAAAAGGCTTGCATTTTCAGTGAAATTTGATAAAATAGTAAGGAAAGTTAGACTGTATTGCCTACTGTCTATCTAT
>NZ_CALHWC010000122.1 GCF_938036805.1 uncultured Streptococcus sp.
ACGAAGACGATGTACTGGAGATTGGCTATACCTTGCACCCAGACTATTGGGGACGTGGTTATGTGCCAGAGGCAGCGCGTGCTTTGATTGACCTAGCTTTTAAAGAACTTGGTCTTCACAAGATTGAACTGACTTGCTTTGGCTATAACCTTCAAAGTCAACGAGTCGCTGAGAAACTTGGTTTTACTCTCGAAGCTCGCTTCCGGGACCGCAAAGATGCCCGAGGCAATCGCTGTGATGATTTGAGGTATGGGCTACTGAGGAGTGAGTGGGAGGAAAAATGATTAGGAATATGTTTAGTATTATATTTAACGTTCTTGTAGATTTTTTAGATGCGCTTAGAAATAGTATTCTGACTTTATTGTTCAGTCTTTCGTTAGCGGGAGGATTAAGTATAGAATTGTCTATATTGTTGAGGAAATTAAATTTAAAAGAGATAGTTGCTTTACTATCGAACTTACCATTTAACAGTGTAGAATTGAGTCTTATGTTGGGTTCACCTATACTACTAATTGTGGCTCTTTTAAAACTTCCTAGGATAAAAAAGAGATTCAAAGTTTCTATAATTAGTTTATCTATGATTCTAGTAGTATTTGCAGTCTATATAATTTTTTATTTTAAAAATATAGGACAATTTAAAGTAGATATAAGTATTTGGTTGTCTTTAATATTATTTTATCTAAGTTTTAATATTATTTATATTGTGATTGAGCTATTATTATATTTGTATAAGCGGATGTATGGTTGGCTAATAGATACGAATACTACTGTTGAACCAGCAAAATTAACATTGATATGGACTATCATTGCTTTTATATTGGGAATATTTATTTCAAAAAAATGAGGTTGTTTTTATGAATAGAGAAATTTTTGAACAATATGTATCAAACTTATGGTTATTTATTTGTATTTGTTTATCAGAAATTATTATAATTATTTGGACCTGGTTTTTTAAGAATAGCCAATTAGTAAAAGATATTACTAACAATCCAAAATTGAATACAATATCAAGAGCTTTTGAAATAATACAGTTAGATGATTATTACCCTCATTTGATTGTTGGAATCATATGGATATTTATTTTATTAGGATTAGTTTTATACTCTTTTAAAGAAAGAAAATATGGAGGAACGTTAATTTATATATTATTCATTATTGTTTTTTGGCTTATTTTTTGGGATCCTATTTTAACTTCATTTTTGATAATTGGTTCCCTTGGAACAGCTGCGATGTATTCATTTAATAATTAAGGAGAACACACATGTCTAAAGAACTTTCACCTAAATACAATCCAGCCGAGGTTGAGGCTGGTCGTTACCAAAAATGGCTTGATGCCGATGTTTTCAAGCCTTCTGGCGATCAAAAGGCTAAGCCTTATTCTATCGTCATTCCACCACCAAACGTAACTGGGAAACTTCACCTTGGTCACGCTTGGGATACGACTCTTCAGGATATCATCATCCGTCAAAAACGTATGCAAGGCTTTGATACGCTTTGGCTGCCAGGGATGGACCATGCGGGGATTGCCACTCAGGCTAAGGTTGAGGAGCGCTTGCGTGGTGAGGGCATTAGCCGTTACGACCTCGGTCGTGAGTCTTTCTTGACGAAGGTCTGGGAATGGAAAGACGAGTATGCCACTACTATCAAGGAACAATGGGGCAAGATGGGGCTCTCTGTAGACTACTCTCGTGAGCGTTTCACTCTTGATGAAGGATTGTCAAAAGCCGTTCGCAAGGTATTTGTCGAGCTTTATAAGAAAGGTTGGATTTACCGTGGTGAGTTTATCATCAACTGGGACCCAGCAGCTCGCACAGCCCTTTCTGATATCGAGGTGATTCACAAGGATGTAGAAGGTGCTTTCTACCACATGAACTACATGCTGGAAGATGGTTCACGCGCCCTTGAAGTTGCGACCACTCGTCCTGAGACTATGTTTGGGGACGTAGCTGTTGCGGTCAATCCAGAAGACCTACGCTACAAGGACTTAATCGGTAAAAACGTCATCCTTCCAATCGCTAATAAATTGATCCCAATCGTTGCGGATGAACACGCAGACCCTGAGTTTGGAACCGGTGTCGTGAAAATCACGCCTGCCCACGATCCAAACGACTTCTTGGTTGGTCAACGCCATGATTTGCCACAAGTCAACGTCATGAACGACGACGGAACTATGAACGAACTGGCCTTCGAATTCGCTGGCATGGACCGTTTTGAAGCTCGTAAGGCAGTCGTTGCCAAGTTGGAAGAAATCGGTGCCCTGGTTAAAATCGAAAAACGTATCCACAGCGTTGGTCACTCAGAACGGACTGGTGTTGTGGTTGAGCCACGCTTGTCTACGCAGTGGTTCGTCAAGATGGATCAATTGGCTAAGAATGCTATTGCCAACCAAGATACAGAGGACAAGGTTGAATTCTACCCACCTCGTTTCAACGATACCTTCCTGCAATGGATGGAAAATGTCCACGACTGGGTAATCTCTCGTCAGCTCTGGTGGGGCCACCAAATCCCTGCTTGGTACAATGCTGAGGGTGAAATGTATGTGGGTGAAGAAGCTCCTGAAGGTGACGGTTGGACTCAGGACGAAGACGTTTTGGATACTTGGTTCAGCTCTGCCCTTTGGCCATTCTCAACCATGGGCTGGCCTGATGTCGACTCAGCAGACTTCAAACGTTATTTCCCAACCTCAACCTTGGTAACAGGTTACGACATTATCTTCTTCTGGGTGTCTCGTATGATCTTCCAATCCTTGGAATTCACTGGCCGTC
>NZ_CALHWC010000123.1 GCF_938036805.1 uncultured Streptococcus sp.
GCATAGTACTCCACTTCGTGACCATGCGCTCCTAGCTGCTCCACAAAAAGGGGCATAAAAGGAGTGACCAGAGAAATGCTGGCACCTGTCAGGAAGTTCCCAAACCAAGCGATTTTCAGATTATGTTTCCAATTTACTTGTACCGTGATAGAATCATCTTCTTTCTGTTTTTAAAAGTTGGTCAACTTGAGCCAAAGTGTCCCCAAGATCGCCATTATTTTCAATAAGAACATCCGCCCTCTTGCGTTTTGCTTGGAGAGATAGCTGAGCTGCTATGCGTTTTTCGGCCTCTTCCTGACTGAGAGCATTTCGAGCCATGAGACGGTTGAGCTGAGTTTCCTTCGTCACATCCACCAGCCAGATTTGGTCAAACCAGTTATCATATTCTAACTCAAACAGCAAGGGAAGATCCATGAAAAAGACAGCCTCAGTTTCTGCCAACAAGTTTCGTCTGCGAGCCAGTTCCTCGCGGATTATTTCGTTCTGAAGCTGGCTGGACTGCGCCAAGACTTCAGGATTCCCAAAAATCATAGCTCCCAGCTTAGGTCGATCCAAGCGCCCATCTTCCTGTAAGATAGCTGAGCCAAAAGTAGATAAAAGAGCTTGGTAAAGCCGTCCGCCTGGCTCCTGCAGGTCATGCACTACCTGATCCGCATCAATGACTTGGTAGCCCTGCTGCCTCAAAAACTCTGTCACTGTTGACTTACCCGAAGCAATACCACCAGTGATACCGATAATTTTTGGCATGGCAGCTACCTCGCTTTCTGGCAGTGAGGACAGAGATGAGTACCGCGTCCACCCAGCTTAATTTTTTCAATCGGACTGCCACATCTAGCACAAGGCTGACCAGTCTTTCCATAGACCTGCAGAAAATCCTGCATCGTGCCATCTTCGCCCAAAGCATTGCGGTAGGTCCGAATGGTCGATCCTCTCTTTTCAATCCCAAGCTGCAAAACTTCTATAATCTGCTCACGCAGTCGCTTAACTTCGGCAGGCTTCAGACTAGCTGCTGGCCTTGCCGGATGAATCCGCGCCCGCCAAAGGGCCTCATCTACATAGATATTGCCCAGACCAACGACCAAGGTCTGCTCCAGCAAATAGGGTTTGATGGGCTTCTTGGAACGACCCAAAGCTGCGGCAAAAGGCGGCAAAAGAAAGTCCGCCTCTGTCGGCTCAGGACCAAGCTTTCTAGCAGCAAAATAAGCCTCCAGCTGGTCCTTTCTCAAGAGCTCCATGGTCCCAAACTTGCGGACATCCTCATAAACAAGCGTCCCACCATCCGTCATCTCGAAAAAAACATGGGCATGCTTACGCTCAGGCACCGCATCTGGATAAAAAAGATACTTGCCTTCCATTCGCAGATGGGAAACCAGCACTCCACCCGTCAGATAAAAGAGCAAATACTTGCCCCGACGGCCAATCTTTTCAATGGTCTGACTTGGCAAGTCATGGACCAAAGCATCCACTCCCGTAGCAATCATTTTGGCATAGCGGACCTGCACCTGCCCAATCGTCTTGCCAACAACTAGACGCTCCAAACCCCGCCGAACCGTTTCCACTTCAGGTAATTCAGGCATAAAGCTCCTTTCTTAGTATTCTCAATATCAAAGCCCCATAGCAAAGCTGTCCGAGAAATACTCATCCAGCATCAGGCGGTGTTTATCCGATACATTTTCCAGCTCTGCTATTTCTTCTTTAGAAAAAAAGCCTAAACGCAGTGTTTCCTCATTGTGAAAATTGGAAATATCAACATTCTCCAGTGCCTGCAATTCATACAGAAAGACAACTGTCTGCACTTTGTCACCATTAGGATAAGTTTCAGCAAAATTAGTGTAGACATTCAGCAAGCGCTTGGCTTCAACAGCAATGCCTGTCTCTTCGTAAAATTCGCGCACGGCTGCTTGCAAAGAAGTCTCCTCGAGCTCCATAGCTCCACCAGGAATCGCCCATGTTTTCTTATCGCCTCGCAACTGCAGAAGCACACGACCCTCCTCGTCTGCCAGAATTCCACCAGCAAAATTCA
>NZ_CALHWC010000124.1 GCF_938036805.1 uncultured Streptococcus sp.
TGCATGTATTAGGCACGCCGCCAGCGTTCGTCCTGAGCCAGGATCAAACTCTCATTAAAAGTTTGAGTTCTCACTCATTTCTGTCACTGACAGATTTATTGTTTTTCCTTTGTTCAGTACTACAACATATGTTGTAGTGCCCTGCACATTGGTTCGTCTTGTTCAGTTTTCAAAGGTCTTTATCGCTCTCTCAAGCGACAACTATATCAGTATATCACCTATCTACTCCCTTGTCAACACTTTTTTCAAACTTTTTTATCTTTTTTTACAAATTTATTTCCTAATGCCTACAAAATCATTGATAAATCAACAACTAAAAGGGAAAGATAAACTCTCCCTTTTACTCTATTTCTAAATAATTATCTCAGAAAAATCTGATAAGTATGCCCCCAAGTCGCGCAACAGACTCTTACGCCCCTTAAACCTTTCATAGCCTAGTGAAATTTATTATTCAAAGACACTAACTTAAACATGATCAAAGTTGTAAAGTTGAGGATAGTGATCACACTCTGGATTTTTGGGATGGCAAATAGCTCGACCAAAGTAGATCATAGCCTGATGCGCAGCTAGCCAGCGTTCAGGCGGGAGAACATCCATAACACGTTTTTCAACTTCTAAAGGACTTGCTGACTTTTTGACAATATCGTGGTGTTTACAAATGCGTTCAACATGCGTATCAACGGCAAAAGCTGGAATACCAAACCCTACACTCATGACCACGTTAGCTGTCTTACGCCCCACCCCAGCTAAACTTTCCAATTCTTTCCGAGTCTGAGGCACCTGTCCATTGAAATCGTTCAAGAGTTGCTGGGCACATTTTTTTAGAAACTTGGCCTTATTTCGATAAAGTCCTAAACGTGAAATGTGCTTGGCAATATCTGCCTCGGATGCTGCTGCCATAGCTTCTGGAGTAGGATAAGCTAAAAATAGATTTGGTGTAGCTTTATTAACCGCAGCATCTGTCGTTTGAGCTGATAACATGACTGCCACGAGTAGCTCAAAGTGATTTCTAAAATCTAAACTCGGTTTGGCATCAGGAAATAGGGCAATAATCTCCTCGATGACATGGCGTGCTCGTTTTTTTGATAAAACCATCAGTATACAATCTCCTTTGCTTGTTCTATATTATAGCATAAATTGATAAAGAAAAAGCCGAGCGTGCTCGACCTTTCTTAGATTGTTTTTTCAACTTTTAGGATTTTGACATCATAGCTGCCAACTGGTGTTTCTACTGTTGCAATATCACCAGTCTTCTTACCAATCAATGCTTGACCAATTGGGCTTTCATTTGAAACTTTTCCCGCAAAGGCATCCGCACCAGCTGAACCAACGATAATGTATACTTCTTCTTCAGTCTCACCGACTTCTTGAATAGTAACAGTTTTACCGATGGCAACTTCATCTTTAGCAACTGAATCACTATCAACAATTACAGCATAGCGAATTTTAGTCTCCAGACTTGAAATTTGTCCTTCAACGAAAGCCTGCTCATCCTTTGCTGCTTCATATTCACTATTTTCTGATAAATCTCCGTAAGAACGAGCAATTTTAATGCGTTCTACTACTTCTGGACGTCGAACCAATTTCAATTCTTCTAATTCTTGTTCTAATTTTTCCTTTTCTACAAGGGTCATAGGATAAGTTTTTTCAGCCATTACTTTATTTTCTCTCTTCTTTCTATTTTTTGATAAAACAAAATTATGTGGAAAACCACATAATTTAGTTAGAACTTTCACCTGATTGGTTTAATTTGCTATTAACGTGTTCTTCCACATTCTTAGCGTGTTCTTCGTAAGTATTTGCAAAATATACAGCCCCAGTCTCCACATTTGCTACAAAATACAAGTACTCTGTCTTACTTGGATTAATAGTAGCTTCGATAGCAGACAGGCTTGGACTATCTACTGGACCAGGCATCAAACCTTGCTTTTTGTATACATTATAAGGCGAGTCAAGATTTGTATCGATTTCAGCATCTTCTTTAAGAGTTGTCTTTTGACCAAGTTTTCCTTGAGCATAAAGAAGTGCAATATTGCTCTGAAGTGGCATAGCTTGGTTCAAACGATTATAAAAGACGCTCGCAATATCTTTGCGATCCTGATCAGTTGAACCCTCTTTTTCAACTAAAGAGGCGAGGGTTAAAACATCATTGACCGTCAGATTCTTAGACTCAATTGTTGAGTAATACTGCGATAGATTGGTATTCATAGCAGCCAACATTTGGTCGATCAGTTCTTCAACCGTGGTTTCTTTTCCATAATCATAAGTAGCTGGGAAAAGATAACCTTCAAGACGATATTTAACACCACTATCCTTGCTCGGCAAAGTTGCTAGAAGCTGCGGATATTTAGCTGCCATTTTTGCAATAAAATCTTCATCTTGAGCTTTATTTAGAAAATCTTCCTTGCTGAATGGTGTTTTAGTATTCTTGTTCGCAGTTTTTGCAGCATTGACAGTAGTTGCCTCGGCGATTTGCTCCAAGGTATATCCCTCAGGAATTGTTATCTTGCCAAGAACTGGAGGCTGTGGTGTATCTGTCCCACCTTCTTGTAATTGCTTAGCAATCGTGTCTAAATCCATACTCTTTTGAAGATTATAGTAGCCAGATTGGAAATTACCATAACTTCTGATTTTTGAATAAAGATTAAAGACTTGAGCGTTCTTAATCAGGCCTTTCTTTTCTAAAATCTCTCCGATTTGTTTGGTACTAGAACCGGCAGGAATCTCCACCGTCACATATTCTGTCGATTTGGCATCTACTGGCTTCAGCGCGGAAGAGACATAATTGTATCCTACAAAACCAGTAATACCAAGGCCCAATAGGAAAAGTACCAAGACTGTCATCACGATTCGATTGGCTAGGCCGTTTTTACGTTTTTTCTTTTTACTACTATTGGTACGATCTGCACGAGAACGTTTCTTTCCATGAGCAACATCTCTACGGCTTAGCGTTGGTTCTGCAGTAGAAAAGTCTTTTTTAGCTTCTCTTTCATCTGTAGTGTTTGAATCAGGTAACACTGTTTCTTTTATCTCATCTGTAACAGGCGCCACCTTTTCTTGATAAGCTTCTGAATGAGGCACAGAAGTTTGAACCTCTCCAGATTCTATACTTTCCTTCTTAGCAACATCAGCTTGTCCTAGCCCATCAACATTTGATGGAACTTCCGAAATCGTAGAATTACGGACTATATTTTCTAGCACATCTGCCTGAGTATGAACGGTAGGATCGCTTTGTCCCATTGGCTCTTCTACTTTGACCTTACTAGGTTCTTCCTCTACTGAAGTATCCTTCTCTAGAACCTCATGAGATTTTTCAACAGCAGAAACGAGAGATTCCAAGCTCTCCGCCAATTCCATTTCTTTACCTAAAAGAGGCTGCGCTTCTTCCTGAACTGAGTGATTTTGGGTACCATTGGCTGCTGCCAACTCATTCAAAATCTTCTCTTTAAAACTCAGCGTCTTTTCGTTATCCTGTGAATTTTCAGTCAAAAACTTGATCTCCTTCTTCATAATCCCTAACATTATATCTTAAAAGTCAGATAAATGCAATCATATCCGACTTTCAAAAGTATATTATTTATGAAAATTATATCTGGGGATTTTCCCAAACCATATCAAACCATACTTCATCTGCATAGGTTGAGGACGAAGGTCCTTCATTGACAAAGTCATGTTGCTCATAGTAGGCTATCAAATAATCATGACAAGTGAGATTGATACCGTGGCGTTCATCAGCAATCACAATTTCCTTCATAACTTTCAACAAGGCTTTTCCTACACCCAAGCCCTGTGCTTCTTTAGAAATAGATAGACTAGTCACAGAGATAAATCCGCCAGCCAGATAGCTATAATCTTCAATGTCCTCCGTAAAGGAAATATCTTTTAAATAACGTTCTGGTCGGACAGGACCTTCTAAATAGCCCAAAATCTTGCCATTTTTTTCTGCGACCAAAAAAGTTGAAGGAATCGTTTCAATGTGTTTTGCCAATATTTCACGACTAATAGCCTCTTCTGGACTGAAATTTTCCAATTCGATCGCATAAATGGCATCTAAGTCAGCCATTTGAACTTGACGAATAATCATCACTTCTCCTTAAAATTAGGATTTTGCCATACCATATTTGACCAGATAGTCCCACCGTGAGTTGAGTCAGAAATCCCTTCATGGACGAAACCATTCATCTCAAAATAAGGTATCAGCTCATCATGACAGGTAAGGCTAATGCCCTGCCGATGTTCCTGAACAGCTGTCTCCTTGAAAGCTGCAAGCAACAAAGTTCCGACCCCCTGCCTCTGAAAATCAGAATGGACGGACAGACTTTGGACGACAATGAAGCCACCTTCTGGAGGATTGGCGCTCACTTTGCTGAAAAGGTCATCCTTCAGATATCGAGCTGGAACAGCCTTCCCAACAATATAGCCCGCCAGCTGACCATGCAGCTCTGCCAGCAAAAAAGTATCCGAGATGCGTTCAATCCGCTCTTTGAGAACTTCTGCACTGGCCGCTTCTGCTGCTGGAAAATTCAGCTGCTCGATTGCAAGAATTTCCTCCCAGTCGCTCAAGTCAGCCTGTCTGATTCGAATTGGTGCTTCCATCAAGTCTCCTCCTACTGAACGTTGCTGGTCAGATTGGACAGAAGACGTTCAAAGGAATATTCATAGGTCTGGATGTCCCCAGCTCCCATAAAGACATAAACGGCATTATCGTGGTCAAGAAGCGGAGAAACATTGTCCACATCAATAACCTTGGCCCGTTTCACAATCTTTTCAGCCAAATCTTCGACCTTAACATCGCCTTTGTCCACCTCACGCGCAGATCCGTAAATCTGAGCCAAATAGACTGAGTCAGCCTGATTGAGGGCTTCCGCAAATTCGTCCAAGAGAGCAATAGTCCGAGTGAAGGTGTGTGGCTGGAAGATGGCCACAATTTCCTTGCTTGGATACTTCTGACGAGCTGCATCCAAAGTCGCGATAATTTCCGTTGGATGATGGGCAAAGTCATCAATAATGACTGTGTCGTTGACAATCTTTTCTGTAAAACGGCGCTTAACTCCACTAAAGGTCTTGAGATGTTCTCTTACTAGATTCAAATCAATACCTGCAATGTAGAGGAGACCGATGACCGCTGTCGCATTCATAATGTTGTGACGGCCAAAGCTTGGAATCTGGAACTCACCCAGCTCTTGCCCGCGGAAGGAAACTTTAAAGCCTGAACCACTTGTAGAGCGCAAGAGATCGTGAGCGACAAAGTCATTGCCTTCTTCCTTGAAGCCATAATAATAAATCGGTGCATTTGAAGTAATGCGGCGTAGTTGCTCGTCTTCTCCATAAACGAAGAGCCCTTTAGTAATCTGCTTAGCATAATCATTGAAAGCATTAAAGACATCTTCCAAGCTTGTGAAATAATCTGGATGGTCAAAGTCAATATTGGTGATAATCGAATATTCCGGATGATAAGGCATAAAATGACGCTCGTACTCGTCTGATTCAAAGACAAAATACTTGGCATTAGCAGACCCGCGGCCTGTACCATCCCCAATTAGATAGCTAGTATCTGTGATATTAGACAGAACATGAGAAAGAATACCCGTTGTAGAAGTTTTCCCGTGGGCACCAGCCACACCTAAGCTGACAAAGTCACGCATAAAGCTACCCAAAAATTCATGGTAGCGTTTGTAACTGATACCATTGGCATCTGCATAGGCAATTTCCACATTGTTATCTGGACGGAAGGCATTACCGGCAATAATTTCAAAATCTGACTGGAGATTTTTCTCATCGAAAGGCAAAATGGGAATACCAGCCTGCTCTAGACCACGCTGAGTAAAATAATATTTATCAACGTCGCTTCCCTGAACCTTATGGCCCATCTGATGCAACATCAAAGCCAAAGCGCTCATTCCTGAGCCCTTAATTCCGATAAAATGATAGGTTTTCGTCATGATTACTCCTTAAATCTTAAACAACTGAAGCCTTATTGCCCTTGGGCATCTGAACTCAACTTGGTGATGTCCAATTCCTGCGCTTTTTTATGCTTATTGTGTTTTTCTCGCTTATTGCCTTTGTTATAGACTTGGCTGGTTTTGAGAAAATCGTAGTTATTCTTTTTCTTTTTTTCTTGATTAGCTGGCGCCTCTACAATAGCTTGAGGCTGAATATCCGCTAGTATGTAGCTATCTTGCTTGAGCTTGTTACTGAACTTTGTTAGCTCACCTGAATTTTCCTTTTGGAAAGGTGCTGTCGGCTTAACTGGATTCCCCTCAAGAGGAGGTGCTACCTTCCGACTACGAACTTTATTTGGGAGCTTGCTCGTCAAATAAGCAGCTGAACGTTTTTTCTTCAGATCAGCTCGAGCCTCCTCTCGCGCCTGCTCAGCATAGCGGATAGCTGGATCATTTTTGTCGATCGGCTTTTTAAAGTCCGTAACTGGGACTTGCTTCTTCCTAGCCTCACTTACAGTTTTGGCAGGAGCCACACGAGCAGGCTTTTCTGGCTCGACAATCGGCATCCATTCTAAATAATTACGGTCTTGGTAGTCACCTTTAATGTTGCTAATCAGATCCAACTCATCGTACAAATTCATGTGCGGCATTTCTGTCAACATAATTTCGTCATCAGCGATTATAGGAAATTTGGTATTTGTCATAGCATATCCTTTCAACTCTTCATTATTATAAACTATTCAAACTTTTTTTCAAGCGATTCAGATGAAATTCCAAGAATTTCTCGAATTTCTTCCAGCGAAAGACTGGAGCGAGACTCTGCCCCGTCCAGAATCGTTGAAACCAGATTTCGTTTAGTCTCCTGTAATTCTTGGATTTTTTCTTCAATGGTTCCTCGCGTAATCATGCGATAAACTTCGACATTCCGCTCCTGACCGATACGATGAGCCCGACCAATAGCTTGGGCTTCTACCGCAGGATTCCACCAAAGATCCACCAAAATAACGGTATTTGCACCAGTCAGATTGAGACCGACACCGCCGGCCTTGAGGGAAATCAGAAAGGCTGATCTTTCTCCTTGGTTGAAGGCTTTTGTCATCTCCTGTCGGTCTTTTGCCAGAGTTGAGCCTGTGATTTTGAAGGATTCCAGCCCCATCTGACCCAGCTCTTCCTCAATAATGTCCAACATACCACGGAATTGTGAAAATATCAGAACACGATGATTGCCGCCTTGAATCTGCTCCAACAGCTCACGCAAACTCTCCAGCTTACCGCTTTCCCCGTCGTAATCATCCATAAAAAGCTTAGGAGTATCACAGATTTGACGGAGTCGCATAAGCCCAGACAAGATTTCGATTTTGCTGCGATTGATTTCCTCCTCCGTTGCATGGAGAATTCGCTCCTGCATTTGCTTGAGCAGGGCTAGATAAATCGTTTTCTGGCTGTCTGCGAGTTCATTTCGGTAAGAAACTTCAATCAAATCAGGAAGCTCCTGCAAGACTTCTTCTTTCTTACGCCTCATAACAAAGGGTTTGATATAACGGGCAACCGTTTCTGCCGACATCTTCAAAAAAGCTTTCTTGCTCGGTAATAAGCCCGGAAGGACAATCTGGAAGATAGACCAAAGCTCGCCAAGATGATTTTCAATTGGCGTACCAGATAAAGCATAGGTACGGTCCACCTCAAAAGCTCTTAGATATTGAGCAATCTTGCTCTGATCATTTTTCATGACCTGTGCTTCGTCCAATATCAAATAATCAAAATGAAGCCCCCGATACTCCTCAACATCTTGTCTGAAAGAAGCATAGCTGGTAATCGTAATCTGATGATCTTCTGCAATCACAGCATCTCGGACATTTTTCAGTCCATACACAACAGCTACATCTAGGTCTGGAGCAAATTTGGCAAACTCATCACTCCAGTTGTAAATCAGGCTGGATGGCGCCAAAATCAAGACTTTCTTAGACTTGGTCAAATGAGCAGTCAAGAAAGAAATGGTCTGAAGGGTCTTTCCCAAGCCCATGTCATCGGCTAGAATACCACCAAATCCATATTTATTCAGCATGGATAGCCATTTCACACCCGTCTCCTGATAATCTCGAAGCTCTGCCTGAACCTTCAGTTTAGGTAGCGGGAAATCCTCAGGATGGGTCAAATCATAAGCTAGCTGGCGAAAATCCTGCGACAAGTCAACTCTTTCCTGATCTTTGAACAATTCAGAGAGTTGATAGGCGGCCAGACTATGCGTTTGGATGACCCCATTTTTAGAATGTTTGCTTCGCAATTGTTGCAAAGTCTGGCTGATTCGCTTACTTTTCTCATCAAAAATCAAGACCTGACCCGTCTTGCTGATAAAGTAATCCTTTTGACTCATCAGCGAATCTAGAACATCATCGACTTCAGACTGATCAATACCAGTAAAATCAAAGCCAATATCCAAGAGCCCACCATTCATACTAATGGAAACTTTCGGAGGTGCTGTTTGAGATAGACTCTGCAGCTCATCTGACAAGTAGACATTGCCTAGTGCTCTAAAGCGCGGAATCAAGACGGAGAAGAAGCGATAAATTTCTTCTGGTCGTAAAGGAGGACGCTGGCTGGTAAACTCATCTGCAAAACCCGCCTCCAGCATTGCTTTAAAAACTTGCTGTTCTCGCTCAAAATTGCTGGCAAAAGGTAGCTTTCTCAGCGCTTCACGACTGCTTACGATCTGACTGCCATAATCAAAGACAAGATCCAGTAATACTTGCTTGTCCGCTCCCAAATTAAAATTGAAATCAACGGTAAAGTCATGAATGAGCAGGCGCTCAGGCGCTGTCACACGGCCAATTTTTTTGAACTCAAGCAGACTCACTGCCAGTTTGGACTGTTCAGATACATCAAATTGCAGGCGCTTAACGCGCTCCTGCTCTATCGGTAATTCTTGTAAAGTCTTGATTAATTTGGTTTGCTCAGCCGTCAGCTGATAGAAGGTTTGATTATGAAAGAGAAATTGCCCCCCATAGAGCATCTTATAATTCTTTTCAGATATCAGCAGCTCAAAATAGTTTTCCCGCTCTTGCACTTCAAACTGATAAATCTCCGCCTCTTCATGCAAGTCTTGGAAAAAGACCTCAGCATAATCATAGAAGCTATATTCTAAACGAAATGACGTGAGATTCATCAAGCGAGTCACACCTTCTTCAAAAAGACTAGCTGGAAAATAGAGGTGCCGCCCAGCATTGGGAAAGACTAGTGGAGAATCCTGCCCCTTATAATCCGCTGCCAAGCCTCGTAAGAATTCTAGCAAATCTTGACTGGCCTCATCAAAATTCTCCATGCGAATAGGCTCATAGTAGCTCTTGCCGATCTGATAATGGCCACCCTTGCCCAAGGTTCTCAAAAAGGACAAAATATCACGCACCACATAAGAACGCTCATCTGGCAATCGACAGATCCGCAGACTCCATAAGAATTGTCCTGTGTAAGTATCTTCTTGGCCGGTCGCCAATAGCTCATAGCGGATTTGTTGACTGGATTTATCTAGCAAAATCTTATCCAAAAAAAGACTACCAAAAGAAACTAATTTCTGGGCTTCCTGACTAGAAGACTCTTTTTCTGTCATCTTCGCCAGCAGATCTTTACCCGCCGAATCATTTTTCAAAAAATATTCCAAGGCAGCCAGATGGGCACAGTACTTCTTCTTTTGAAAAAAATCACAGGAACAGAAAACTGCATCGTCATCTAGACTATAGCGTAGATTGTACTGATCCACGCGCGTGTATAGAAAGGAATCCTTAACTTCAAGAATTTCGACTTTTTTGCTGACACAGAGGGCAATTCCTTCCGTTCGAATTTTACCAGGAATTAATTTAGCCATACCTACCACCTAACATTTATCCCTTTATTATACCATAGGACAGCTATAAAAATAAAATAGAATTTCTTTATTTGTAAACATTCTTTGAAGTAGAATGAGCGAGAGCTTTCCTTACAACAAAAAGCCATCCAAATTGGACAGCTCTTTTACATTATTTTACTTCTAACAAACCGATATCTCCATCTTCACGACGATAGATAACATTCGTTGTATTATCTTCAACATCTGTGTAGATGAAGAAGTCATGTCCCAACAAATCCATTTGCAAAATAGCTTCATCTAGATCCATTGGTTTCAAGTCAATATGCTTAGAACGTACTACTTTAGAAGATGCTGCATCAGCGTCTTCTACTAAAGCATCTGTGAACAACTGGCTAGTTGCAACTTTGTTCCGATTTTTCTTTTCAATCTTTGTCTTATTCTTACGAATTTGACGTTCAATTTTATCGACAACTAAGTCAATAGATCCGTACATGTCTTGTGAAACATCTTCTGCCCGAAGGGTAATTGAGCCAAGGGGAATGGTTACTTCGACTTTCGCCGTTTTCTCCCGGTACACTTTCAGATTGACCCGTGCATCAAGTTCTTGCTCTGCTTGGAAATACTTCTCAATCTTCTCAAGTTTAGAAACTACGTAGTCACGGAGAGCATCAGTTACTTCTAGGTTTTCACCACGGATACTATATTTAAGCATATAAGTACCTTCTTTCTAAACATAAATGTTTTATTTACAATATCATTATAACGCTTTCATTCCTTTTTTGCAAATATTTTCTTATCTTGCGAGTGAAAATGTCAAAACTTCTTTCACACCTTCTTCCAGCAATAATTCTCGAGCCAATTGTAAGGTTTTTCCAGTCGTGTACACATCGTCTATCAGAAGAATTTTTTCAGGCAGGAGGACATCTTTCGCCAATGTAAAACATTGCTGACTGTTTAATCGTTCTTCACGATTTTTACTGGATTGGGCAAGCGCATCCTGCTTTTCCAGCAAATGTTTATAAGGCAAGCCAGCTGCTTGCAAGAAGCCTTCCACCTGATTAAAACCTCGGCTTTGGTATTTTTCAGGGCTAACGGGAATAGGAACCAGAGTATATTTTTTGAAATTTCTGAGACTTTTTTTGAGAACTTCCGCAAACACAAATCTCAGAAGATAATCTCCTTGAAACTTGTATTTGCTGAAGAAATCCTTCATCAAATCATTATAAAGAAAACAGGCCTGATGCTGCACCAAGTAGCCTTGCGCTTCCCAGGTTTGACAATCCGAGCAAATTTCCGTTTCTCCCTCCTTCCAGCAACGTGGGCAATGGATAGAGGAAATCGCTTCAAATCCTGCTCGGCAATGTTTACAAATTGTATTTTGTTCTTTTTGTAATAAAATCAAGGAAGAAAAAGTCCTATTTTCTTCTACTGCCTGGCTGCATAGCAGGCAATTTCTCATAGGCCGGCCTCCTTGTTCATCAGTTTGATTTCACGAATCGCTTTTTCGATTGAACGTGTGGTGCCGTCGTGAAAGAAGAATAAATCTCCCGTCGGCCTCTCCATGCTACGTCCCACTCGACCAGAAATTTGCACCAAGGCGCTACGGCTAAAGAGACGATGGTTGGCCTCTAGAACAAAAACATCTACACAGGGAAAGGTCACGCCACGCTCTAAGATGGTTGTCGTAACCAAAATGGTAATTTCTCGCTTGCGAAACTCTTCAACGATTTCTAAACGATTTTCAGTTGTTGAAGCCACAAATCCGACTCTTTCCGCTGGAAAGATCTCCTTCAAAACTTGCGCAAATTCTTGACCTCTTTTGATTTCTGAGGCAAAGATCAGTAAGGGAAAGCCTGTTTTTCTCTGTCTCTCGATATATTTTTTCAGTTTAGGCGGCAATTTCTTTTTCGCTAAATATTTTTGAAAATCTGCCAGCCAAACTTTTTGGGGCACAATCAAAGGATTCCCATGGAAGCGCCGCGGAAGGCTGAGTCGTTTTAATTCTCCTTTTTGGACTTTTTTATCCAGCTCATCCGTCGAAGTGGCAGTTAGGAAGATAGTGGTTCCCTCCTCCTTGACCGACTGCTCCACGGCGTGGTAGAGCACAGGATTGTCTACATAAGGAAAAGCATCCACCTCGTCCACAATCAGCAAATCAAAAGCTCGATAAAATTTAAGAAGCTGATGGGTAGTAGCAATGACCAAGGAACTACGAAAATATGGCTCGGATTCCCCATGCAAAAGCGAAATCGGGAAGGCAAAATCCAGCTTGAGCCGGCGATAAAGCTCCAAACAGACATCAATCCGAGGGCTGGCTAGGCAAACGGCACCTCCACGATCAATCACTTCTGCAATCACCTGATAAATCATTTCTGTTTTGCCCGCCCCAGTCACTGCATGGACTAGGGTATTCTGCTTTTGAGCGACTGCCTCTAACAGTCCCTGAGAAACTTTCTCTTGAAAGGTCGTTAGTTGCCCCTGCCACTTGAGTACCTGATTTTTAGGAAAATCTTCCTGCGGAAAATAATAGAGTTCTTGATCACTCCGAACTCGCCCCAACATCAAGCACTCCCTGCAATAGTAGGCATTGACTGGTAGCTGATGATGCTCTTTGTCCACTTGAGTGCCACAGCGGCCGCAAAACAACTTCCTCTTTTCCTCTCGCATACTGGGCAGCTGCTGGGCCTGCGAGCGCAGCTCAGGGCTTAGCTGATCCTTTGTAAATATCCTACCTAAGCAATCTTTTCTTTCTAACATACTTTTTTATTCGTAAAACTTTTGGAAAAATCCAATTTTTTGTGTACAATAAAACTATGGAATATAGAACAATTAGCCAAGACGGTCAAGCCCAAGAAGAAATTAAGAAATCCCGCTTCATTTGCCATGCCAAGCGCGTTTACTCAGAAGAGGAAGCTCGGGATTTTATTGCAGCCATCAAAAAAGAGCACTATAAAGCCACTCATAATTGTTCTGCTTTTATTGTCGGAGAGAAAAGTGAAATCAAACGAACCAGTGACGACGGCGAACCCAGCGGTACAGCGGGCGTTCCCATGCTCGGTGTCATGGAAAATCACCAGGTGACCAATGTCTGCTTTGTGGTCACGCGCTATTTTGGCGGGATCAAGCTAGGAGCTGGCGGACTCATTCGGGCTTATGCAGGCAGCGTCGCTTTGGCAATCAAAGAAATCGGTTTGATCGAAATCAAGGAACAAGCTGGCTTGCGCCTCAAAATGTCTTACAGCCAGTACCAAAACTTCGATAACTTTTTAAAAGCTGAAAATCTGATCGAATTCGACACAGAATTCACAGATCTAGTTGCCACAACCATCTATATCGACAAGCAAGAAAAAGAACCACTAGAACAGAAATTAGTCGAGTTTTTCAACGGCAAAATCCAAATTGATGATCAGGGCTTGCGCGAGGTTGAAATTCCCTTAACAGTTGAATAATTTAAAAAGCTAGGCTTGGTGATAAAGAATTTTTATCATGGTCATAGCTTTTTTATATTTTACAAAGTGCCGCTTTCGTCTTATACTAGTTTCATTAAAGTATTGAGGTAGGAAAAATGGCAAACATTTATCAAAATATCACAGAATTAGTTGGAAGAACGCCAATTGTTAAACTAAATAATATCGTTCCTGAAGGAGCAGCTGAGGTTTACGTCAAGTTAGAAGCCTTCAATCCTGGCTCTTCTGTAAAAGACCGGATTGCTCTCAGTATGATTGAGGCAGCTGAGCGCGATGGCCTTATCAAGCCTGGCGACACTATTGTGGAAGCAACCAGCGGAAATACCGGTATTGGCCTTTCATGGGTTGGAGCAGCTAAAGGCTACAAGGTTGTCATTGTGATGCCAGAAACTATGAGTGTGGAGCGCCGCAAGATTATTCAAGCCTATGGAGCAGAGCTAGTTTTGACTCCAGGTAGCGAAGGAATGAAGGGCGCCATCGCCAAGGCAGAAGAAATCGCCCAAGAGCGAAATGGCTGGCTGCCACTACAATTTAACAACCCAGCCAATCCAGAAGTTCACGAACGAACAACAGGAGCAGAAATTGTCTCTGCTTTCGGTGAAACTGGACTGGATGCCTTTGTCGGTGGTGTCGGAACTGGTGGGACTATCTCTGGTGTTTCTCATGCTCTTAAAAAAGCGAATCCGAACATCCAAGTCTATGCAGTCGAAGCAGACGAATCTGCTATCCTTTCTGGAGAAAAACCTGGTCCGCATAAAATCCAAGGACTTTCAGCTGGCTTCATTCCCGAGACCTTGGATACAGAAGCTTACGATGGCATTGTCCGCGTGACTTCTGAGCAAGCGCTAGAATTGGGACGCTATATTGGTGGTCAGGAAGGCTTCTTAGTGGGAATTTCATCTGCTGCAGCTATTTTTGCAGCCATTGAAGTCGCGAAAAAACTAGGAGCTGGTAAGAAAGTTCTTGCTCTGACACCTGATAACGGAGAACGCTACCTGTCTACTGCCCTCTATGAATTTGACGCTTAATCGTGAAAAGAGTCTACCAAAAATCCTACTCAAATTGAGTAGGATTTTTTCTAATCTTTTTGTTCTTTTAGAAAAGCCTTGGCTTCCTTAATCCAGATTGGCATTTGCTTGCCTAAGGGCGCAAAACCAATTTTACAACGATCATTTGAAAAGCGATGCCGTCTCGGTAAACGATGCTTTTCTTCCTCTAAAGTCCGCATTGACAGGCTGGCCTTACCAGAAAACTCATCATAATCCACCACCTGGACGAGAACCTGATCCCCGATTTTTAAAATATCGTGAATATTGTCAATATAGCCTGTCCGAATCTCAGAAATATGAATGAGCCCGATCAGACCGCTTTCTAGTTCAACAAAGGCACCGTAGGGCTGAATCCCCGTAATTTTACCCTTTAACTTATCTCCGATTTTCATTAGTCTACAACCTCAATCGTCTCAATAACAACATCCTCAAGCGGTTTATCCATTGAAGCTGTCTCAACTGCTGCGATCTTGTCCAGAACTTCATAAGAAGCTTCATCTACTAGCTGCCCAAACACAGTATGTCGACGGTCCAAATGCGGTGTCCCTCCTTGGCTAGCATAAACTTCAGCGATTGGCTTTGGCCATCCTCCCCGAGTCAATTCCTTGGTTGAATAAGGAAGACTGCTGTTTTGGACAACAAAGAACTGACTGCCATTGGTATTTGGACCAGCATTCGCCATTGACAGAGCGCCTCGGATATTATAAAGCTCCGGTGAAAACTCGTCTTCAAAGCGTTCACCGTAGATGGACTCCCCACCCATGCCAGTACCCGTCGGATCGCCCCCCTGAATCATAAAATCTTTGATAACTCGGTGGAAAATCACTCCGTCATAGTAGCCATCCTTAGATAAGGCAATAAAGTTGGCAACTGTTTTGGGCGCTTGCTCTGGGAAGAGTTGAATCTTCAACTCACCATGATTTGTCTTGATCTTTGCCACTGGTCCTTCAAGCTCGTCAAGATGAAGCTGTGGGAAGGTCAATTCTTTCTCCACCATGCCCAATTGTTCCAAAGCATCAAAAATGCCGTCTTCTTCGACCCTTTTTGTGACAAAATCAGCTTTTTTCTGTAGCTCTTCATCGGAAACTCCCATAGCAATGCTGAGCCCTGCATAGTCAAACAACTCTAAATCATTGAGTCCGTCGCCAAAAACTAAAACATTTTCTGGTTTGAAACCGAGGTGCTCCACGACCTTGGCAACGCCAGCTGCCTTTGAACCTTCTTTCGGTACGACATCCGATGAATGCTCATGCCAACGTACCATACGGAGAGACTTGGCCAAATCTTCTGGCAACTGCAAACTGTCGCCTACATCCTCAAAAGTCCACATTTGGTAGATTTCATGATCTTGGTAAAAATCAGGATTGACAGCCAGATCTGGATAAATGATATCAATTGCTGACGAAATCATAGGATTGCGAACAGACAAAGCCGCTTCGTGACTACTTACCAAACCGTAATCAATGCCTACTTCCTTGGTCCAAGCAATGTAGGATTCTACGCATTCTTGTGGAATAACTGTTTTCGCAATGACTTTGCCCTTTCGATCTTCAACATAAGCCCCATTCAAGGTAACAAAGAAATCAGGATCCAAGGCACGAATTTCTGGAACAACTCCAAAAATGCCACGACCAGAAGCAATTCCTGTCAGAATTCCCTTTTCTCTCAGCTGCTTAAATACATCTTTGATCGACTCTGGGATGAAGCCCGTTTCCTTGACCCGCAAGGTATCGTCGATATCAAAGAAAACAATCTTAATTTTTTTCGCCTTATATTTTAATTTTGCCTTCATATTTTCCTCTTTCAATTTAATCTTTTCTATTATATCATTAAAAATCGTCTTGCGGAACAAGGTGATGCTGAAAAGCGTAGACGACTGCTTGAGTTCGATCGCTCACTTCCAGCTTAGACAAAATATTGGACACATGCGTCTTGACCGTTTTCAAGGAAATAAAGAGCTCATCAGCAATCCGCTGGTTTTCATAGCCCTTGGCTAGAAGCCCCAAAATATCCCGCTCTCGCGCAGTTAAATCCTCATAAAGCTCTATGTGATTTCGATGGTATTCGACCTTCTTGCTGACTTCTGTTTCAATGGCAAATTCACCTTTTGCAACCTTTCTAACGGCGTGGAGAATTTCATCCGCACTAGAAGTCTTCAACATATAACCACGGGCACCCGCATCCAAGACAGGATAGATTTTTTCATTGTCCAGATAGGAAGTCAAAATTAAAATCTTTGCCTCTGGCCATTCTTTCAAGATAGCCAAGGTGGCATCAATGCCGCTCATCTCCGGCATGACAATGTCCATCATAATCACATCTGGACGGCTTCCCAGAGCCTTTTCGACACCTTCTCTACCATTGGTAGCCTCTGTCACCTCTTCGATATCGTCCTGTAATTCAAAAAAGCTTTTCAAACCCAATCTGACCATTTGATGATCATCCACTAGTAATATTCTCATCCTTTTCCCCTTCTAACAATGGAACTCTGATTTCGATAGAAACTCCTTTTTTGGGAGCTGTTAGAATCTTCAAGGTTCCAGCCATATCATGCACTCGATCTTCAATATTTTTCAAACCATAACTCATATCAGCCAAACTAGCTGGATCAAAACCGATTCCGTCATCAGAAACCTTGAGCTTAAGCCTATTTGGCGTCTGATAGAGATAGATGTCCAGACGACTGGCCTGAGCATGACGCAAGGTATTATTGATTATTTCTTGGATAATCCTAAAAATGTGCTCCTCTATCTGCTTGGGCAGGCTGACCACCTCATGCTTAAACTGGACAGTCAAGTCTGACTTATCTGTCAACTCTTTGATTAAGACATTCATGCCCTCTACCAAGGTCCGATTTTCCAACTCTGCCGGTCGTAAATGTAAGAGCAAAATCCGCAAGTCTTTTTGTGCTGTATCCAGAATATCCGCGATGCCCTTTAACTGCTGCTGGAGATTGTCTTTATCCAGACGCTCCACATTCCCAGCGACACCTGAAAGAATCATATTCGCAGCAAATAGCTCCTGACTGACCGTATCATGCAAATCGCGAGCAATCCGCCTGCGCTCTTTTTCGATAATCTTCTCTTCCTCCTGCAAGGCCTGATTCTCTGATTTCTGCAAGTTTTCGGTTAGACTATCCAACTTTTCTTTTAAGCGGACGAAAGAATCGTCCAATTCTGCCTGGCCGGTTTCTTGTATGTCACCGCCTTCTAAAATAGCTTTTAAATTCTTCTGAACTTGAGAAAGAGACAGGTGCTGAAGGAAGCGCGCAGCAGCGGCCAAAAGGATAGTCAGCGCTAAGCCCAGAACCAGAACAAAGAAAGCAAAGGACTGGAGCAAGTCCAGATTATTCAGCAGCTTTTGCCATTCTAAATTAAAAAGATTAAAAATGTAGTGAAAGATAACCCCTAAAACGAAGAAGGTATAGAGGAAAATGACCAAATAACTTGTTTTTTTCACTTTCTAACAACCTCCACATTTCCTAAAAAGCTGACCAAAACAATTTTTACAGTTTTGCTGGCTCTCTTATAGTCAGGCGTTGTCAACGAAATCGTTTCATTGCGCAGCTTGCGTGTCGGATGATTTAAAAAATTCAAATCTCCATACAAAGTGTTAATCTGAAGCTGGATTTCTACATCTAAAGGGATGACAATCTTGGTATCTCCAAAGCCCTTACGAATCACAATCACATTATCATGATTGACCACAATGACATCCTCTAAGTGAATGGTGTCCTTACCCATCATTCTCAAGAGATTAATATCATGAAACTGGCAGTCATCCTTTGAAAAATGCTGCAAATCCCCCAACCAACGATTTTTTTCAGCTCGAACTTCGGTCGCATCTTCAAAGAAAAGATGGGTCTCTTGATTTTCTTTGTAAAGATAAGGATAGGCCACAATCATGCCGTAAATCAAGGCAAAAAGGACAGCGGCAATAACATAAGGATTGAGCATGACAATGAAAAAGAAGACAATCATGGTCGCAACCAATAGCGAATTGCCTCTCTGCTTGCCGAAATAATAATATAAAAACAAGAGAAAGAGCAGCATGATGAGAACAACACGCGAAAAATCGGCGGCCAGCATGGTAACCAAGGCCATTGATAATAGAATCGCTTCAACAAAGATGAATAATTGAACTTTCCACATAGCTATTCCCTTCCTTACATGTCTATTGTAACAAAATTAAGCAAAAAAACCTCCGTCTGAGGCATGAAATAGCAAGATTATCCTATCTTAACCAGCAGAACTTCTTGGCTCTAGACTTCTTTGCACTTTTCCTCTAAAAAGCAAAGAATCGCTTCAAATGCTGTTTAAGCAAAACAAACATTTAAAGCGATTTTTTAGTTTATTTCGATTGTTCAGATAAGCTTAGAAATGAACTTGAGCTTCCAAGCCAAAATGGTCACTAACGACTGGACCACGTTGCCCATCAAAAACAACAGCAGATTTTTCAATATTGAAATCTTTGCTTGTAAAGATATAATCAATTTTTAGAGCATCTTTGTTTCCTGCCCATCCAGCAATATCGCCTTCAACCGTCGCTGTACCAATTGCTTGGTCAGCCACCTTATGGCTGTCCTGGAGAGCAAGTGGGCTTTGAAGAATGTGCTGGTAACCCTCGTGATCAACAGGATTGTTAAAATCTCCCATGAGGACAAGAGGAGTCTCAACTTGCAAGAGCTCAGATTCAAACTTAGCCCACTCTCCTTGGAAACCTTTATCCCACCAAGATAGGTGACAAGAAGCAACTGTGATGAGCTGACCATCGAGCTCCGTTTCTGCCAGCAAGACTTTACGCGTATGATAGTCACTTGGATCATTGACATCAGACACCAAGAGCTCTCTTGCCTTCAGGGGCTTTCTGGACAGAATTGCAACCCCTTCATTATAAATATCAAATCCAATATGGTTATAAGCCCAAGACCAGTAATAGTCCAGATCTGCCTCAGCTAGCTTTTCAACCAGACGTAGGGCATAGTGGTCCTGGTGAATCGGAATGGCGCCATCTACCGCATAATAAAATGGAGCCTGAACAACCTGTTCAGACTCCACTAATTGATTGACTTCCTGCAGGCAAATGACGTCATATTTTTCTTGAAGAATCCGCTCAGCTAGCTGATTTAGCTTGCTTTCTTGCTCTTCTTCCATCCAACTATGAGTATTTAAAGTCAGGAATTTTGCCATGATTTCTCTTTTCTATCTTACAATTCTACTTTAGCCACAACTGTCTTAGGAGCGACTTTACCGAATTTCTCAACTGCTACTGATTTGATTGCTGGAGCATTTGTGAAGACAACGATAGTGGTTGTTTCACGACCCGCTTCTTTAATAGCCGCCAAATCTGCTGTTACCAAAAGATCACCTGCAGCAACGGTTTGTCCTTCTGCTACATGTACTTCAAATGGTTTGCCTTCAAGGCTAACAGTATCCAAACCGATATGAACAAGCACTTCAAGACCAGCTTCAGTCAAGAGACCAAGAGCATGTTTTGTAGGGAAGACGCTTGTCACTTTACCAGCTACTGGAGAATAGATTTTGCCATTTGCTGGTTCAACCGCAAATCCGTCACCCATCATTTTTTGTGAGAAGACTGGATCTTTAACATCTTCCAACTTAACAACTTCACCATCAGCAACTGTTTCGATTGCTTCTGTCACGCCTTTGTAGCTAACTGCTGCAGCTGCAGACTCAGCTTTTTGACTTGGCAAAGTTTCAGGGATCACTTCTCCTGAATCCAACAAGTCTTGGATATCAGATTTAAGAACGTCAGCTTTTGGTCCGTAGATTGCCTGAACGCCTTGACCTTTCATAACCAAGCCCATAGCGCCTTCAGCTTTCCATTCTTCTTCAGAACCAACTTTTGTTGCGTCCTTAACAGTCACACGAAGACGAGTCATACATGCATCAACATCAACGATATTAGCACGGCCACCTAGCAAGTTAATGACATTCACTGCTTGAGAAGAAGCAGCTACTTTTGCACCACCTTGTTCTGATGAAGCAGCTTCTGAACCTTCAGCTGTTTCATAGTTACCGTTACGTCCTGGAGTTGCATAATTGAATTTTTGAATCATGAAGTTCGCAATGAAGTACATGATTACTGCAAAGAGAACTGTTACCCAGATAAAGTTAATGATATCCATACCCAAACCAGCATTGATAGCCATTGGAGTACGAGTCAAGAATTCGATAGACCCGAATGAGTGCACACGAAGGTTAACAATGTCCGCCATAGCAAAGGCAGCACCTTGTACAAATGAGTAAATCAAGTAAAGTGGAGTTGCCACGAACATGAACATGTATTCGATTGGTTCAGTAACCCCTGTCAAGAAGGTTGCCAAAGCAGTCGCAATCATCATACCTTTGTATTGATGTTTCTTGTCAGCATCAACATTGCGGTAAATAGCTGCAGCAACACCCATAAGGATACCAAATGAACCGATCATTTGTCCAACTTTGAAGCGGGCTGGATGGAATGTGTCAAGCAAATATTGGTACTTAGTAGGATCAGCTGTCTTAGTACCAACCAAGTCATTTACCCAAGCCAACCAGAGTGGATCTTGACCAAATACTTGAGTACCTTTAGCAGCACCAGTCAATACTTCATAAGTACCACCAAGTTGTGTGTAGTTCATTGGGATCGTCAACATGTGGTGCAAACCGAATGGAAGCAAGAGACGTTCCAAAGTACCGTACAAGAACGGTGCCAAGATTGGAGCAGTATCTTGTGAGTTAGCAATCCAAATACCAAAGTTGTTGATACCTGTTTGAACAACTGGCCATACAAATGACAAAACAATTGCTACGATTACTGAACGCAAGATAACAACGAACGGTACAAAACGCTTACCATTGAAGAATGACAAAGCATCTGGCAATTTACGGAAGTTGTAGTATTTGTTATAAGCTGTTGCTCCGACAAAACCAGCGATAATTCCGACGAAAACCCCCATATTCAAAGCAGGAGACTCAAGGACACTGATAAAGTAATCAGAAACCTTGATGCTTCCTCCTAAGAGAGTACTAACCACTGCTTTAGAATCTTTCAGCATATCGCTTGATACACCGAACATAACCCCAGTGATACGGTTAATCAAAATGAAGGATAAACCTGCCGCAAAGGCACCGCCAGCACGTTCTTTCGCCCAGCTACCTCCAATAGCGAGAGCAAAGAGGATATGCAGGTTTCCGATAATCCCCCAACCAATTTGTTCTAAAACGCCACCAGTAGTCACTAGAAAACCTAGTTCAGGGTTGATCATCGGAATTGACTTACCAATACTGATCATCAAACCTGCTGCGGGCATAACCGCAATAACCACCATCAAAGCTTTACCGAATTTTTGCCAAAATTCAAAGCTAAAAATGTTTTTGAATGAATCTTTCATCATCCAGACCTCCTTATATTTTACACAAACCACCCCTTGATGAAATCGTTTGCATTGAATAATACTATTATACCACTATTTTTAATTTTGTAAAGGCTTTTATAAAAATTATTTTGGGACTTTTTCCTATATTTAGTGGAATAATATATAGAATAAGGTGAAATCATAGTATGCAAGCGATTGCGTATATTTCCGTAAATTTGCTGAAATAACAATAAAAAAAAAGCCGAGAAACATTCAAGTTCATGTTTCTACAGCTTCTTTTTTATTTATATTCTTTTTTATAGCGGTCAGCTTCTGCTTGATTAGCCCAGACATAGTGACCAGGACGGATCTCAACCATGCTAGGTTGATCCACTGAGTAGTCATGCTGCTCTGGATCGTAAACCTTTAAGACCTTTTTGCGCTCCAAAATTGGGTCTGGAATCGGCACTGCAGACAAAAGGGACTGCGTATAAGGGTGGATAGGGTTGTTAAACAACTCTTCTGTCTCTGCAACCTCGACGATAACCCCTTTATAGATAACAGCGATTCGATCTGAAATAAAACGAACTACCGATAGGTCATGGGCGATAAAGAGATAGGTCAAGCCAAGTTCTTTTTGGAATTTTTTCAAAAGATTCAAGACTTGCGCACGAACGGAAACGTCCAAGGCAGAGATTGGCTCATCCGCAATGACGAAATCTGGCTCCATGACTAAGGCACGAGCAATCCCAATCCGCTGACGTTGACCACCAGAAAACTCGTGAGGATAGCGTGTCAAATGCTCAGCTAAAAGACCAACTTCACGAATGATATTCTTAACTTTTTCTTGACGATCTTCTTCATTTTCAAAAAGATGGTAGTTATAAAGACCTTCTGAAATAATATAGTCAACCGTCGCACGCTCATTTAAGCTGGCAGCCGGGTCTTGGAAAATCATCTGAATCTTACGGATCAATTCAGCTTCATCAGCTTTCGATTGCTTCCCGTTGATTTTCTTGCCTTCGTATAAGATGTCCCCTGCACTGGTATCATTCAAGCCGATGATAGCACGGCCGATGGTTGTTTTACCAGAACCAGATTCACCTACTAGGGAAAAAGTTTCTCCTTTATTGATAAAGAAATTTGCATTCTTTACAGCTACAAATTTCTTACTTCCTTCGCCGAAGGAAATTTCTAAATCTTTAATTTCAACTAATTTTTCAGTCATTTCCTTCCTCCTAAGCTTCTAAGTGATTGAAGCCCATTTTTGAACGAATTTTATCATGAAGGTTTTCGATAATGGCTGGTTTCTCAACCTTTGGCGCATCTTCGTGCAAGAGCCAAGTCTTAGCCCAGTGCGTATCGGAAACCTGAAAGGCAGGAGCTTTTTCTTCGAAATCAATGGCCATTGCATAGTCCGAACGAAGTGCAAAAGCATCCCCTTTAATGCTAGTATATAGCGACGGTGGTGTACCTGGAATCGAGTAGAGTTCACCATTTGCTTCAGCTAACTGCGGCAAGCTAGACAGCAAGCTCCATGTATATGGATGTTTTGGATCGTAGAAGATTTCTTCAACTGTTCCATATTCAACGATCTCGCCAGCATACATAACTGCCACTTTATCAGCAATACTTGCCACAACACCAAGGTCATGGGTGATAAAGACAGTCGTGAAATGGTATTCTGCCTGCAATGATTTGAGCAAGTCAATAATCTGCGCCTGAATCGTCACATCGAGGGCCGTTGTAGGCTCATCACAGATCAGAATATCTGGACGACAAGCCAAGGCGATCGCGATAACAATCCGTTGACGCATCCCGCCTGAATATTGAAATGGATATTCTTCAAAACGCTTCTCAGCGTCAGGAATTCCGACTTTGGTCATGTAGTCGATTGCCATTTCTTTGGCTTCTTTGCTTGTTTTTCCTTGGTGTTTGACGATTACTTCGGTAATTTGACTTCCGATTGTATTAATCGGATCTAGACTAGTCATGGGATCTTGGAAAATGGTTGCAATTTTAGCCCCGCGGATTGGCTCCCAATCCTTGTTGCTCTTTAGGGCCGTCAAATCAGTTCCTCGGTAATCAATCGTTCCTTGAGCTACACGGCCATTTTCTTCCAACATTCCAGTAAATGTTTTTGTCAAAACAGATTTACCAGAGCCAGATTCTCCAACCAGAGCTAGAACTTCACCTTCAACTAGATCAAGGGAAACGCCTCGAATGGCAGTCAATACTCTGTCACGAACGTCAAATTCCACGACAATATCGCGAGCAGTCAATATTACATTTTTAT
>NZ_CALHWC010000125.1 GCF_938036805.1 uncultured Streptococcus sp.
AGAAAGGACTTAACCAAAATCCCCTATGAAAATCACAAAAATCGAAAAGAAAAAACAGCTCTACCTCTTGGAGTTGGACGACAGTGAAAAGCTCTATATCACCGAAGACACCATTGTCCGCTTCATGCTGTCCAAAGGAATGGAAATCACAGAGCAGGAGCTATCAGAAATTCAACACTATGCCCAATTCTCTTACGGAAAAAATCTAGCTCTCTACCATCTCTCCTTCAAGCAAAGGACTGCCAAGGAAGTTAAAGACTACTTAACACAGCACGACATCCAACCAGAAATCATCAGCCAAGTCTTGGACAATCTAAAAAAGGATAATTGGATTAATGATAGAAAATATGCTAACTCTTTTATCCAATCCAATCTTCTCACTGGTGACAAAGGCGCTTTTGTTCTCAAGCAAAAACTCAGCCAAAAAGGAATTTCTAACACTATTATTGAAGAAGAATTGAGACAATTTGATTTCACTGAAGTAGCCGAGCGAGTTGCCGAAAAGCTGCTCAAAAAATACCAAGGAAAGCTTCCTAGTAAAGCTTTGCAAGATAAAATCCTCCAAGCCCTGATAAACAAAGGATTTTCCTATGGACAAGCCAAAGAGGCTTATCAACATTTAGACATCGAAGAAGACCAAGAAAACCAACAAGAGCTGCTCTACAAAGAGCTAGACAAGCAATACCGCAAGTACTCCAAAAAGTACGAGGGCTATGACTTAAAACAGCGTCTGACCCAAGCTCTAGCCCGCAAAGGCTATGATTTCTCCGACATTGCCAGCGCTCTAAGAGAATATCTTTAAGATTTTCTATGAAAACTTAGGCATTTTTATGAAAATATGTTACAATAAAGAGGATAAACTTATAAATTGTAGAAAGTTGGTAGGTTATGAAACTTCCCAAAGAAGGCGACTTTATTACAATTCAAAGTTATAAGCATGATGGGAATCTTCACCGCACTTGGCGAGATACCATGGTACTAAAGACGACAGAAAATGCCATTATTGGCGTTAATGACCACACACTGGTGACAGAAAGTGATGGCCGGCGCTGGGTAACACGAGAGCCTGCCATTGTCTATTTTCATAAGAAATATTGGTTTAATATCATTGCCATGATTCGTGACAATGGCACTTCATACTACTGCAACCTTGCCAGCCCCTACTATCTGGACAATGAAGCCCTCAAGTACATCGACTATGATTTAGATGTCAAGGTTTTCACAGACGGAGAAAAACGGCTGCTTGATGTGGAAGAATATGAACGTCATAAAAGGCAAATGAACTATTCGGATGATTTGGATTTCATTCTCAAGGAAAACGTTAAGATTCTGGTTGACTGGATCAACAACGAACGTGGTCCCTTCTCCGATGCTTATGTGAAAATTTGGTACAAACGTTATGTTGAACTAAAGAATCGATAAAGTTGTCAAAGAGCGCAAGCTCTTTTTTCTTGCTCTCTTTCTCAAAAGACCTTCGTCCAGTAAGGAAGCAATTTCTTGCAATTCCTACTTATTTCTTGTATGATAGAACCAACAATATTGCTGTGTCAGACTAAATAACTGATATTTGGTCTACCGCAGCTAGGTTTCCAGAAAGGAGTGAGTCTCATGGCTTTTACCAATACTCGTGGTCGCTATGCCAGCTTTGGCGCTATCACTAGCCTTCCAGATGACGTGATTGACACTTTCTGGTACATTATCGACAACTTCCTTAAAGATGTCTTTCCCCTGAATAACCTGATTCGCTTTGAATTGATCAATAACAAGGGCAAGTTGACCTTCCGCTTCTCTGAGGACCATCTCGATACACTTATCTCCTTTGATTTTACCTATAAGTTTGACCCCTTCTATCCTCGAATGATCTACGTTGTGGACAATGACGGTAGAGAAACAGTCATGTTAGCTGATGAATACTCCATGTTTTAAGAAAGCAAAATCCAGTTGAGACACCGTCACTAAGATCGGTTCCTTCAACTGGATTTTTTATTTGTTGTAAATCATTTTGATATGGGGCGTTGATTCAAAGATAAAAGTCTCTCCCTGAGTTACAAAACCGAATTTTTCATAAAGCCCCACGACTGGCTCCTGAGCTTCAATTTCAATGATTTTTCTCGGCCACTTTTTCTCACAAAGAAGCAGGATTTCCTCTACCAATCTATTCCCTAAGCCCTTTCCTCTGTCTGACGGGGCTGTCACAAGGCGACCAAAAACGACTTTTCCATCTTCCACAAACACGCGGGCATAGGCATCTATTTTCTCTTGTTTATTAACATGAAAAATATGAACAGCTTTTAAGTCTTTTTCATCCAATTCATGGTAGATTCGCTCTTGCTCAACGACAAAGGTATCGATCCGCAGTTTTAAAATCTTGTAAAACTCTAGCGTGTCCAACTCTTGCAAATATTTTTTATGCCACATGCTTGTTTCCGTCCTTGCTTTATTATATAATCATTGTAAATGCAACTATCAAAGGAGTTCTTATGGATTACCGTCAGTTATTTCGTCAAATGGGGTTCATCTCCCGTCAAGCTATGATGAGAATGAATCAAGAAGCTAGCCAATACGGGCTTGATAATAATCTCTTTCTCATTCTTACTCGCATTGTCGAACATCCTGCCATCCATCAATCTCAGCTGGCAGAGCTGGTTCAGATTGACAAGACTACCCTGAGCCGCTCTCTAAGAAAGCTGGAGGAAAGAGGTTTGATTATCAAAAAGACCAAGCAAGAGAATAAGAAATTTAAAGAGCTCTATCCAACGATTTCTGCTCTAAAAGTATATGACAAGCTGATTGGCTACGAGGATCGATATATCCAGACCAGTCTGCGTCAACTGACTTCATCTGAACTCTTTCAACTGGATCATATCTTACAGAAAATTCAGAACTCTCAACAAGAAGAAGTATAACATAAAATAGTTGCATTTGCAACTATCTTACATTAAAACTAAAGCTATTAAAAACGGCTGCTTGCAAGTGACTAAGTGAATCCTCCTCGTCTCTGCAAGCAAAACCGCCTTAATAGCTTTTTAAGTTAGTTGATTAAAATCCCAGATCTGGTCCATCCAGCCTTCATAAAAATCAGGCTCGTGGCAGACCATGAGAATGCTGCCCTTGTATTCTTTCAGAGCGCGCTTGAGCTCCTCCTTGGCATCTACATCCAGGTGATTGGTCGGTTCGTCCAGAACCAGAACATTATTTTCTCGGTTCATGAGGAGACAAAGGCGGACCTTGGCCTGCTCCCCACCTGAAAGAACCTGAATCTGACTCTCGATATGCTTGGAAGTCAAGCCACATCTGGCCAGAGCTGCTCGAACTTCTGCTTGGTTAAGGGCCGGAAAGGCATTCCAGACTGCCTCGAGTGGTGTCTGACGATTGCCACCTTCGACTTCCTGCTCGAAATAACCCAGCTCCAGATAGTCCCCACGCTCTACTTGACCTGCGATAGGCGGGATAATCCCCAGCAAACTCTTAAGAAGAGTTGTTTTTCCAATCCCATTTGCCCCGATGATGGCCACCTTCTGATTACGCTCAAAGGTCAGATTAAGGGGTTGGGTCAGTGGACGGTCATACCCAATCTGTAAGTCCTTGGCTTGGAAGATAAAACGGCCAGGTGTACGGGCAGGTTTGAAATCAAAGGACGGCTTTGGTTTCTCACTTTGCAGCTCAATAATGTCCATCTTATCCAGCTTTTTCTGGCGGGACATGG
>NZ_CALHWC010000126.1 GCF_938036805.1 uncultured Streptococcus sp.
TGTCCTATGCTTTTGAACTCAAGGAGTTTGAGAACAAGGCGGACTACGAAGCAGCCCTTGTCGAACTCTTGGAAGAACACCAGATTGACTTGGTTTGTCTCGCCGGCTACATGAAAATCGTTGGGCCAACCTTGTTGGCAGCTTATGAAGGCCGAATCATCAACATTCATCCAGCCTACCTGCCAGAATTTCCAGGAGCTCATGGGATTGAGGATGCTTGGAATGCTGGTGTTGCTGAGAGTGGTGTTACCATTCACTGGGTGGACTCAGGTGTGGATACAGGAAAGGTCATCAAACAAGTCCGCGTACCACGGCTGGCTGATGACACCATCGAAAGCTTTGAAGCTCGCATTCATGAGGCGGAGTATAAGTTGTATCCAGAGGTGTTGGATAGTTTGGGAGTGGAGAGAAGGTAAAAACGAAATCAGAGCTGATTTTATGACAGTCCAACATCAAAAAAGGAGGATTCTATGGGTCTATTTGATTTTTTCAAGAAGAAATCTTCTGATGAAGAGAAGTCAACGAAAGATGAAGATAAGATTGTTATTAAAGTTGAAAATACAGATGATAGCGCTCCAGGATGGGAAGCGATTGATGCAGAGTTTAATCGTTTATATCCAGATCAGCCTAATCCACTTCATTATGGGACAGTTATCAAGTATATGCTAGGCGGTCCAGATCCGCTTGATGGCATCAGTGTTTATGATGCAGGAGATTTTTGGCATTTTGTGAGTTATGGCTTGTCAGAATTATATACCAAAGAAAGCAAAGACCCTGAATACAGTGGTTATGGGATTGAATTAACGTTTAAGTTAAAGAAATCAGATAATGACGAAGAAGAAATTAACAATGGCTGTGGTCTGCTACAGTATGTGGCAAGATATATTTTTAAAACGGGTAAAGTGGTTTTGCCAGAAGAATACATCTATACCAAGCAAACGGTAGGAATTGATGCCCAACAGAAATCTAATTTGACGGGGTTCTTGACTGCTGCTGATGATTTAGCCAAGACTCTAGATACCCCGCATGGAAAAGTGGAATTTGTAACCTTAATTGGTGCGACAGACGCCGAACTGCGAAGTATTTATGAAAGTGAAACTAGTAAGCTTGAGGTCAGAAAACTGTTAAAAGAACTTGGGAATCAGCTTACAGACTATAATCGCCAGTCTTTGGTTTAAATGATATGAAAGCACCTCTTGATACAATGAAAGGAAATAACATGACTAAACGCGCCTTAATCAGCGTCTCAGACAAAGCGGGCATTGTTGAATTTGCCCAAAAACTCAAAAAACTTGGTTGGGACATTATCTCAACAGGTGGTACCAAAGTTGCCCTTGACCATGCCGGGGTGGAGACCATTGCCATCGATGATGTGACTGGTTTCCCAGAAATGATGGATGGTCGTGTCAAGACCCTTCATCCAAATATCCACGGTGGGCTCCTCGCTCGTCGTGACTTGGATAGCCACTTGGAAGCGGCTAAGGACAATCAAATCGAGCTCATTGACCTTGTAGTGGTCAATCTTTATCCTTTCAAGGAAACCATTCTCAAACCAGATGTGACTTACGCTGATGCGGTGGAAAATATTGACATCGGTGGACCATCTATGCTTCGCTCAGCAGCGAAGAATCATGCCAGCGTAACAGTTGTGGTAGATCCTGCAGACTATGCAGTGGTTTTGGACGAATTGGCAGCCAATGGTGAAACAAGTTACGAAACTCGCCAACGTTTAGCAGCCAAGGTTTTCCGTCACACTGCGGCTTATGATGCCTTGATTGCAGAATACTTCACAGCTCAAGTGGGTGAAACAAAACCTGAAAAGCTCACTTTGACTTATGATCTCAAGCAATCAATGCGTTATGGGGAAAATCCTCAGCAGGATGCGGACTTTTACCAAAAAGCCTTACCGACTGACTATTCGATTGCATCAGCGAAACAGCTCAACGGTAAAGAATTGTCCTTTAACAATATCCGTGATGCGGATGCAGCCATTCGTATTATTCGTGACTTCAAAGATCGTCCAACCGTTGTGGCTCTCAAACACATGAACCCATGTGGTATTGGTCAGGCTGATGACATCGAAATTGCTTGGGACTACGCTTATGAGTCAGACCCAGTGTCTATCTTCGGTGGGATTGTCGTTCTCAACCGTGAGGTGGATGCTGCGACAGCTGAGAAGATGCATGGTGTTTTCCTTGAAATCATCATCGCGCCAAGCTATACGGATGAAGCGCTAGCTATTTTGACCAACAAAAAGAAAAACTTGCGCATTCTAGAATTACCATTTGATGCCCAAGATGCAAGCGAAGTAGAAGCTGAGTACACTGGTGTAGTAGGTGGACTTCTGGTGCAAAACCAAGACGTGGTCAAAGAGAGCCCAGCTGACTGGCAAGTGGTGACCAAACGCCAACCAACCGAGACAGAAGCGACAGCCCTTGAGTTTGCATGGAAGGCAATCAAATACGTCAAATCAAACGGTATCATTGTGACCAACGACCACATGACACTTGGTGTCGGCCCTGGTCAAACTAACCGTGTGGCATCCGTTCGTATTGCCATTGACCAAGCCAAAGACCGCCTTGATGGTGCTGTGCTTGCCTCTGACGCCTTCTTCCCATTTGCGGATAATGTGGAAGAAATCGCTAAAGCAGGTATCAAGGCCATCATCCAGCCAGGAGGCTCCGTTCGTGACCAAGAATCTATCGAAGCAGCAGACAAATATGGCTTGACCATGGTCTTCACAGGCGTGAGACATTTTAGACATTAAGAAGATTTATATTGGAGAAAATGGTTAGATATTTTCTCCAATTTTTTGCGCAAAAAAACTCCCGAAAGGATGAATGAATCATCTTTTTGGGAGTTGAATTTTATAAGGACTTAACAGAATTAGAAAGAAAGTCCACTTTGGAAAGCGCTGAGTTTTTGTTTAGCTACTTCGTTGATTTGATCGATAGCAGCATTGATAGCTTGGCTAGTCAAATCAGATAGAGTTTCCATATCTTCTGGGTCTACAATAGCAGGCTGAAAGTCAATTTTGACAACCTTTTTATCACCAGTAAGAGTTGCTACAACTAAATCTTGGCTAGATTTTCCAACAAATTCAGTTGCGGCTAATTCTGCTTGAGCAATGTCCATGTCTTTTTTAAGTTTTTGGGCTTGCTTCATCATGTTTTGCATATTCATCATGATAATATGTCTCCTTAATGTCTATTACTTATTTATTCTACCATATTTGGTAGGTCAATGCAAGATTGTTCTAGGTCAATTGTCAACTGATAATCGGTCTTATCACGGACGGTGTGTTCGAAGTCAGTGGTGTAGAGGACGAGGCGGAGTTGGTCGCCTTTTTTCAT
>NZ_CALHWC010000127.1 GCF_938036805.1 uncultured Streptococcus sp.
TTGGAAATAGCTGGCGCTGCTAACCAGCCAGTCACTTTTGTCGGAGAGACAGCAACTTTTGCGGAGCAGATTAAAGCTGCTCTTCCTCAGGCTGTCATTCAGCCGACCTTGCCAGATGCAGCAGCTGTTGGTCGTCTCGGTTTAGACCTGCCAGCCCAGTCTATTCATGACTTTGTTCCTAACTATCTCAAGCGGGTAGAAGCCGAGGAAAATTGGCTCAAGACCCATCAGGCGTCCAGCGATTCTTACATTCAGCGCCTATGATTGAGATGAGAAAATGGAGCGCTAACTCGGATGTGGACGCGGCACCTCTCGCAAAAGAGCTGGAAGAGCTCTTGCTTGCAGTCTATGAGGTCAGCCCTTGGACAGCGGATCAAGTAGCAGAGGTTCTGCGCTCAGATGTGAATAGTTGTGCGCTAGCAGAAGACGAGAGTCAGCTAGTCGGCTTTTTAGTCTGGCAGGAGATAGACTTTGAAGCAGAAGTCCTGCAGATTGCTGTATTGCCTAGCTATCAGGGACAGAAAATCGCGACAGCCTTGTTTGACTTTTTGCCAGCAGACAAAGAAATTTTCCTCGAAGTGAGGGAGTCCAACAAGCCAGCTCTGCTATTTTACAAAAAAGAAAAATTTGAAGAAATCGCGCGGCGGAAGGCCTACTACCATGCTCCGGTGGAAGATGCGATTGTTATGAAAAGAGAGATCCATGAAAGATAGATATATTTTAGCTTTTGAGACGTCTTGTGACGAGACCAGTGTGGCGGTTCTGAAGAATGAGACCGAGCTTTTGAGCAATGTCATTGCCAGCCAGATTGAGAGCCACAAGCGTTTTGGCGGAGTGGTACCAGAAGTGGCTAGCCGCCACCATGTGGAGGTCATTACGGTTTGCATTGAGGAGGCCTTGGCAGAAGCAGGGATTAGCGAGGAGCAAGTCACAGCAGTGGCGGTTACCTATGGTCCGGGTCTGGTTGGGGCGCTTCTGGTCGGCTTGGCAGCGGCCAAGTCCTTTGCCTGGGCTCATGATATTCCCTTGATTCCGGTCAATCACATGGCTGGACACCTGATGGCAGCCCAGAGCGTGGAGCCCTTGGAATTTCCCTTGCTGGCTCTCTTGGTCAGCGGCGGCCATACTGAGCTGGTCTATGTCAGTCAGGCTGGTGACTATAAGATTGTGGGGGAAACTCGCGATGATGCGGTCGGTGAAGCCTATGATAAGGTCGGTCGAGTCATGGGTCTGACCTATCCAGCAGGCCGGGAGATTGATCAGCTGGCTCATGAGGGACAGGTTATTTATGATTTTCCGCGGGCTATGATCAAGGAAGATAATCTGGAATTTTCTTTTTCCGGTCTCAAGTCGGCCTTTATCAACCTGCACCACAATGCCCAGCAAAAGGGAGAAGTCTTGTCTAATCAAGACTTGTCCGCTAGCTTTCAGGCGGCGGTCATGGATATTCTCATGGCCAAGACTAAAAAAGCGCTGGAAAAATATCCAGTCAAGACTCTGGTCGTGGCGGGCGGTGTTGCGGCCAATCAAGGCCTGAGAGAACGCTTGGCAGCTGAAATTCAGGATGTTAAGGTGATCATTCCGCCACTGCGCCTCTGCGGTGACAATGCTGGTATGATTGCCTATGCCAGTGTCAGTGAGTGGAATAAGGAAAATTTTGCCGGTTTGGACCTCAATGCGAAGCCTAGTCTGGCTTTTGAAACCATGGAGTAAAGGAGAACAATGCGCGGGCAGACATTTAAACAGGGGGCACAAGCAGCAGTGCCAACGGCTCTAGGCTATGTCGGAATCGGTCTAGCCTGTGGCATTATGGCGGCGCCCTATATGAATCCTCTGGAAATGGGCCTGATGAGCCTCTTGGTTTATGCAGGCAGTGCCCAGTTTGCTATGATAGGTTTGATTGCGCAAGGTGCTCCAATTTTGGCCATTGCCTTGACTGTCTTTTTGATCAATCTGCGTTTTTTCTTGCTAGGGCTACATGCCTCTAGCATTTTTAGAGACTTCAGCATGGGGCAAAATATTGCGATGGGGAGTCTCCTTACCGATGAGTCCTACGGTGTTTTGATGGGAGAGCAGATTCACTCGAAGGTGATTTTGCCACAGTGGATGCATGGAAATAATCTGCTGAGCCATGGTGCTTGGTTCCTTGGAACGGTGCTGGGAACGATTTTAGGTGGCCTCTTGCCCAATCCTGAAAGCTTTGGCCTGGACTTTGCCCTAGTCGCCATGTTTATTGGCATTTTCTCTTCTCAGTTTACAATCATGCTGCGACGGGTCAAGATAAAGAAGCTCTTTTTCGTCTTGGGCGTGGTGGGCCTTGCCTACTTAGTCCTAACTATGCTACTTCAAAATTCGCTGGCGGTGCTTTTTGCAACCTTGCTAGGCTGTACGGTGGGGGTGATTTTGGATGATAAGTAAGTATATTTTACTGGCCATTCTTTTGTCAGCCCTAGTCACTTGGATTCCGCGGGTTTTACCCTTTATCCTAGTCAA
>NZ_CALHWC010000128.1 GCF_938036805.1 uncultured Streptococcus sp.
ACAAACACTCTTCTATCCAATACGAAGGTGTAACAACAATGGCTAAAGACGGATATGGTGAAATGAGCTGTATCTCATGTTGTGTGTCTCCACTTGACCCAGAAAACGAAGAACAACGCCACAACATCCAGTACTTCGGTGCTCGTGTAAACGTTTTGAAAGCTCTTCTTACTGGTTTGAACGGTGGTTACGATGATGTACATAAAGACTACAAAGTATTTGACATCGATCCTATCCGTGATGAAGTTCTTGAATTTGAATCAGTTAAAGCGAACTTCGAAAAATCACTTGACTGGTTGACTGACACCTACGTAGATGCTTTGAACATCATCCACTACATGACTGACAAGTACAACTACGAAGCTGTTCAAATGGCCTTCTTGCCAACTTATCAACGTGCTAACATGGGATTCGGTATCTGTGGATTTGCTAACACTGTTGATACATTGTCAGCTATCAAGTATGCAACTGTTAAACCACTCCGTGATGAAAATGGCTACATCTACGATTACGAAACAATCGGTGAATACCCACGTTGGGGTGAAGATGATCCTCGCTCAAACGAATTGGCAGAATGGTTGATCGAAGCTTACACTACACGTCTACGTAGCCACAAACTTTACAAAGACGCTGAAGCAACTGTATCACTTTTGACAATCACATCTAACGTTGCTTACTCTAAACAAACTGGTAACTCACCAGTCCACAAGGGTGTTTACCTCAACGAAGATGGTTCTGTGAACTTGTCTAAACTTGAATTCTTCTCACCAGGTGCTAACCCATCTAACAAAGCTAAAGGTGGCTGGTTGCAAAACTTGAACTCACTTGCTAGTCTGGACTTCAGCTATGCAGCTGATGGTATTTCATTGACAACTCAAGTTTCACCTCGTGCCCTTGGTAAAACTCACGATGAGCAAGTAGACAACTTGGTAACAATCCTTGATGGTTACTTTGAAAACGGTGGACAACACGTTAACTTGAACGTTATGGACTTGCAAGATGTTTACGACAAGATCATGTCTGGTGAAGACGTTATCGTTCGTATCTCAGGTTACTGTGTAAACACTAAATACCTCACTCCAGAGCAAAAGACTGAATTGACACAACGTGTCTTCCACGAAGTCCTTTCTATGGATGATGCACTTAGCTAAGCCTCTTTCCTAATTGTAAAACCAGCTGAAAATCAGCTGGTTTTATTTTGATTTATAGAGATAGCTTGGGGCATTTGTGTTATAATAGAGTTATTGTGAAACGAAAAAGGGGATGCAATGGCTGAGAAAATGTCTACAGATGAAAAAAATCTTAATCTGGCCGTCGATGTTATCATGCTAGCTGGGACCTTGCTATTACAAAGTGGCTCAGAGATTTATCGGGTCGAAGACACCATGATCCGGATTGCCCATTCGCAAGGCATCCTGGACTGCAATGCCTTAGCCATGCCCGTTGCCATATTCTTTTCCATTGAAAATACCAATATTTCTCGAATGAAGCGAAATATCCATACGAACTATAATATCGAGAAGGTCTGTGATGTCAATCAAGTCTCTCGCCAACTGGTTAGTGGTGCCATCAATCTAGAAGAAGCGCTTGAGCAACTAAAAGAACTTAAAATAAAAAAACTTCCTTATAGCAAAAAAGAACTGATTACAGCTGCTACGCTCAGTGCTCCCTTCTTTTCGATCATGTTCGGAGGAAATTTCTACGATGCTCTTGGGGCTGGTATAGCGACCCTATTTGGCTTTTCTTTCTCCCTTTATGTCGATAAATACATTCGGATTCCTTTTGTTTCGGCCTTTGCTGGAGCTTTCGTCTTCGGATTGTTGGCCCAGATTTGGGCTCGCTACTCAGGTTTCGATTCAACAGCAGACTTGATCATTGCAGGAGCTGTCATGCCCTTCGTCCCAGGGATCGCTCTGACCAACTCAGTTAGAGATATCATGACAAACCATATCAACTCTGGGATGAGCAAGCTCTTTGAATCGCTCCTCATTACCCTTGCTCTCGGTGCAGGTACCTCTGTCGCCCTTCTTATTATGAAATAAGCCTATGACAATCTTGACTTTCTTACTGCAAGCCCTTGCCAGCCTACTGGCCATCATCACCTTTTTAATCGTTCTAAATGTCCAGCGGAGTATGCTGATTCCTGGCGGAGTCTTAGGAATGGCCACTTGGCTACTCTATCTCCTGCTCAAAGGACCGACCAATGTTATCATTGCAACCTTTGTGGCTGCTATCATTGGTTCCTGTGCCAGCCAAATCCTCAGCATCATCTATAGAACGCCAGCTGTCGTCTTTATTTTGGCTATTCTGGCTCCTCTGGTACCTGGTTATATTTCCTATCGGACAACTGCCTTTTTTGTGACAGGCGATTATAGTCAGGCCATGGTTCATGCTACCTTGGTCGTCATCCTAGCCTTGGTCATCTCAATCGGCATGGCTAGTGGGACGGTTGTCTTAAAGATTTACAGCTACCTGAAGAAACATCCTCTTCATTATAAAAAATGAGAGTGGGACAGAAATCGGTAATTCGTTAGAATTCGATTTCGTCGTCCCACCTCCGCACAGTTGAGTAGGGCTGTAAAAGCTGATGAAATCAGCGTAATAGAGCCCACTCAACCACTGCGTCTTGCTCGACAATCCAAAGACAATTGAGAGGCTAGGACTTTTGTCCCAGCCTCATTTTTCTTTACGCATTTTACCTAAAATTTCCTTGGCTTTTGCCTGATTAAATTGCTTCTCTTTGAGAAGTTCTGCAACAACAGCAGCAATCTCAACTTCCTGAGCACCTGCCAATAAAGCTAGAGATTTAGCTTGGAGTTTCATGTGGCCAGCCTGAATTCCCGTAGTCACCAGTGCTCTCAAAGCTGCAAAATTCTGCGCTAAGCCGACAGATACGATAATCGAAGCTAATTCTTTGGCTGTCGGTTGCCCCAATAAATCAAAACTGGCGACAACCATTGGATTAAGCCCAATCGAGCCTCCCTTGGCTGCAACAGGCATGGGTAAAGTCAACTGGCCATAGAGTTTTCTTTCCTCTAAATTGGCCTCCCAGTTACTCAATCCTTGATAACGGCCATCACGAGCAGCATAGGCATGGGCCCCTGCTTCAATAGCGCGCCAGTCATTACCTGTCGCCAAAAGAACTGCATCAATTCCGTTGAAAATGCCTTTATTATGCGTGCTGGCCCGATAAGGATCCTGTTTTGCAAATTGACTGGCTAGAGCGATTCTTTGAGCAGTGCGTTCAGCTTCTGCCTTGTCTCGACTGAGTGAGTGGAAATCAATTTCACAAGAGGCTGTTACGAGCGCCTCAGTCGCATAGTTAGATAAGATGCCCATCAAGCTCTGTCCACCTGTTAACTCCTCCAACCGTTCTTTTAGGGCTTCTAGCATCGTATTAAGGATATTGGCACCCATGGCTTCCTGAGTGTCCACGACAAGGTAGACAACTAGAAAGTCCGTCTCTCCCTCCAGGAAATCCGTTCTCAAATCACGCGCCCCACCTCCTCGCTTGACGATGGAAGGATGGGCTTGATTTGCCAATTCTAATAAAGCTGACTTCTCATTTTGGATCTGCTCCAGGGCTTTAGCTACATCGGGAACATCATAGAGTGCGACCTGCCCAACCATCTGCCGATTATGAATCTTGGTCTTGAAACCGCCGTTGCGCTGAATGATTTTTGCCGCAAAACTGGCAGCAGCAACGACAGAGGGCTCCTCTGTTACAAAGGGTACCTGATAAACCTGCCCATCTATAAGAAAGTCTGGTGCAATCGAATAAGGTAAAGCCAAAACAGAAAGCACATTTTCACTCATTTGATTGGCTGTCTCCAGCGGCAAATGGCTTTGATTAGCAAGATTTTGCCAATTCTCAGCCTGAAGTAGTTCATGGGCTTTCAGAAACTCTAGTCGCTCTGCAGGCGTTTTTTTAGAAAATCCGGTCCAATTTATTTTCATGATGATTTCTCAACTTTGATATACTTGCGCTGGTGTTGATCGATTTGAACCAAGGCGTAAACTTGGTCATCGTAGTCAGAAAAAACAGCTGAGCCGTTTTCATCCAGCTGAGCTTCTGCAAAGAAAAGCTCTTCATAAGCAGCAACTGTCAGTTCTTGACGTTGATTTAATTTCTCCAAACGATTAGTCGTCAGCTGTTTCTCATAACCTTCTACCAGATTGGCACTAAAAATCTCGGCCACAGCGCCACTCCCATAACTAAAGAGAGCAATCTTGTCACCAGCCTTAAGATTTTCAGAGTTTTCTAAGAGGGACAAGAGCCCCAAAAAGAGGGAGCCTGTATAGATATTCCCGACCTTTTGGCTATAGAGAATAGACTTGTCAAAGTTTTCTTGCAGGCCTTTTTGCTCCTCCTGAGACAAGTTTTTATCCATAATTTTATTCAGCCCCTTCAGCGCCAATTTTGGATAGGGAAGATGGAAACAAACCGCTGCAAAGTCTCCCAAAGCTAAACCATGACGCTTTTGGTATTCGTTCCAAGTCGTCTTGAGGCAATCTAGGTACTGCTGGGTTGAGTAAACACCATTGACATAAGGAGTCGTAGAATAATTTGGTCGCCAGAAATCCATAATATCACGAGTCTGGGCCACATTGTCATCGTTGAACTCCAGAATTCGTGGATTTTGACTGATCAGCATAGCAATTGCGCCTGCACCTTGAGTCGGCTCTCCTGGCGCCTCTATCCCGTATTTTGCAATATCACTAGCGATGACCAAGACTTTGCTTTCTGGATATTGTTTGATATGTAGCTTGGCATAATCTAGAGCAGCAGTTCCAGCGTAGCAGGCTTCCTTCATTTCAAAGCTACGAGCAAAGGGCTGGATCCCCAAAAGACCGTGAATAAAGACCGAAGCCGCCTTACTTTGGTCAATGCTAGACTCCGTTGCGACAATGACCATATCAATGGCCTTCTTGTCCTCGACAGTCAAGATTTGCTCAGCCGCTGCTGCGCCCAAAGTGACGATATCTTCAGTTAAAGGAGCAATGCTGATCTCCTTCATCAATAATCCCTTGCTGAGCTTGTCGGGATCAATGCCCCGCTTCTCAGCCAGATGATCTAATTTTAAAACATAATTGCTGGTCGCAAAACCGATTTGATCGATTCCGATTTTCATCATAAAGACCTCATTCAATTCATTTGATAGCTAATAGTATTCAGACATTATTTTACCATAATTAAGGCTAAAACTCTTTTAAAAACCATTTTTTAAGCTCAAATCCGACTTGAGACGGAGAAAGCTCATCATCAAAAAATAAGAGAAACCCAATTTTTCCAATTCAGTTTCCCTCATCAATCTATTCCAAATTTTGAGCTAGCAAGTTTATGGATTTAAGGATACACCTCCCTCCATAAACTCCTTACTATATACCTTGTTTTCTTTGTAAACAGGCTGAAGCGAGTCCTATTTCCGTTTCCTTGCAATCAAGTGAATCGGGGTTCCTTCAAAGACAAAGGCCTTGCGAATTTGATTTTCCAAGAAACGCAGGTAAGAAAAGTGCATGAGCTCTTCTTCGTTGA
>NZ_CALHWC010000129.1 GCF_938036805.1 uncultured Streptococcus sp.
GAACTGCAACTGCTGAGTTTGTTGTACCTAAGTCAATACCGATAATTTTAGACATGCGTTTTTCTCCTTAAATTTTATTTTCTATTTTTCTTTTTAATACTCTTCTTAAGTGGCGACGCCATCAGAGCTTGACTCCGTCAATCTCTTTGACTAAACTTTGAGCCTAAGGTCTCAAAGTTTGCGTAAATAGCGCCACGGCGAAGAGTATCGCCTTTGGTTCACTTCGCTCACTATTGGTAAAGCTGAACCATTGTTTATCATTCTTTCATAGTTTATTGTCGTTTCGGACAAGATTCCTATTTTATATTTTTATATGTTACGACACGAGGAGTCGAAATCGATTTTATTTCGACGACGAGTTAGTAAGGAGGCTAGGCAAACGCCATAGCGATTGCCGTTTTCTGACGAGTTGCTTTAGCTACCGTCAGAATTGCCTAGTTATACACTACCACCATAGCTGGACGTAGGATTCGGTCATGAAGTTTGTAGCCTTTTTGGAAGACTTGGGCAATGGTATCTGCTGGATGCTCGTCATCTGCTGGAACTGTTTGGATGGCCATATGATAGTTATGGTCAAATGCTCCGTCCGCTACGATTTCTTCAATTCCTTCTTCTTTAAGGGCATGAATCAAGCTTTCTTGTACCATTTCCAAGCCTTTTTTGACGTCGTCTGTCAATCCTTCAACGGTAAGCGCACGCTCAAGGTTATCCAAAGAAGGGAGAATCGCTTTTGCCAAATCTTGGCTACGATAGCGTTGCAAGAGTTGGCGTTCTTCATTGGCACGACGTTGGATATTTTGCATTTCTGCATGAGCGCGAAGGTATTTATTTTCAAAGTCTTCTGCACGCTCATTGGCTAGTTCTAGTTCTGATTTTTCGGGAGTAGTTTCATCCGCTTCTTTAGCGGTTTCTACCTTTTCTTCTGTAGTTTCTACAGCTTCTTCAGTAGCTTCTACCACTTCCTCTTCTTTTACTTTTTCATTTTTTATTTCCTCAGACATTTTTCGCCTCCTTTTTAGGAATTTATGTAATTTCATGTTTAACTCACCTCATAATGATTACTACTCAAATATCGGTAGAAATCGATGAGTTTCATAGTTAGGACTCGATTGACAACATTGAGTTGACTAACCACCTTTTGGTAATCCAGATTGACTGGACCAACCACTGCCAGCATACCAAAGCCCCGATAGGGAATCAGGAATTTGCTGGAAATCAAGGTTAGATTAGCCAGACAGTCCTCTTGGCTAGCTGCGACTCGGACATTTTGCATTTGATCCTCGGCTAAGCTGTCACGGATTTCAAAGGCGACCTTCTGCCGATCATCAAAGAACTGATAGGCCTCAAGATCCGCAAAACGTAACAACTGGACCTTACCAGCTACAGCTACTTTTTCCGAAAACATCTGAGCAAAAATATGCTCAAAGAGATCGAGAACATTGTCCGTCGTCGTAAAGTAACGCTGGATAATCTGCGGGATCTCCGTCCGAATCTTATAGTGAATGTCTAAGACCGTCTGTCCCAGAAAGCGCTCTTGAATCATATCCCTCAAGCGCAGTAGGTCTTCCTGGAGAAAATTCCTAGGAATCATGAACTGACTGGTCAGGGTATTGGACTCATCCAAAGTAAAGACAGCTAAGGCTGCATGCTGACTGAGAACCACGATATCAAAAGCTGTCAGTCGCTGCCGACTAGGCTCGACATCCAGAGCTACAACCGTGCAATCACTCAACTCTGCCAAGACATCTGCCGCCCGCTGTAGGATATCCTCCAGCTTGAAGAACTCTTGGTCGAAAGCTTTGACAACTTCGTAGAGCTCATTTTCCGCCAGCTGATCAAAGGTCAAGGAATGGCGGACAAAATACTGGAAGCCTGCTACACTGGGCTTGCGGCCACTTGATGTGTGGGCCTTTTCCAGCAATCCTTCCTTTTCCAAGGCTGCCATATCATTTCGAATAGTGGCACTCGAGGACTGGATAGACTCTTGCAAGGCTTTAGAACCGACAGGCTCCTGCGTCTTGGTAAAGATATCAATAATTAGATTTAAAATCTCATTTTGGCGTTCTGTTACCAAGGACCTCACCTCTCTTTAGAAAATTCCAGCCACTGGCGAGATTTTATTTTTTATATTTAGCACTCTAATACATCGAGTGCTAAACCATGATTCTATTATACACTCTTAAAAATGAATGTCAAGACAAAAAACCAAAAAATTAGCACTCTTTTTGCAAGAGTGCTAAAAATCAGTCTCAAGTCCTAGAAAACTTTATTGGACAGGATTCCTTTTACAATTCTTTTGATGAGCTTTAAGCTTTTTCATAGCCCAATCATAGTGGCTGGATGTAGAGCTGACAAAATAAGAACCCAAGGTCGTTCCGCCCGTCCATTTATAAACTCCCTTGGAAAACAATTCTTCATTGGTTAAGGTTGCGGCTAGGTCCAGGACAGCTCTATGCGAACTAGCCAGCAAAGAACTTGCCTCCTCAAGAGAGGTCTGCTGGTGCTTTTCCCAAAATGCGGCATTCATCTCACCATACGTTCTCCAATTGTAGGGAGCTGGCAGAAAAGTCTTCTCTTCTCCCCTTTGATTGGCCTGCACCCAGTTAAGTAGCAGTTGGTGCCATTCATAAAGATGGATTAAGACATCCCTCAAGTTCCGATCGCGCTTCCAGTGAGCTTCTTTCTTTTTCTCATCCTTTGAAAAATCAAAGGGCCTCGCCAACTCGTCCGCTGTCATGTTCGAAATAAGCAAATTGAGTTTTTCGAAATTTTCTGTAGCAGCAGCCAGCAAATCATTTTTTGTTACAGGTCTTGGCATGATCGATTCCTCCTATCTGACGGAATACCTTAAGATAGTTTTCAACTTTTCTTCTGGTGTCCTCTTTTTGTTGCTTAAGTAAATCTCTCTGTGAACTTGGTCGCATCTCTCCAATCCCAAGCTGCTTGCCAACTCATCCATTTTCTCAAAAGAGGCCGGCTCACTATCATAACTTCCTACATGTAGGATCTGAATAGCCCGTTCCTCTGGAAAGCTCTGTAAACAGATGTCGTCGTAGAGGGGATTGGGCTTTTTCTTATGGACATGCTCAAGCGCCGCTGTAAACATGTCCTGATTGATGACATTGGGCTGCTGAATCATGAGCTGATAGCGAAGCTGACTTTTATCGAAGCCTTCCCCAGCAGCTTTTTCCCAGATCCCTTCCAAAGGATAGACCGTGAAATCCGTCACCTTGTCCTCCGCCTCATCTTTCATCATGGATTTAAAGAGCATTTTTATGGAATAGGCCAGTGAATAAAGGGCAGCTACCCGCTCGGAGAAATCCGCTTCATTGGGGTCACCCTCTCCTTCGATCACAATGAACTGTTGACTTGGCACCTCTACCAGCTCTGGCTTTTGCTTAGCTCCATAAAGAGCTTTTTCACTCTTTCTCCATTCATATTTCATCTTGCTGCCTCCTTTTCTCTTCTTAGTACAAGTATACAAGAAGATACCTGACACCCTATGTCAAGTTTTATATTTTTCTGCTAGCTTATGAATCATTTCTTTCATTTTCACTCGGATTTCGAGCGGATCTAAGACCTCCACAGCGTCTGCAAAGGACAGGATGTAACTATATAGACGATGGTCGTTGGGAATTTCGATTTCTGTATATAAATTTCCTTCGGCATCTGTCCGAATGTCTCCGCCTAATTCGTCATAAACCCTGAAGGCAACTTTGCGATCAAACTTGACTGCCAGTTTAATGGTATTTTCGTAGGCCAGTTCTTTTTCCAAGACGACATCTTCAAAGCTGTCTTCAAATCTCTCCTCCAGCCGCTCCAGATTTTTCATCCGAGATAGCTTAAAATACCTGAATTCCTGTCGCAAGAAGCAAAAAGCATAAAGATACCAACTCTGATTTTTAAAGAACAAACGGACAGGCTTGACACGGCGATTTGTCTCCCGCTCATTACTAGCAAAGTAAGAAAAAGAAACAAGGTGCTTACCTAGAATTGCAGTTTTCAATTGGTGAAAGGTATCTTCATATGTTTTATCGTTTTGCCAGTGATTAAAATCAATTTCGATCCAGTTGGGATTTTTGACTTGAAAAAGTGCCGAAAGCTTTGTAAGCAGGTCATTCTGGTAAAGCTGGCTGGTGCTGTCCAGACCTTGCAGGGCCGCCATGATCTGCTCTTTCTCCTCCGCTGTCAGCAAGGACTTCCGCAAGACAAAATCCTCTGCGATTTCTATGCCGCCACCCTTTCCTTGCGTGGTATAAATCGGAATCCCAGCGCTGCTTAGAGAATCCACATCTCGATAAATGGTCCGGACCGAGACCTCAAATTTCTCGGCCAGCTCCGTTGCAGTCACTTTCCCTCTCTCCAAAATGTAGTACAATATCCAAAATAGTCGATTATTCTGCATGCCTACTCCTTCTCCTCTTCCTATTATACAATACTTGCCATAGCATGTCATATTTAGGCAGGTTAGACCTAGGATAAGCTGTAATGAAAAAGAGAGTGGGACAGAAATTGGTAATTCGTTAGAATTCGATTTCGTCGTCCCACCTCCGCACAGTTGAGTAGGGCTGTAAAAGCTGATGAAATCAGCGTAGTAGAGCCCACTCAACCACTGCGTCTTGCTCGACATTCCAAAGACAATTGAGAGGCTAGGACTTTTGTCCCAGCCTCTTTTAGTGATTAGAAACCTTATTTCCGATAGATGTTGCTTGCCTTTGTTTCCCTGACCACTACTAAGCTTTACCACTATTTCCTGTGACAGGAGCAAATGTTGGCAGCGCCACTCCTTCTTTTAGCAGGGCTTCATGGTAGAGCCTGTAAAAAATATGGTAGATACTGGTCTGCATGCCGCCCTCTACTGTCAAGCTGACCCGAAAATTAAACTGGCCATTAGCGGCCATCTGCGGGCCTAGAATATCAGGCTCCTTCATAATCTCTGGATGCTCTGGCACAGCTTCCTGATTGACAGCGGCGATAATCCGATAAATCTCATCCAAATCCGTCTCGGCATAGATAGGAATATCAATCAAAACCCGCATATCGCCACGGGAAAGATTGCTTACAACGGTGATATTTCGATTGGGCACAAAGTGAAGAGTTCCGTCCGCATCGCGTACCTGCGTAGTACGAATCCCAACACTGACAACCGTTCCCGCGATATTGATAGCACCATTGGTCAAGCGAACATTGTCCCCTACATCCAACTGACGCTCTAAGAGAATAAAGAAACCATTGACTAGGTCGGACAGAAAGCCCTGCGCTCCCATCCCAATTGCCACACCAGCAATCCCTGCCCCAGCCAAAAGACTTGAGACCGGCATACCCAAAATGGATAAAACCCAATAGAACAAGAGAAAATAAAGTACATAATTGAGCAAATTCTCAATTAGGCGCATAATGGTCTTTTGCCGAGCCGCATCCTGCCGAGATAATTTCAAAGATGGCGCAATCAGTCTAGTCACAAACAGATGGAGAATTTTCTTAGCCACCCAAAATAGTAAACATAAAAAGACCAAGGAGACGAATTTCGAAAACACATCATCCAGAATAGCTGACCAGTCAAATTGCTGGAAATAGCGCGTAAAGACATTCCCATTAGCTGTCATTCTTTCCTCCTATGAGATACAAAAATCTTATTCATTATACCACAAAGGACGGCGGATAATCATCAAAGCGGCCTTATTCTGTATAGGGTATACCAAAAAATATTGATTTTATACGACCTCTAGCGTATAGTGGAAAGCAGTTTATTTTAGAAAGGGAGCTCCTATGTTTCATCGAATTCTTTCTGCTTGGAATCGCGCCAATCTTATCAAACGGATTTCCATTGGAATTGTCACAGGCGCCCTGCTGGCCCTCATCTTCCCACAAGCCAGCGCCATTAGCCTACTAGGCCAAATCTTTGTCGGTGGCCTAAAAGCTATCGCACCACTGCTCGTTTTTACCCTCGTTGCCAATGCTCTCTCAGCACCAAAAAGGGCAGAAAAGCAATATGAAAACCGTCATTATCCTCTATCTAATAGGGACTTTTGCAGCTGCCCTTGTCGCTGTCCTCACCAACTATGTCTTTCCTGTGACCATCGAGCTGACTGCTGCCAGCTCAGAAGTCAGTCCACCAGAAGGCATCGGCCAGGTTCTGAGCAATCTCCTCCTCAATCTTGTCGATAATCCAATCAACGCCCTGACCAAGGCCAATTATATCGGGATTCTGTCTTGGGCAGTTGTCTTTGGGGTGGCCATGCGAGAGGCCAGTCAGCAAAGTAAAGAACTCTTAAGAACACTGGCAGATATCACTTCGAAGATTGTCGAATGGATCATCAATCTAGCTCCCTTTGGTATTTTAGGGCTGGTGTACACGACCATTTCTGACAAAGGATTTGAAGCACTCAAGAGCTACGGCATGCTCCTTCTCCTATTACTGGGTTCCATGGCTCTTGTTGCGCTGGTCGTTAACCCCTTGATTGTCTTCATTATGCTTCGGAAAAATCCTTATCCACTGGTTTGGCGCTGCTTAAAAGTCAGCGGCGTCACCGCCTTTCTCACTCGTAGTTCGGCTGCCAATATCCCTGTTAATATGAAACTGTGTCGAGATTTGGGCCTCAATCCTGAAACCTACTCGGTCTCTATCCCACTCGGTTCAACCATCAACATGGCGGGAGCAGCGGTGACAATCAATACGCTGACCCTTGCAGCGGCCAATACACTGGGCATTCAGGTGGACTTCGGAACAGCCTTGGTGCTCAGTATCGTTGCGGCCATTTCCGCCTGCGGGGCTTCTGGAGTGGCTGGAGGCTCGCTTCTCCTGATTCCTGTGGCTTGTAGCCTCTTTGGCATCCCAAACGATCTGGCCATGCAAGTCGTCAGCGTTGGTTTTGTTATCGGCGTCATCCAAGACTCTTGCGAAACTGCCCTCAACTCATCCACAGACGTGCTTTTTACAGCTGTTGCTGAAATGAGCGCCTGGCCCAAGGAAAAACGTTATTAAACAAAGCGCTGAGACTGGGACAAAAGTCCTAGCCTCTCAATTGTCTTTGGATTGTCGAGCAAGACG
>NZ_CALHWC010000130.1 GCF_938036805.1 uncultured Streptococcus sp.
CTAACCCAAGTTGGAATCTCTATTTTCTTAACCTTCAATCCTAAATTATCTTCAAAAGCTGTGTTCACAACATATTCAATATGCTGCTTTTCCTCTTTCGTAACAAGTTTTGTCGGCAAAAATGCCCAAAGCAATTGAACTATCGGCATCATGCCTATGACAAAAATTGAAATAAAGAAAATAAGTATTAGTTTAATTAGATCCTTTTTCACTTCAATTCCCCCACTTAAACTTCTCTAACTTATTTTTCACATAGTGACTCATTGACTAGAGATGTAATTAAGAGCTTAGTTTGCAACTTTGGCACTAATCATATTTTTTAATCCATCACCTTTATTTCCAGAATCATATCGCGAATCTGTGCAGCCAGTTCGAAGTCCAGAAGTCCGGCAGCTTCTTGCATCTGACCTTCCAGTTTCTTGATCATATCCTTGCGTTCTTGCTTGTTGAGGCTTTCGATTTCAACGGTTTCTTCCTTGTCTGGCAGGGCTGCCTTGGTAACGCTGATCAGGTCGCGGATTTCTTTCTTGATGGTCTGCGGTACAATGCCATGCTCTTCGTTATATGCCATCTGGATTGCCCGACGGCGAGCAGTTTCATCAATAGCGCGCTGCATGGACTGGGTCATGGTGTCCGCATACATAATCACATGCCCCTCACTGTTGCGGGCTGCCCGGCCAATAGTCTGGATCAGGCCACGTTCGTTGCGAAGGAAACCTTCCTTATCTGCATCAAGAATTGCCACCAGACTAACCTCAGGAACGTCAATTCCCTCGCGTAGCAGGTTAATCCCAACCAGAACGTCAAAGACACCTAAGCGCAGGTCTCGGATAATCTCAGTCCTCTCCAAGGTCTTGATGTCCGAGTGCATGTATTTAACCTTGACACCCATTTCCTTGAAGTAGTCGGTCAAGTCTTCAGCCATTTTCTTGGTCAGGGTTGTGATAAAGGTCCGCTCATTCTTTTCAACACGGGCATTAATTTCACCTAAGAGATCATCAATCTGTCCCATAGTTGGGCGGACTTCCACCTCTGGATCCAGTAGCCCTGTCGGCCGGATAATCTGCTCAATAACAGTATCCGTCTGTTCATTTTCATAGTCGCCCGGCGTAGCCGATACATAGACAATCTGGTGAACATGGCTCTCAAACTCCTCCCGGCGCAGCGGACGGTTGTCCAAGGCAGACGGCAAGCGGAAACCATAATTAACTAGCATCTCCTTACGAGAGCGGTCGCCATTGTACATACCGCGAATCTGACCCATGGTCATGTGACTCTCGTCAATCATAATCAAAAAATCATCAGGGAAAAAATCCAGAAGGGTATAAGGCGGCTCTCCTTCGCTCCGACCATCCATGTGGCGAGAATAGTTCTCAACACCATTCGTATAGCCCATTTCACGCAGCATTTCGATATCATACTCTGTGCGCTGTTTCAAGCGCTGAGCTTCCAATAGCTTACCTTCCTTCTCAAAGATAGCCAGCTGCTCCTCCAGTTCGGCCTGAATCTTAGTAATCGCCACTTCCATGTGGTCTTCATTGGTCACGAAGTGAGTGGCTGGGAAGATGGCTAAATGGTCCACCTCACCCAAGACTCGTCCTGTCAAGGCTTCAACCTCACGAATTCGGTCAATCTCATCTCCGAAAAACTCTACCCGAAAGGCATGCTCATCCCGAGAAGCTGGGAAAATCTCAACCACATCGCCTCGAACCCGGAATTTCCCCCGCTGAAAGTCAATGTCATTGCGCTCAAACTGGATATCTACCAAGTCATTGAGCAACTTGTCACGGGAAATCTCTAGTCCAGGACGCAGGCTTACCACGCTATCAGAGTATTCCTTAGGCGAACCCAGACCGTAGATACAAGAGACCGAAGCCACGACAATCACGTCGTTGCGCTCCAAGAGGGCTGATGTCGCTGAGTGACGGAGCTTGTCAATCTCGTCATTGACCGAGCTATCCTTTTCAATATAAGTATCACTGGAAGGCACATAGGCCTCAGGCTGGTAGTAATCATAGTAGGAAACGAAGTATTCCACCGCATTATTGGGGAAGAACTCCTTGAACTCACCATAAAGCTGGCCGGCCA
>NZ_CALHWC010000131.1 GCF_938036805.1 uncultured Streptococcus sp.
AGGAAGATGGAGAAACTAAGACAGCGACGGGGAAAATCATCAAGCTGGAAAATGGAAAAAATGGAATTGGTATTAGTTTAATTGACCGCACGGAAGTCAACAGTAGTGTTCCGATTGAATTTTCGACCGAAGGTATCGGTGGTCCTAGTGCTGGTCTCATGTTTAGCCTAGCCATCTATACTCAATTGGCCAATCCTGACCTGCGAGACGGCCGCGTGATTGCGGGAACGGGTAGCATTGACAGAGAAGGTAAAGTTGGAGATATTGGTGGGATTGACAAAAAAGTCGTCTCTGCGGCCAAAATCGGAGCGACAATCTTCTTTGCCCCAGACAATCCTGTCAGCGAGGAAGAAAAAAAGGCTAATCCTAAAGCCAAAACTAACTATGAAGCAGCGCTTGAAGCAGCCAAGGAAATCAAAACGGATATGAAAATCGTGCCGGTCAAAACCCTGCAGGACGCGATTGATTATTTAGAAAAAACCAAAAAATCTTAGCTTCGGCTAAGATTTTTAACTTTTAGATCTGAACAAAGGATTTATTCTTTGGTAAATGATTAGCAGTTTTTATTAAATCGTCTGACTTTTTACAGAAAGATCTTTTTCTTCTGAAAAAAGATAAATTCCCCTTGTTTTGTGATAAAATAATATGAAGTAAGATAGATGAATGACAAAGGATAGGTATGCGTAAAGAGATTTCACCTGAGTTGTATAATTACAATAAATTCCCTGGCCCAGAATTTAAGCAAATGGGCAGCAAGATAATTGCAGAAAAATTTGAGTTTGAATTGGTGGAGAATTATAAAGAGGCCTTTGACTTGACGGCCTTTCACCAGCGCTTTTCAGAAATTCTGAACAAATTTGACTATATTGTTGGTGACTGGGGCAATGAACAGTTGCGATTACGCGGTTTTTATCGGGATGAGAAAGCCAAGGAAAATGCAGAGAAAATCAGCCGTTTGCAAGATTATCTGCTAGAATATTGTAATTATGGCTGTGCCTATTTTGTTTTGGAAAATGCTCAGCCAAGACGAGCTGCCTTTGACAAAAAATCCCATCACAAGAGAAAATCGGACAGCAAAAAATATCCAGAAATTTCTAGGGAGCGTGGCTCTAAAAAAACCAAGGATGAGCAGAAAAAAAATCGTCCGAAGGTAAACAAGAACAAACAACAGAAACAAGGCAAACAGGCAAAGCAAGCGGCATCTAGCCAATCGCAGCGCCATTTTGTTATTCGTCAGAAATAAAGGAGAAACATGAAACCATCGATTTATAGCTTAACGAGAGAAGAAATGATTGAATGGGCGGAAGCTCAGGGAGAAAAGAAATTCCGTGCCACCCAGATTTGGGAGTGGCTCTATCGCAAGCGTGTCCAGTCATTTGAGGAAATGACCAATCTGTCCAAGGACTTGATTGCTAAGCTCAATGATCAGTTTGTTGTCAATCCGCTTAAACAGCGTATTGTTCAGGAGTCTGCTGACGGTACGGTCAAGTACCTTTTCGAGTTGCCAGATGGTATGCTGATTGAGACGGTGCTCATGCGCCAGCACTATGGACTTTCTGTCTGTG
>NZ_CALHWC010000132.1 GCF_938036805.1 uncultured Streptococcus sp.
TTGGTTCTCTATGACCAAACGCAAAAACTAGAAGAGCTGAATAAATAATGACATTAGCTCAATATTTAGCTGAGTTAGAGCAGGAGCTAGTGGTAGCGGGAGAAGAAGCGGAAAGCCTGTCTTTCGTTTATCGGGCACTCAATGACCTCTCCTTTACTGATTTTGTTCTCAAGCTTCAGGCAGAGGTTAGTCAGGAAGATCGTGACCAGCTGAAAGCAATTCATGAACAGCTGCTCTCTCATAAGCCAGCCCAGTATATCATTGGGAGCAGTGACTTTCACGGCTTGACTCTCAAGGTGGATGAGCGGGTGTTGATTCCAAGGCCTGAGACAGAGGAACTGGTGGAACTGATTTTGTCAGAAAATCCTGAAAGCTCTCTGTCTATCTTGGATATCGGAACGGGTAGTGGAGCCATTGCTCTGGCACTGGCAAATAGCCGTCCAGACTGGCAGATTACTGCCTCTGATCTCTCGAAAGATGCTCTTGCCTTGGCTGCGGAAAACACCCAGTCCTGTGGCCTCAATCTTACTTTTGTCCAATCTGATTGCTTCGATGTAATTCAAGGAAAATTTGAAATTATCGTCTCTAACCCGCCCTATATTTCAGAAGCGGATAAGGACGAAGTCGGTCTCAATGTTCTGACGTCAGAGCCTCACATGGCCCTCTTCGCAGAGGAGGATGGCTATGCAGTCTATCGGAAAATAGCCGAGCAGGCAGGGGACTATCTGACAGAAAAAGGGAAAATCTATTTGGAAATTGGCTACAAGCAAGGAGACGGCGTTGCGGAGTTATTCAAAAAATCTTTCCCGCAAAAACGAATCCGAGTCTTGAAGGATCAATTTGGCAAAGATAGAATGGTGGCAGTGGACAATGAATAAGATTGAAAAGACTCTGGCAGCAGGCGGAGCGGTTGTTCTGCCGACAGAAACTGTTTATGGCCTCTTTGCTCAAGCCTTGAACGAAGAGGCGGTTGACCGAGTTTATGAATTAAAAAGAAGACCTCGTGACAAGGCTCTCAATCTCAATGTGGCTAGCCTGGAAGAAGTTTACCGTTTTTCTAAGAACCAGCCCAGCTATCTGGGAAAACTCTATCAATCCTTCCTACCTGGGCCACTGACTATTATCCTCCAAGCCAATGACCGAGTGCCTGCTTGGATAAACTCAGGTATGGAAACTGTGGGCTTTCGGATTCCTAAGCATCCGGTTACGCTGGACTTAATTCGTAAGTACGGCCCCTTGATAGGTCCATCCGCCAATCTTTCTGGAAAAGCCAGTGGAACTGATTTCCAGCAGATTATGCTGGATTTTCAAGAGCAAGTTTCGGGAGTAGAAGATGATGCTTCCTTGACAGGTCAGGATTCAACCATTCTGGACTTGTCTGGAGAAAAGGCTCGTATTTTGCGCCAAGGAGCCATTACCCGCGAGGATATTCTCGCCCAAGTAAGTGATATAATATTTTAACTTTTAGGAGCCTAGCGCCCTATTTTCTCAAAAGAAGGAGACACCTTATGATTTTTGACCAAGAAGATTACAAAGCATTTGACAAAGAACTCTGGGAAGCTATTGCCAATGAGGAAGAGCGTCAGCAACATAATATCGAGCTGATTGCTTCAGAAAACGTCGTTTCTAAAGCTGTTATGGCTGCTCAAGGTTCTATTTTGACCAATAAATACGCTGAGGGCTACCCAGGTCGTCGCTATTATGGTGGAACAGACGTAGTGGATGTCGTAGAGAGTTTGGCAATTGAGCGCGCTAAGGAAATCTTTGGTGCTAAATTCGCCAATGTTCAACCTCACTCAGGCAGTCAAGCAAATTGTGCTGCTTATATGGCTTTGATTGAGCCAGGTGATACAGTGATGGGCATGGATTTGTCTGCTGGCGGTCATTTGACTCACGGTGCGTCAGTCAGCTTCTCTGGCCAAACCTACAATTTTGTATCTTATAGCGTTGATCCAGAAACAGAATTATTGGACTTTGATGCCATCCTCAAGCAAGCTAAGGAAGTACAGCCTAAGTTGATTGTGGCGGGTGCTTCAGCTTATTCTCATATCATTGACTTTTCAAAATTCCGTGAAATTGCTGATGCAGTCGGTGCCAAGCTGATGGTAGATATGGCTCACATCGCTGGATTGGTCGCTGCTGGTCTCCATCCAAGTCCTGTTCCTTATGCGGATATCACAACCACGACGACTCACAAGACCTTGCGCGGCCCTCGTGGTGGTTTGATTTTAACAAATGATGAAGAATTGGCTAAGAAGATTAACTCAGCTATCTTCCCAGGAATTCAGGGTGGACCATTGGAGCACGTCATTGCAGCTAAGGCTGTGGCCTTTAAAGAAGTGCTGGATCCAGCTTTCAAGGTTTATGTTCAGCAAATTTTGGATAATGCCCAAGCTATGGCCCAAGTCTTCCGTCAGCATGACAAGTTCCGTGTGATTTCTGACGGAACTGAAAATCACCTTTTCTTGGTGGATGTTACTAAGGTTGTAGAAAATGGGAAAGTAGCGCAAAATCTCTTGGATGAGGTCAACATTACGCTCAATAAAAACTCCATCCCTTACGAGACTTTGTCACCATTTAAGACTAGCGGTATTCGTATCGGTACAGCAGCCATTGCAGCTCGAGGCTTTGGTGTCACAGAAAGTATCAAGGTGGCTGAGCTTATTATCAAGGCTCTGGAAAATGCTGAAAACGAAGCGGTACTCAATCAAGTGCGAGCGGAAGTTCGTGAATTGACGGATGCTTTTCCGCTCTATGAAGGTTTGAACTAAGATGGACATTTACGTAAAAAAGGCCATCATTCATCAATTCAGTCCAGCTGATACTGAACTGCTGCTGGCGGATAAGTTTCTCAATATCACTCCCAAGATTGAGGAATACTTGCGTAAGAAAATCGAGCGTGTCTATTCAGACGAGGCTAAAACAGGCATTTTCGAACCTGATAATGTCTTTTTGGCTCAGCTTTCGGACGACTTATTGGAAACATCCGTGACGGTGGCCAAACTTTGGCAGGAAGAGTTTTCGGTCAGTGAAAACCAGAAAACCAACGATCTGATTTTCGTTCAGTTTGACAAGGAAGGCGTGGAGCATTTTGCTTTTCTGCGGATTGCGCTGCGGGAAACCCTGACCCACTTGGGTGGTGAGACGGATAATCCAATCAAGCTGACGCAGAACAATCTGCCTGGCTTTGGTACAGGTGCGGACGAGGCTTTGGTCATCAATCTCCAGTCTCGCAAGTACCATCTGATTGAAAAGCGCATCAAGTACAATGGTGCCTTTCTCAACTATTTTTCGGATAATCTCTTGCAGGTCAGTCCCAAGATTTCACCAAAAAAATCTATCAAAGCTCTGGAAAAAACAGCTCAAAAGATTGCTGAAAGCTTTAACACAGACGACTTTCAGTTCCAGTCTAAGGTCAAATCCAGCATTTTCAAAAATCTGGAAGAAAACGACGAATTGTCTCCTGAAAAGTTGGCGGACGAGCTGTTTGACAGCAATCTGACAGCCAGACTTACCTTTATTGACCAAGTTAAGGAAACTGTGCCAGAGCCAATCAAGTTTGATGAGATTGACAGCAGTCGCCAGAAAAAGAAGTTCGAAAATCAAAAATTATCCCTCTCTAATGGAATAGAGCTAATCGTTCCCAATAATGTTTATCAGGATGCTGAATCCGTGGAATTTATCCAGAACGACAACGGGACCTATTCTATTCTCATCAAAAATATCGAGGATATACAAAGTAAATAATGTTTAAATTTATCAGAAGATTGATTTTGGTCATCATTCTGGCTGCCATTGCGATAAAAGGCTATCAAGTCCATCGTGATGTTAAGCAGGTTATGACCTATCAAAACTTGGTTAGAGAAGTACTGGACGAGCAGGATACGGCGGCCAATGAAGAGCTAGTCCTAGCCATGATCTACACGGAAACCAAGGGAAGAAACAACGACCTCATGCAGTCTAGTGAGAGTGCAACAGGTGAAATCAATTCGATTACAGACAATAAAGAAAGTGTTCGGCAAGGTATTCAGACTTTATCGGACAATCTAGAGTTGGCCAGCGAGAAAAAGGTAGATGTTTGGACGGCGGTTCAGGCCTATAATTTTGGCCAGGCTTATATCGACTATGTTGCGCAAAATGGCGGCGAGAATACGCTCGAGCTTGCAAAAAAATACTCAAAAGAAGTGGTTGCACCTAGTCTTGGCAATGTGACTGGAAAAACCTATTCATACTATAATGTACTTTCCATTTTTTACGGGCCCGAGCTTTATATCAATGGTGGAAATTACTACTATTCGCGTCAGGTACGACTAAATATGTACCTTATCCGCTTTATGGGGTGGCTGTAAAAAGATGAGTTGAGCATGTTTTGTGTTTCTATAGCATCAGGGGCTGGGATGAATAATCTCAGCCTCTTATATTTTGAGCAGGAAAGATGAAGCTTAGGACTATCCGTTGTAGCGATCAGAATAAGAAAATGTTTTCCAACTTGAAGCTCGGACTAGAAAAGAAGATAAAAAAATTTTATTTTTTCTCCTGTAGGACGGGCTTTTTGATATAATAGAAAGTATGAATAAAAGGGAAAAAATTTCAAATTATCAACTATTACTGGCTCAGCTGGAAGCCTTGTTGGAGGGTGAGACCAACGCTTTGGCCAATCTTTCTAATGCTAGCGCCCTGCTCAATCAAGCCCTGCCCAATTCGGTTTTTACTGGTTTCTATCTTTTTGATGGGAACGAGCTGATTTTGGGGCCCTTTCAAGGGGGCGTTTCTTGTGTCCACATTGCATTAGGTAAGGGAGTCTGTGGGGAATCTGCTGAGAAAGAGCAGACGATTATCGTAGATGATGTGACCCAGCATGCCAACTATATCTCTTGTGATAGCCGTGCTAAGAGCGAGATTGTGGTGCCCATGGTAAAAGATGGCCACCTTTTGGGAGTGCTAGATTTGGACTCAGCCTTGACGGGTGATTATGATAAGGTAGATCAGGAATATCTAGAAAAGTTTGTTCAGATTTTGCTTGAAAAAACGACTTGGAATTTTGAAATGTTTGGAGAAAAAGCCTAATGTATCAAGCTTTATATCGAAAGTACCGCAGTCAGACCTTTGGTCAGCTAGTGGGGCAGCAGGTAGTAGCTACCACCCTGCGTCAGGCTGTGGAGCAAGGCAAAATCAGCCATGCCTATCTCTTTTCTGGTCCGCGTGGAACAGGGAAGACAAGTGTTGCCAAGATTTTTGCCAAGGCTATGAACTGTCCGAATCAAAAGGACGGTGAGCCCTGCAATGACTGCTATATCTGCCAGGCTATTACTGAGGGAAGCCTTGAAGATGTTATAGAAATCGACGCAGCTTCTAATAATGGGGTAGATGAGATTCGTGATATTCGGGACAAGTCTACCTATGCGCCTAGTCTGGCCAAGCACAAGGTCTATATCATTGACGAGGTGCATATGCTCTCGACTGGAGCTTTTAACGCCTTGCTCAAGACCTTGGAAGAACCGACAGAAAATGTGGTCTTTATCCTAGCAACGACAGAGCTGCATAAGATTCCAGCAACCATTCTTTCCCGCGTCCAGCGTTTTGAGTTTAAGTCTATCAAGACGCAGGATATTATTGGTCATATCGAGTGGATTTTGGAACAGGAAGGGATTGACTTTGAGAAGGAAGGTGTGCAGATTATTGCCCGTCGAGCCGAGGGCGGTATGCGAGATGCCCTGTCTATCCTCGATCAGGCTCTTAGCTTGACTCAGGAAAATCGTTTGACTACGGACATTGCTGAGGAAATCACTGGCTCGATCAGCTTGGGAGCTTTAGATGCTTATGTAGCAGCCTTGATTGCGCATGACGCAGTCACAGCCTTAGACAATCTCAATCTGATTTTTGATAGTGGTAAAAACATGGCCCGCTTCGTAACGGACCTCCTGCAATATCTGCGCGACTTGATTATTGTCAAAACTGGCGGGGAAAATCATCATGCCAGCGAGCTCTTTTTGGAAAATCTCAAGACACCGCAGGAGACTCTCTTTGCCATGATTGAGATAGCGACCAAGAGTCTAGCAGATATCAAGAATAGCCTGCAACCTAAGATTTATACAGAAATGATGACCATTCGACTGGCTGAGGAAAAAGCAGGTTTGGACCAGATCCCTGACAACTTGGCAGAAGAACTGTCTAATCTCAAGCAGGAAATCCAGCAGCTCAAGCAGCAATTGGCCAATGTTGGCAGTCAGCCAGCTCAAGCAGCTAAGAAATCAGAGGCACGACCTCAGAAGACTAAGACCTATCGAGTAGACCGCAATAAGGTCAATGCCATCTTGGAAGAAGCGGTGGAAAATCCTGAATTGGCTCGCAGCAATTTGACTAAGCTGCAAAATGCTTGGGGTGAAATCATCGAGAGTCTGGCAGGAGCGGACAAGGCTCTGCTCATTGGTTCGCAGCCAGTCGCGGCCAATGAAAATCATGCTATTTTGGCATTTGAGTCTCATTTCAACGCTGAGCAGACCATGAAAAGAGAAAATCTCAATACCATGTTTGGGAATCTGCTGAGCAATGCTGCTGGCTTTTCACCAGATATTCTGGCTATTTCTCTCGAGGATTGGACTCAAATTCGGGCAGAATTTTTAGCTAGAAGTCGTAGTAATAAGGCAGAAGCAGCTGAAAAGCAGGAAGAAAGCTGGATACCGGAAGGCTTTGATTTTCTAGCGGAAAAAATCACCGTGCAAGATGATTGAATTTAGATTTTTATGGTTTTTCATGCTATAATGGAAGAATGAATAGACGACAATTTATAGTAATGGCGGCTTTTACAGCCCTAGAAACATATTTTTTTAATGAAGCAATCATGTCTGAGAACTATCTGATGGCTATTTTCTGGGCCATTTTGATTGGTCGCAATCTGCAGATTAGCTATGTCATGGGGCGGATTATGGATGAGATTGATAAGCATTTAGGACACAAATAATGGCTAAATCAGAGATTGACTAGAGCAAGAATCTAGAACTCTCGTGGTTTTGATAAGGAATAAAGGGAGGCTGAGAGACGATTGTCGCAGCCTCTTTTATCATGTAGAAAAGGCAAAAATGACTAAGAAGTGGGAATGAATACAATAAATTTTTAGAAATTGCTATTTTTATGATAAAATAGAAGTTAGTAGCAATTGAAAGGGGCATCTATGAAGTTAAGAACAAAGGCCAAAGGCCTGAATGGTCGTATCCGTGTACCGGGTGACAAATCAATCAGTCACCGTTCGATTATGTTCGGGAGCTTGGCCAAGGGCCTTACAGTGGTTCACGATATTTTGCGAGGTGAAGATGTCCTTTCTACAATGCAGGTCTTTCGTGATTTAGGCGTCAAGATTGAAGATGACGGAAAGACTGTTAAGATCTACGGTGTTGGTTTTGATGGCCTCAAGGCGCCACACAATAAATTAGATATGGGCAATTCAGGAACCTCCATCCGCTTGATTTCAGGTGTCTTGGCAGGTCAGGATTTTGCGGCAGAGATGTTTGGGGATGATAGTTTGTCCAAACGTCCGATGGATCGGGTAACCCTGCCTCTTAGTCAGATGGGTGTGGATATTTGGGGTCAGACAGAACGAGATTTACCGCCACTTCACATCCATGGCCGAAAAGATTTAAAGCCTATCCATTACCAGCTGCCAGTAGCTTCCGCTCAAGTCAAATCAGCCTTGATTTTTGCGGCTTTACAGGCACAAGGCGAGTCCGTCATTATTGAAAAGGAAATCACCCGCAACCATACAGAGGATATGATTGTCCAATTTGGTGGTCAGATTGATGTTAAGGGTAAGGAAATCCGTGTGCAGGGTGGACAGACCTTTACTGGGCAAGAAGTGAGAGTGCCTGGTGATATCTCCAGCGCAGCCTTCTGGCTGGTTGCAGGATTGATTCTGCCCCAGTCCAAAATCGTCCTTGAAAATGTAGGAATCAATGAAACTCGGACAGGGATTCTTGATGTTATCAAGGCAATGGGCGGTAAGATGACCCTTTCTAATATAGATGAGGTGGCCAAATCCGCTACGATTACCGTTGAGACTTCTGAGCTGAAGGGAACGGAGATTGGCGGAGAGATTATTCCGCGCTTGATAGACGAGCTTCCGATTATTGCCCTTTTAGCTACCCAAGCTGAGGGCAGAACGGTGATCCGAGATGCAGAGGAGTTAAAGGTCAAAGAAACCGATCGGATTCAGGTTGTTGCAGATGCTTTAAATAGCATGGGAGCAGCTATAACTCCCACAGCAGATGGCATGATTATCGATGGAAAAACGCCTCTTCATGGTGCAACCATCAATACATTCGGCGATCATCGTATTGGAATGATGGCAGCCATTGCGGCTCTATTAGTTTCGGATGGAGAGGTGGAGCTGGAGCGGGCAGAGGCTATCAATACCAGCTATCCTAGCTTCTTCTCAGACTTGGAGGGCTTGGTGAATGGCTAAGATTTTACTTGGCTTCATGGGAGCGGGAAAATCAACGATTGCGAGAGCCTTGTCAGCAGATTTTCTGGA
>NZ_CALHWC010000133.1 GCF_938036805.1 uncultured Streptococcus sp.
GTAAATAAGACAGGACAATAAACTGCCCCGCTTCACTCTTTTCCATTAAGTCTGCTAGATACATCCGAGAACCCTTTCAGTTTGCTAATCTTAGCTTAACACAAAAAGAAAAAAAGACGAAGCAATCTGCTTCATCTGCTACATCCATCTATGACTAAACAAAAAGGAAAGCTGAACTAGCGGGATGATTTCCCCAGCCGTCTCAGGCTTCCTTTGTATCATCAGGCTTGGTTCACCCTTTTAAGCATGATATTTTACATATTCTTCGCAAAATCAAAACGGAAACCAACCTTTTGACCTAATTGAGTCAGTTCAGTCAAAGTCTCCCTGCGGCAGACAAAGATGACATAGCTGTCACTGTCGATGTCCATTGCTCCGAGGCAGTAGCCTGCTTCCTCCCATTTTTCATCCAAAACCTTGCACCATGATGGAATGTCTCCATCTTCATCTAGCCACTCATCTTGCAGTGGGATACTCTTTTGCTCTGCCAATTCTTTCATGAAATAGGTGAAGTCTTCTAATATTGAATTCCAATCCAGTTCAATGGCGTCACCACTCTCAATTAACTCATCCACAATTCCTAGCCAAACGATGGTATCTTCCGCTTCGTCATCTTCTATCTCACGATCGTCATACCTTTCAAGATTTTCATCAAAGTAGTCCCATGGTGAGGCAAGACAAGCTTCTATAGCAGAACGGACAGAGCTGTCCTCTGTAAGCAGTTCAACCATGCTCATAAAAATTTCTTTGTTCAGTTCATTTGTCATAACTGACTCCTTTCTTGTCCATAAGGGCATATTTTTAACTTTATTGAAAAGAATTTTATCTATAATCCCGACTAATCCTAGTCACGGGACTGATCATTTAGGCAATTATCGCTTATTCATTTAAGAATGTTTCATCAGCCAGCGCGTTCAGAACCTTCAATATCTTGGTAGTGGAGTTCTAACTCCGAAATCAATCTTTCGCCATATTCCAATAATTGAGCTTTAGCGAGAACATTTATATTCTTGCCAGAAAAAACAAGCTTTGCTTTCAAGTCAACTCGACAACTTCCAACAAGACTCCCTTGGATATAGGCTGTATAGTCATTTCTAGCAGATGCCCAGCCCATTAGTTGAAGGTCCATTTCAAAGCGAATAAACAATTCCCTACCATTCTGCTGCAAGTCTACAATAGTAAGACCTTCGCTATCATGAATTTCGGATGAATCAACCATATCTAGCTTTTCTCTATTAAGATAGTTCAAATTCTCAGATAATGCTTTGAAGACGGACAATTCCTCTATTTTATGACCAATAAATTCCAATAAAATAATTTCTAAATCTTTTATTTGTAAGTACTGCTCTTTAATCATTATGCCTCTTAGTCTTTGCTAATAAGATGATGACACCTAGTAAAGTAAGAATTCCACTTACAAAAACAGCTATTTCTAATTCTTTTAATCCTTCAATATAGGGTATGATATAAATACTTGATTCCACAAGTAGAAAACCGATAAGAACAAGGGCAATCGAAAAATATGTCTGTTTTTTATCCATTTTTATGTCCTTCCCTTAACTAGCTCGAAATTCTATTTCCCCTCTACCCACTTATCATTATCCATGATAAAGGGCTTGGCCAGTCCTTCCCCTGTGTAGTCTTTATATTTTGTCTGCAAGTATTTGTAGACATCTTCCTTGGTCGCAAACTTGATGGCCTGATATGGCTCTTCAAAGGTCAGCTTTTCGACAAACAGATAGCCATCTTTATCTGGAACCAAGACGCCGACATGCCCTACAAAGAGAGAATCACCGTCAAGATTGTCGTGGACGATGACAGAAAGCATCCGAGCCTTTTCGTTAAACTTGAACTGCTTGAAGTATTCCTCCATCTTCTTAGCATGGACTTTTACATCTTGAGTCGCTTCAGTCTTGACTCTTGAAAACAGGATATTAAATTCTTCCTTATCCTTGGCATCAAAGAGCTTGCCCTTGTCAATCGAGTCATTATCTATGAACAAGAGTTCGTCATCTTTTTCTATTTGAGGGATGTCGATGCTATTTTTCAGCAAGGTATAAGTATTAATCCGGCAATTTGTCCCGATAAAATCGCCCTTCTTTGCCTGCCAGAGAGGATTGATTTTTTCTACATCATATTCGGTTTTGGTAAATTTAGTGAAATCGCCCGTTAATCCAGTAGAGCCAACAAGTCCATTGTAGTCATTGACTAGATTGACAAAGTTATCTACACTATCTTTATCCAAGTCGGCAGCTAATAGACTCTTAACTTCTTCGACACTCTTTTGACTATTTAGATTTGAATAAGTCGCCTTCCATGGGTATTTTTCCGAGCTAGTCTGACCAACTGTTGGATTCTCTTGACTGCCGTTTGATTGCTTTTCTGCCTTCCCACATGCAGCTAAGCCAAGAATTGCCAAAGTGCAGGCACTCATCAACATAATCTTTTTTACTTTTTTCATTCTTTCGTCCTTTTTACATTTTCCTATATTCATCTTCAAATAATTCCTCTTGTTATTATATCAAGAAATACTGAAAAACAGAAAGGAAAAATATATCTTGGATAGAAACTTCCTTAAGCCATAATAAATGACTGCAGTTGATAAAAGTGCAGTCACTTTGATTTATGAATAGATGAATAATCTAGAATAGCCAACTTAAAGAAGGGACTCGCTCTAAACTGGTAAGTCTACTTAATCTTGTGCTTGTTCATCTTTTCTTCGAAGATAGCTGTCATGATGGCGCGCAATTCCTCACGCTCCTTTTCAGGAAGTTCCCCTGCTTGCTTAGCCACAGCATAGAGTTCTGGGTATTGCTTGGCAACTCGCTCAACCGTCTTGGTCGTAGCATGCCCTCTAACAAGGAAGGGAATTCGCTTAAGCCATTCTTGTGGCACCAGAGCCAAAATCTTTTTTGCCGCTTCCTTATCACTAATAACAGCTGTACTAAGCCCCTCTTTGATCTGCTCCTGCTCTTTTTCAGTAGAATCTTTTAATTCCATTCTGAACTCCTCTTTTCTAATAAGTTACTTGCTCTTCTTAAATAGACTGCTCTTAGATTGGGTTTTTGAAATTTGAGTAACCCTGACAAAATACTTAAGTCAAATTTCCAAAAATTAATTTTCTTCAGTTTGCAAATCTTCCACAAAAATCGCAAAGCCTTTTGGTAAGATATGAAGCTGCCCGTCCGATATTTGGCAATGACTTGCTAAAGTTACAGAATCACTCTCTACAAGATAATTTTCTACTGATTGGTTAAAAATTGCTCGGACCTTTTGACCATCATAATCCCATTCCAGAGACAGCACATCAGGCTTGATCTCTTCTAGACTGTGTTTCCCATGCTGGATAATGTCTGAAACACTCTTACGAAGCCGAATCAATTTCTTCATGAAATCGAGCATGTCATTGTCACTGGAAACACGTTCCCAAGGCATAACACGACGACAATCTGGATCTGGCCCGCCGTCTAACTCTAGCTCGGTTCCATAGTAGAAACACGGTGTTCCCCTTTGTAAAAAGAGGCAGGCTAAGGCAGACTTAACAAGCTGTGTATCACCTTTGGCAGTAGCTAGAATGCGCTCCGTATCGTGCGAATCCAGAAGATTGAACATCACTTCCGAAATCTGCTTTCTATAATACATAGACTGACCATTAATCTCATCAATGAATTGGCTGGTCTTCTTAACCCCACGCAAGAAATAATCCTTGATACTATCAGAGAGAGGATAGTTCATGACTGCATGGAACTCATCGCCATTTAGCCAAGGCTGGGAAGTGTGCCAGACTTCCCCAAGAATATAAAGATCAGGTTTTTTAGCCAAGACAGCCTTACTGAAATCTCTCCAAAATTGGTGATCGACTTCATTAGCCACATCCAAGCGCCAAGCATCGATATCAAACTCTTCAATCCAGTAGGTCGCAACGCTCAACAAATAGTCTCTCACTTGAGAATTTGCCGTATTGAGCTTAGGCATATAACTGGCAAAGGCAAAGGTATGATAAGGGAGCTTTCTTGGATTTTCCAGCTTATCCTTGGTTACTGGGAACTCTTGAACATGGAACCAGTCTTTGTAAACGGAATCTTCACCATATTTGAGAACATCCTGCCACTGTAGAGATTGGTCCCCGATATGGTTGAAAACAGCGTCCAGCATGATCTTCATACCTCTCTGATGGGCTTGGTCCACCAGTTGACGGAAGGTCTCCTTGCCTCCAAAATGACGGTCAATTTCGAAATAATCCGTCGTATTGTACTTGTGATTGCTCGGGGATTCAAAGATTGGACAGAGATAAAGGCCTGTAATGCCCAAGTCTTGCAAGTAATCCAGATGGTCAATAATTCCCTGTAAATCACCACCAAAGAAATCCTCACTTTTAGGCGTGATTGACGAATTCCAAGCTAGCGCACCTTCAGGTGAAATCTCAGGGTTTCCATTGGAAAAGCGTTCTGGGAAAATTTGGTACCAAACCGTATCTGCTACCCAGTCAGGTACATGGCAAGCATCAATCTCATGAATATACGGAAGTTTAAAGCCATTCCCTTCGTAATGAAGGTTTTCTAGCGTGTTTTCAACACAACCCTTATCGCCATACAAGATAGTCTGGCCTTGCTTATCCTTAATCTCAAAGAGATACTGAAGTCGCGCATAGCCGACTGAAACCTCCACCTGCCAATAATCAAACAAAGCATCGGAGGTGACTTTGACCATTTCCTTGCTGTCCTCATAATGATCCTCCATAAAGATAAAAGGATCTCCATAGTGCAAAGCTATACCTTCGATATCTCCCCTTTTCGTTCGAATGCGAATGTGCATTGTCTTATCTTTGTAAAGATAAGCATACTCCGACTCTGGCCTGTGATAAATAGCTGACAATTCCATATTTTCTCTCCTAGATTTCTTCTTATAAACTCATCGCAACTTTATGCAAACGATTTCAAAACCTAGTCCTAGTATATCACTTTAAAAAAATGAATGCAAGGTGTTGTTTGGGTACATAGTAAAAAGCCTTGTTCTCAAGGCTTTTACTATTCTAAAGTCTTAAAAGATTTAGAAAAAATACTCATTAAATACATGGTGAAACTTGACATCAGAGACACCTTCTATAGAACTACTTTTTTATAATCGTCTTTCATGACAATTCTTATACATTTTCCCAGATCCACATGGACATACTTCACTCCTATTACGAAATCCTAATTCTCTGCTTTCTAAAAGTTTATCTTGAGAATAGATCTGTGAATAACACTTTCCATCACCTTTAATTAAAATGCCTGTCCCCTGGCGCTTGTTATTCTGATAAAATCCTTCATATATTTCTCCATCTAAAGAGATAAATTTCCCTTTACCATTATACTGATTATCAGTAAAATCACCCTCATAAATATTTCCACTCGCAAAAGTAAACTTGCCTTTTCCTGTCATTTTACCATCTAACCAATCGCCTTCATAGTTACCTACGTCTGGCCAAGTAAATTTACCTTTGCCTGTGCGTTTATCTTGTAACCAGTCGCCTTCATAAACTCTTCCATCAGACCATATTTGTTTCCCCTTACCCTCACTATTGCCATTAACAAAGTCGCCTTCATAAACACTCCCATCAGGCCAAATATATTTTCCTTTACCATTTGCTTCATCTGATAACCAGTCACCCTCATAAACCGTGCCTTTCTTAGTAGTCTCTCTCCCCCTTCCTTCTCTATTACCATTAACAAAATCGCCTTCATAAACTCTTCCATCAGGCCAAATCATTTTGCCTTTACCGTTAGGACATATATTCAAAAGTTGCCCTTCATAAATTTTACCGCTTGAGAAAATTAGCTTCCCTTTTCCTGTCTTTTGTCCTTTTTGGAATTTTCCCTCGTAGACTGCTCCATTCGGATAAGTCATTTTTCCCTTCCCATTAAGATAGCCCTCTAGGAACTCACCTTCGTAAATTATACCGATTGCGGAAGTCATTTTCCCTTTTCCAGTTTTATCTTCCTTAAGAAACACTCCTTCGTAAAGCTTCCCATTTGAGATTAATTCCCCTTTTACAATTTCTTCTTCCTTGTCTCTTCTTGCATCAGACTTGATATTATGTGAAACCTTTTTACTATTTTGCTGAGTATTCGTAATAATATTCTTATGAGTATCGTTAGCTGAGGTTTTAGAGGTTTCTTGTTCCTGCACTGCCACACTTTGATTAATAGAATATGCAAAGACATCAAAGATAAAATTACAAAATTCTATAGTAAAACCATTAGATGATAAAGCAGACAAAAATTGTTTACGAGAAACTTCGTTCAAAGTACCTCGCTGCACAATACCGTGAAAATATTCACCTGCTCCAACAGCAAGTGCATTCTTTATTTTTATCCGACCTTTTTCATCTTTCGGGGCAAGATCAGAAAGAATAGCATTGATTACACCACTATTTTGAAATACTTCAACTCCTCTATTTTGGACAATCCATCGTAGCACCTCCTCAATAGAATTACTTTTAGGAAAATCATGTTTTTCACAAGAAGAACAGTACTTCCCTTTCTCAGCACCATTACTTTCTATTCCTAAGTCGTTACCACATTTACTACATTTCATCTATAATTCCTCCTACAAAAATGTTTACTTGAATGCATTATTCAAGAACTAACAATTATTTATAATCATTCGAAGTAACCAAATAATGTTCTTATAATAATCATTAGCTGAGATTTTAGAGATTTCTTGTTCCTGCACTGCCACACTTTGATTAATAGAATATGCAAAGACATCAAAGATAAAATTACAAAATTCTATAGTAAAACCATTAGATGATAAAGCAGACAAAAATTGTTTACGAGAAACTTCGTTCAAAGTACCTCGCTGCACAATACCGTGAAAATATTCACCTGCTCCAACAGCAAGTGCATTCTTTATTTTTATCCGACCTTTTTCATCTTTCGGGGCAAGATCAGAAAGAATAGCATTGATTACACCACTATTTTGAAATACTTCAACTCCTCTATTTTGGACAATCCATCGTAGCACCTCCTCAATAGAATTACTTTTAGGAAAGTCATGTTTTTCACAAGAAGAACAGTACTTCCCTTTTTCAACACTATCACTTTCTATTCTTAAATCGTTACCACACTTACTACATTTCATCTATAAATTCCTCCCACAAAAAATGTATGCTTTTAGCAAGTGCATACTGTACATCAAGAATATTATCTCAGGAATAAAAATATTTTGAATCTTCAAACACATTTATATCTTTAAACAGCTTCATATGATTATTGTTTAACAACTTTTTCTTCTAACGTAATTCAATATATATGTTATGTGTCTCTGCATCTACTAACCAATAGTATGAATTATAATAACGAGCTTTTTTCATACCCACTTCTATCATTTCTCTAATTTTATTTTCTTCAGGGATACGATTTACAAATTTAAAAGTAATGTACTTTAATCCTGACAATATGCTTCTTCTTATATAGTCTGGTATTTGTTCTAAATCTTTTACATATAACTTATTTCTATAATAGTAGTTATATGTAAGAGCTTTGCATAAGGGATATAACTCGTCATCCCATGTATGATTTAACTTTATCAAATGATCATTTAGATTTAAATAATCATAGATAAATGAAATATCACCTTTTTTCTTTATATCCCAAGTAACATCTACATGATAATTTTCGTCATCTAATCTTACTATGTTCCATGCGTGGCCAGAGTCACCGGGATTATTCTGCAAGGCTCTTCCCAAAATTACAAAGCACTTGATTCGGCAATAGTCACAAATAAGTTTGAAGGCACATGCAATGCCCCAACATACTGCCTTTTTACGTAATAATGGTCCCAAGACATTATATATTTCACGATTTTGAACTTCATTTTCGTTTGGACTAATTGATTCATGGTCGTAGGTAATTGTTCTAACTAAATAATCATGAATAACCAATTCTTTTTCATAATCAGTCATGCCACTCTTAATATAACGTTTTTTGAAAATCTGAAGTCCATCAAGAATTGCTTTATTGTACTTTAAAATTTCCTTCTCAGAGTAAATGAAGTTATTAATAAAGACATAACCTGTTGGGGTCTTGATAAATTCAATCTTTGAAATATCAACAAAATAGAAGGATGGCGTATCATTATAAAGGCATCTAAATATATATTGTAAATCCTCTGGACTTATGATATTTGTATCAGCCTTTATATTAAATTTTTGTTTATGTTCCCGAAAGCCTCTATACATTTGTATATAAATATCTTTTTGTACTTTTGGTATCTTTTCATAGTAAAACTTTACATATTCAGGAAACACATTCAACCTCCGAAAAAAGTAACTGTAACTTTATATAATTATCTGCTTAACGAGTATCATCATAGTTATACACAAAACTGCATCAAGATTCCAACAGTTGCTTTAGTAATACTTCCCAAGATTTAAAAACAAAAGGATTAAATATAAGGCACCCTTTACAGTAAAGGCAAAGTTTTTACCATTACTGTAAAAGGGGTCTAGCAACCGTAGGTCGCTAGACCCCTAATATTTAGCTCAAAACATGTCTAGGATATTAACAGAATTACAGAAATTATCTTTTAAAACCATTTGAATAAGTATTATTATAAACAATTAAAACTCATTACCATCAACTGAGAACTGCTCTACTTGAACCATAGTATCACAACTATTATTACACCACGGACAAGTCAATAAAGTATCTTTAGTATCCCAGCATACAATCTTATTACAATTGCCACATTGATAAAAACTATGAGCTCCACAATACGGGCAACCAGGGAAATCTTCTGTTGCAATTAAACTTCCTGAGATTGATTGTAACTCATACCCTTCCCTCTTTGCTAACTTATCGTTAAGTTTAAAAGCCCATGTTCTATACCAATCACCATCCCTCATTTTTTGAATTCGAACTCCGAATGTGTTTCTTGATAAGCCACACTTCATAACCAAAACACTAGCTTCCATATTAATTTCAGTCCTTTATCATGCAAATTAAAGTACGAGTAAACTAAAAACTGTTATAGAAACATCGTTACTGTTCTGAATCTCTAAGTTCAGCTAGTTGTACTTCTATAGTTTCTTTTTTCTTCTCATACACTATTTTTTTCTCCAAAAAATCATGATATTCTTTTTCTACCGGAGCTAAATTTCCACGTGCTAAATCAAGATTTTGCTTTGCTTGTTCAACTTCTATTTTTAATTCAGTAATTTTATTTTTCAAAGTCTCAACACGTTTTCCTGATAAGATTACCTCTAGAATCCTAACAAATACTTTGGCTTTTTCAGATCCTTCTGCTTCATCCTGATTAAATTGTTGAAAATCTGAAGTATAAGAATCGTACTTTTCTACAGCTTTAGAATAATCTTCTTCAGATTTTCTTACTGTTTCTGCAGCTTTTTCATAGTCAGATTTTAAAGCATCCAACTTACCCATAGCATTCATTGATTTTAAACGATCATTTATTTCTTTTAATGTACTTTCCTTACGAATAATCTCATTATCTCGTTGGAAAGTAGATATAAACTCTTTTACTTTATCAATATCTACGATGCCACAAATTGTCACATCATCACCACTACCTTGTCGACTAAATTCTGGTAATTCTTCATCCAGATGTTTATTTAATCCTGCCACTCCATTTTCACTTGCGTAGACGAGTAAATCACGATAAAAGGAATCCATAAGTTCCATGGTGAAAAACGAATCTTCAACTCCATCACTACCCATCAAACAAGCAATTACTGGATTCTTAGAAAGGTCAATTACATGATATCTAAATTTCTGAATAACATCCTGGTCGCAAAGTGATGTTGTGACATTTGCAAAACAATCTTCGTCCCAAGGAATAGGCTGAGATGTGCTTCCATCAGCATTAAAAACAACGCATCTCCCATCACCTTGTTGTATTAAGAGAAGATAAGATTCAGTCAGTAAACCTGCAATAAGAGTCGTACCATAGATATGCTCAAGTCTCTCTCCTCTATCATATCTATCAATGTACCTTTTACATCCTGATTTCTCTTCATCCGACAAAGGGTTCTCTTCTAATTCTTCATTAACTGCTGTGGTCCATTTGGCTACAATGCTTGTTATTAGTTGACGAATAAGGGAATCTTGATATTTACCTAGAGAAATAAGCCTTTTCTCCCATGAATTCTCAATAATGTCAGTGCTGAACAGCTTCATTTCAGAGATAGCAATCTCACATGCAAATTTTGAACCGAGTTGACTCCTTGGACAATTTGTATCACCATGTCCGTCTGCTACTGCAAAGATTTTACAAGATTCTGACTCAAAAACCTGACCATGGTCCTCACAAGGAATATCATGTCTTATATGATCAGAACCCTGAGTCAAGGCACGCACTAGTTCATACATGTCCTATACCTCCATTTACTAATCCCAAGAACCATTTCCCCAAGGATCACTATCATCTACATCTTGCGCAGACCAGGAATCTGATGAATCTTGAGTGTTATTCTCTTGGCTAATTTCCGGCTCGCTTGTATCCTGAATTTCATCTCCCATGTCTTGTTTGATTTGAGAAATAACTTTATCTGTCTGATCATCCTCAGTTCTACTTTTACTACCAATCATAGTAGCCGTAACAGATACAACTCTAATTAGTTTTTTAAGAGATTCAAGATCGTCAACTTTAATAACTGCCTCCTTATTGCCAGCTATCTTTTGTAGAACTTGAATATTTGCATCGTCTCCTACTGCAATGGCAATTTTAGTAGCCACTTGGAACCACTTATTGTTACTCTTAATTTTGTTCAGTGCTGATTCATAATCATCGGTTGGTTCTCCATCACTCATAAAAATGATAACTGGAACTTTATGTCCAACTGGACTTTCTAGATACCATTCCCTTGACAGTTTCTTGTTTAATTCATTCAAAGCACTTCCAAAATCCGTCAGCCCACCAGCCTTCAAATCATTCCAGTAAAAATCATCCATAAAAACTAGTTCATCCGTCACCCATTGAGGTCCACTTGAAAATTGGAGAACACCTATTTTCAATTCTGCAGTGGGATTTTTATTGGAGACATCTTTAAGAACCTCCATCGTCTCGTTCATTGCTGCGTTTACTGCTGCAATACGACTGCCCTCCATGCTTCCAGATGTATCTAGTACATAAATAATGGGAAGTAGTTTGCGTGCGATTTCTTCTGTTTCACCGACTAATGGCATAAGTTTATCCTCCTATTTATTGAATTTCAATTTTTCCATCAAAAGCTTTAACGCTTATTCCAGCCTTAATTGGAATAACCTCACCAGGTTTCACCTGATTTGTCTTTCCACTCGGTGTTACTCCAACTAAAGTGCTATTTGTCATATTTCTAAGCCCCAAAATATTAGGATTATCTTTCTTTGCTACAACAAGAGCAACAGGAGTAAGGGCTTCTTCTGCATTACAAACTTCTATCTGACACCTATAGATTCTTGTGTTTTTGGCAACCGTAATTGAGTAGTCTGATAGTTTTAGAGTATTTTTAACCTCAAAAAGTCTTTGACACTTATCACAATTTGTGTCTGAAGCATTTATAACGAAAATTTCATTACCACAAGATGGACATCTAACAATGTCGCTTTGGAAACGAATAAGCACCTTCAACCAATCCAAATACTTAACCCTTCTGTTAGGATTGGTTATTGCATCATGAGAGAATGCTGTAATAAAAATATCTTTTAAATATTGAGGTAAGAAGTCCCACCTTTTCAGAACGTTGTTATGCACTCCTTTTACTGGTCGATTTGAATCATCATTTGGATCAAAAACGAAAAGTGCGTCGCTTCCGTACAATCTCTTTTCAAGAGCAGGTGTTAAACATGGGACTGTCCAATGTTTCCCTTCAAGAGGGTGATTTGCACATAGAAGCATGAAAAGAACAACAGCAAGTGAAAACTCATCCGTATGAGTATTTGGTTTTGATTCTCCTATAACAATCTCAGGTGCCATATATTGTGGTGTCCCAATAATTCCTGTATATGTTTCATTAGGAGCAACATTATCATTATCACAAATAAGTACAGCACCAGTTTTGGGGTTGATGAAGAAGTTACCAGAATTCATGTCCTGATAGCTATAGCCAATTTTATAAAGACTACGAAACGCAGAAACTATTCTAATTCCTGCTTCTACAACAGCTTTAAACGTAGAGAAACCACCTCCACCAGAAGAAACAAGGATTTCCGTAAATTCACGGTATTCATCTGGTCTCAAATCCATAATGTATCCAAAGGAACCCTCTGTCTTTTCTGTAATCGCTTGCGGCCACAAGAACGCCTTATCAGGTGAGCCCTTTTTAACATTTTTCTCAAGATTTTCATAGAATGCATCAGGATCTGCTAATGCTCCTGGTTTGTACCATTTAAGGGCTTTCTTCTTTCCGTCATAAGTTACTTTATACACATCACCTTGTCCTCCACCGGCTATAAAGGACTCTATTGTGATAGGAACGCCAAAATTAGTATTTATAACTTTTCCTGACTCAAAATGATTCATTACTTTTAACCTCCGTAATAACTAAAAAGTGTATTTGTCATATAATGACTGTCGCTGGAACAAAATTAGTATTGGGCATTTCAAAATGAAGTATAACATTTGCATCGTTATTCCCATACATCAATTGTACCTGCCTTGAGACATATTTCTTTAGTATATAATCACCAATCATTTTCCTTAAAGCTGCGGCTAGTGCTTCACACTCAGTATCTTTATCAAGATTCCTATAACGATGAGATTTCATATCATATATTATTGAGTGACCTACGCTCGTTTCATAAACTATGTTAGTCATAGAAACAGTATACTTAAAATCGACTTTAATGAACCTCTCAGCATTAGATGCCATCTTGGTAGCATCTACAAGAGCAGAATCAAAGATATTACATGCAAAGTCCACCATCCGTTCAAGACTTTTTCTGTTATTCTTGATTTTCCTAAAGTATATTTTCACCTCCCTGTCGTAATTATCAATTTCTTCATGAGTTTTTCGATCAGAATCCTCATGGACCTTTCTTATGTCCTCTTGCGCTTTGCGATTTAACACTAATTTTTTTTCTTCAATGGATTTGTTGTATTCTATTATTGAAACATATTTAAATCCCCAGATAACTACACCACCAACTAGAGAAAAAAACCATGCTATTCCGAAAGCACTAAGAGATTGATTTGCAAGTCCAATAAAGATTGCTATAAAATATCCAAGAATAGCACCCCTCACTAGATAGTCTCCTACTGGTGGGATACTCTTTTTATAAAGCATTTTAATTTCACGCTCTAGTTGATCATGGATCTCTCTCTCTTTCATTGTAGCTACATCATCATTATACAACCTAAATTTTTCTTTGATAATACTATTTGTTATAGGTTCCACTATATTTCTCTCCCAATTTCTATAATGAACTACAAATAGACTCTATCTTAGTCGCTAATGTGTTTAACCTACTACAGAGTTGTTCCACAGCTTCACTCCCTTGCGATTGAGATACTGCTATTTGTTCTACAATATCCATTATTTGACCAGAAAAATCTCCTAAGTTATCTAAACCTGATATTGAACTTCTCAATGTATTGCTACATATTTCCAAATTATTATTGCTGTTTTTTAAATCAGATGCTAACTTTTTCAATGTCTCAGCACCCATTTTGGTTGCCTCTATCCTTGCCATATAAACCCTCCTGTACTGTCAAAGTATATTTTGAGATTCTTCAATCTCTTCGATTTTTCTCAAAATTTTTCCATGTAGTATCTGCGCTTCAATAACACTAGCTGTTATTCCCTTAATGCATTCTTGAAGCTGATCGGCTGCCTTTTCACTATACTGATCACTACCCATATTATCAATACAGTCAAATATAGCATTATTCATAACCTTGATGTTATCTTGAACATCTTCAATATAAATTTGTAATGCTTGTGCTGCATTCTGCAATTCATTTGTATCTAACATTAAATTAAGCCTCCTCCACCTTTTGTTATTGAGTAATCTTAGTTATAATAACAGGAATATCGAGTTCCAATTCTTGAGCTATACGCACTCTATGACGACCATCTCCTGCGAAAATATACTTATCGCCATATTGATAGACTCTAACCGCCCTATCCAAAGAAAAATATTGCTCAACACAAGCTGTTAAATGAGCTGCACCCCAAAAGTTAGACAGAAAAAATCTAACATTTGGGGTGTTATTTTTATGAAATTAACTTATGAAGATAAAGTTCAAATATATGAATTGAGAAAGCAAGGAGAGACCTTTAGACAGCTTTCAAATCAATTTGGGATAAACATTTCTAATCTTCAGTACATGATTAAATTGATTGATCGTTATGGAATAGAGATCGCAAAAAAAGGAAAGAATCGTTACTATTCTCCCGAATTAAAGGAAG